>NVWT02000014.1 GCA_002733735.2 Robiginitomaculum sp. | reverse complement strand
AAATAGAGTAAAACCAACGGGTAACTTTCTGGCGCAGTAAAACTTGTCGTGCTTATGATCTACTATAACAATCGGAAAGTCCTTGCCGAAAAACCCCGGCCATAATTGTCCGCCATAAGCTGACAATACTTTTCGCGCCTCGCCCATTAAAACCGTATCAGCAAATGCAGTAACTGGCAGAAATAAAAAGACTGCCAGCACCACAATAATATACTCAAAACACCGAACTAAACGGTATTTTGAGTATATTTTATCTTTGTTATCCATCAACTTAACCAAAAACCGGTAACCACTTTTTGGGTCGACGGAGTATACTCGAAAATAAAACCAGTTTCACTTTTAAGCGTTTTTCCAGCGGATAAAACTCAAAACTGCACGGCAGGAAACAATTCTTGCCATGATAACCGTTTTTAGCAACCACCACCAAAACCCACGTTTTATTGAGATTAGGGCGTATTTACCATGTCAAAGAGCCGCAAACTAACCTGTTAGAGCCATCTGCACCACCATTATAGCAAGCGCGAATAAAGCGGGTATACTTGCAACTTATCCCCTTCATTCAAGAGTGAGTAAGGGGCAATGAGTGCTAAATCTTTGCCAATTAACCCTCAATTTATGGGCAGTCTTTGCCAATGATTGTTATTTAAGGGTTACGTGTGAAGGGTCACGTGCCCCTTATTCACCCTTCTTTTGTCTGGCGGTCAAATTGCTTCGCAATGACCTGCGACGGCGCGGCAAACGATTGCCCCAAATCTTAAAATGGGCGCGGTCGCACCTAGTTAATAATATTCTATTTGTCTCGCGGTGAAATATCAAAACACCCGAATATATATCCCATCGCAATAACACCTTAACAGTGTTGCACTTCAAACGTGAGTCCACATGGTGCAGGACAATTCGCGCCTGTCGTGCCAGATTTTAATGTCTGAAGAATTTGACGGACTACAGCTAACCTTGGCACCGGGATCAGAGCCGGACGAGTAATTTAAGATTTAAGAAGCTTGTTAACGTTGGTTCAAGTATTGCTTGATTAACATTACTTGCTAGACTTACGGTGTGAAGTTAGTTTTATGGTCTTTTAGTTATGGATTTTATACGTGCTGAATTGGCCACAAAAATTACCCGCAAAGGCCCTATATTCACTCGGCATCATTGGTTGTTTGATCATTGGTAGCCTGATTTACGGACTTTCTCTTCCTTCGATTGATTTAAGCATTGCTTATTTTAGTGAATCAAAAAATTTCTTACATCCGAGAAGTTATGCGGCACATAGTGCTATGATACGAGATCACAGTTTCAGCATAATTCTGGTAGTGGTAATGGTTTTCGTGATCAAGTTTTGGCACAAACAAGATTTCTTTGTTTTTTTTCATTAGATAGTAAATTTAATTTAAAAATACTGTTTGTTTGTTTGTTTGTTTGTTTTGTTTTATTTTTATGTATTTTGGCTCTTAGAGCATACTTACTGCATATAACAGGCGGCCGAGTTCTCATAGAAAAAGGCATCAAGAGCGACAATTTTGATATTGTTTTACTTTATACGGTTTTAATTTTGATCTCTTGTGTAATGGAGGAGTTGCTTTTTCGAGGGTATTTGACCCGCGTGCTCTCTACCTTCACGACGAATACATGGTTGGTGGTTTTCTTTGTAAATGTTGTTTTTGCAGCAACTCATATTGAGGGTCGAATATCTGACACGACTTCGTGGCTATATCTAATCAGAGTATTTCTACTTGGTGTTGCAGCCTCCATACTTGTTCTGCAAACCGGTAGCTTAAGTAGCGCGATTGGCCTGCATTTTGCTAATAATATGTTTGGCTATATTCTCACTCCCACTTCCAACCAACTATCCGATGGCACATATGTATTTTCCGTACATTCTAATTTGAATCACTTTGAGAGCAATTTGACGTTAATAATAGCCTATTTTATCATGATTGTGATCGTTGGTGTCTACATAAAATATTGGAAAAATATACAGGCAACGGCATAGTCTTTCTATGACATACCATCGCTATGGTTGTCTGCCCATTCATCCCAAACGAGTGATCAATAACCAGATGCAGATACAAGGGTGAGGATATAAATTGAGTAGCGCTCAATTTTGATCGAATGGTGAGGGTCTAGATATTGACTATCAAAACGCCGTCATCAACTCAGTTGATTTATTATGCAGCTGTTTTATTTTCGTTCTCAAGGTAACATTTATCCATTAGAAAGTTGATGATTTTTGTTACTTGTTTTGGGTTGGCCGTATAGGTGATGAATTTGCCTTTTTTGTGTGAAGTAACCAAGTCGCCATTTATTAGTTTTGACATATGAAACGACAATGTCGCCGGTGGTATGTCCATTATTTTGCATAACTCTGCTGCGCCAAGTCCGGTTTTTCCGCGTTTTATTAGCTTGCGGAATATCTTTAATCTCCCGCTATGTGACAGAGAATCAAAGGCTATTACGGCTGTTCTGGCTTTCATTCGCTATTACTTTCATTTCGATATTTATGATAATGTCATAATACTGAAATTATAGTTGCGGTATGTCAAGTAAGCAATATAATTACCAAAATAAAACTTAGAGAAAAGCCATGTTAAAAAGAACTTTATTTGGTCTGGTAATGCTTTACCTATCACTGTCAGTTATCGCTTGTGGTGCTAATTCGAGCAAAGTTAGAGAGCAAATCAGAGTTGTTGGTTCTTCAACTGTTTATCCGTTTGTAACGGTGGCTGCCGAAGAGTTTGGTAATAATAGCAAATTCAAAACGCCAATTATCGAAGCAACCGGAACCGGCGGCGGCTTTAAGTTGTTTTGTTCTGGCATTGGCGGGAAATACCCTGACTTTAGTAATGCCTCAAGAGCAATAAAACAAAGCGAAATTGATCGCTGTGCAAAAAACAACATCATGGAAATTGCCGAACTTAAAATTGGCTATGACGGTATTGTTTTGGCTAATTCTGTTGAGGTTGAACGCTTTGAACTTACCAAGAGACAAATGTTCTTGGCTTTGGCTAAGCAAATACCATTAGACGGTGAGTTGGTTGATAATTTTTATCAAAACTGGAATGAAGTTGATCCGTCTTTGCCGGATCAAAAAATCGAAGTTTATGGCCCGCCACCAACATCTGGAACTCGTGATGCGTTTGTCGAGTTGGTGTTGGAGCCGTCTTGTAAGGATTTGCCAGAGTTCATCGCCGCTTTTCCCGATAAGAAGCATCGTAAGAAAACCTGCCATTTGGTTCGTGAAGATGGTCGGTATATCGAAGTTGGCGAGAATGATAATTTGATTGTGCAAAAACTAATCGCCAATAAACAAGCTCTTGGCATTTTCGGATTTAGTTTTCTTGATGAAAACGGTGCAACAGTACAAGGCAGTGTCATAGATGGTGTCGAGCCGTCTTTTGAAAATATTTCCAGCGGCAGTTATGGAGTATCTAGACCATTGTTTGTTTATGCAAAAAATGTTCATTCTGGAATGATCCCTGGCGTGAAAGAATTTGCCCTAGAATTGGTTAGTGATATTGCAATTGGTGAAGAAGGCTATTTGGTGGAAAAAGGGCTAATACCCTTATCAAAAGAAGACTTAGATAAAACCCGAAAAGCTGCGGCAATGATTAAATGACAGACCCCGGTTGGCAGGGTCTATAAGAGGTGTGTATAAGCTGAAATTATGGCTAGATTTGATAAAATAATTAAAGGTTACTTCTTTATGTGCGCAGCGTTTTCTGTGCTGATAACCGTGTTGATTGTTTTTTCTGTTTTATTTGAATCGATTAGATTCTTTAATATTGTTCCGGTTTGGGATTTCTTGTTCGGAACCCAATGGTCACCGCAAACTGCGATGCGAGCCGATCAAGCTGGTAGCTCCGGCTCGTTCGGCGCAGTGCCTTTGTTTATGGGTACAGTGTTGATCACCTTTATTGCCATGTGTATTGCCGCGCCAGTTGGCCTGTTCTCGGCGATATATTTAAGCGAATATGCCCCTAAAAAAACCGTTACTTCTATCAAACCAATATTGGAAATGTTGGCCGGTGTGCCAACGGTGGTTTACGGATATTTTGCAGTAATTACTTTCTCGCCATTTTTGCGTGGGGTCGGGGACTTCTTTGGACTTTCGATTGCCTCGGAAAGTGCGATGATCACCGGAATAGTCATGGGCATTATGATCATACCATATGTCATGTCGCTCTCGAATGATGCAATGAACGCTGTTCCGCAATCGCTAAAAGACGCATCTACCGGCATGGGTGCAACCCGTTCTGAAACCGTGCGTTTGGTAGTGATACCGGCAGCGTTACCGGGTATTATCAGTGCCATGTTATTGGGTGTCTCCAGAGGTATTGGCGAGACTATGATTGTGGTTATGGCCGCAGGGTTAGCAGCAAAATTAACCGCTAATCCATTTGAAGCGGTAACTACGGTAACCGTGCAAATTGTTACTTTACTGGTTGGTGATCAAGAGTTTGATAGCGCGAAAACTCTGGCGGCCTTTGCTCTTGGGTTGACGTTGTTTTTCTTTACCCTTGTTTTGAATGTGGCGGCTTTGTTCATTAGCCGAAAATATCGAGAACAATATGATTAAGCCAACTACAAAAATTGCCATGACGCACGACAAGAAAAAGAAAAACCCGTTTAAGTTAAAACTGGGTAGCTCTAAAAAGAAGCAGGTGCATTTGGCTAAACGGCACGCAAGAGAACGCAGGTTTCGTGCTTTTGGGTTTAGTGCGATTGCTGCCTCAATGATTTTTTTATTGGTATTTTTTGCCAGTATTATTGCCGATGGTTATACAGCGTTTACTCAGGCGCAATTACGAATAGTTGTGACATTTGATCAAAGCCTGGTTGAAACAGGTAATTACCGCAAAATTCTACGAAACTCGTTAAAGCAACAATTCCCTGAGGCCGAGGGGCGTAAACAACGCTTCATGCTGTACAAGCTAGTTAGTAAGGGGGGAGCCAATAATCTGCGTTTGATGGTTAGTAAAAACCCTGAAATAATTGGCACCACTGATCAAGTTTGGCTGCCGGCTTCGTCATTGATTGATATGTATATCAAGGGGAAAACCAACAATGAAATTGATGAGAGCAAGCGAAAAATCAAAGACTTACAGATAAAATGGCTTGAGGAGTTGCGGGCGGATAATTCGGTGCGTTCGGTGTTTAATACGAGCTTTTTTACCAATGGCGACAGTCGTGCGCCGGAGCAGGCCGGGATTTTGGGCAGTATTATGGGGTCGATATTTTCGATCGTCGTTTGTATGAGTATCGCAATGTCTATTGGTATTGGCGCTGCGGTTTATCTTGAAGAATTTGCGCCAAAGAACAAGCTAACCGATCTGATTGAGGTCAACATCAATAATTTGGCGGCGGTTCCATCGATTATTTTTGGGCTACTTGCTTTGGCAATATATTTGAATTTCTTTGGCATGCCGCGCTCATCTTCACTGGTAGGTGGCTTTGCTTTGTCGATGTTGGTTTTGCCAACTATTGTTATTGCCTCGCGCAACGCATTGGCTGCTGTTCCGCCGTCGGTCCGCTTTGCCGCTACCGCTTTGGGTGCGACCAAGGTTCAAGTGACATTGCACCACACCATTCCTTATGCCTTGCCGGGRATATTGACCGGAACAATYCTTGGGGTYGCCCGTGCTTTGGGTGAAACTGCGCCATTACTTATGATCGGCATGGTGGCTTTTGTTGCCGAYGTGCCAACCGGCATTCTTGATCCGGCAACTTCACTGCCAACCCAGATATATTTGTGGGCCGATAGTCCCGAATTAGGTTTTGTGGAAAAAACTTCGGCTTGTATCATAATATTGTTGTTGATACTCGGCGCGGTGAATGGAACTGCGGCTTATATCAGGAAGAAATTCCAATATGACTGGTAAGCGAACTTTCTCATCATACTTAAAATACTCGGAAATCCCATGAAAGATAAAAATATCAGAATGCAGACCAAGGGCTTAAACGTCTCTTATGGTGATAAGCAGGCTTTGTTTGATGTGGATCTTGAGATACGCAAAAATAAAGTTACCGCGCTGATTGGCCCTTCTGGTTGCGGTAAATCAACTTTTCTACGCTGTTTGAACCGAATGAATGATGTGGTTGATAGTTGTAAAGTTGACGGTGATGTTCTGCTTGACGGTTTTAACATCTATAAGAAAAAAGTTGATGTGGTTTTGCTGCGCCAGAAAATCGGCATGGTGTTTCAAAAGCCAAATCCATTTCCAAAATCAATCTATGAAAACGTAGCCTACGGACCAAAAATTCACGGGTTGACCAGCAATAAAGAACAGCTGGACAAACTGGTGGAAAAATCCCTAAATCGCGCCGGTCTTTGGGGCGAGGTAAAAGATCKGTTGGAAGATCCTGGCACGTCACTTTCCGGCGGCCAGCAACAGCGATTATGTATCGCCAGAGCTATTGCTGTTACACCAGAAGTGATCTTGATGGACGAGCCATGTTCGGCGCTTGATCCGATTGCCACAAAGATCATTGAGGACTTAATAAATGACCTCAAGAAGAAATTCACCATCGTAATTATTACCCATTCAATGCAACAAGCAGCAAGGGTTTCTGATTACACGGCGTTTTTCCATCTTGGTAAAATTATTGAAGCTGGAAAAACCAAACAAATGTTTTCTGAGCCAAAATTAAAACGCACCCAAGACTATATTGCCGGCAAGTTCGGTTGATTTTGGCGACAGTTATTTGGACTTCATCTGCCGCTCGATAGATTTTCTTATCTGAGTATCAAAAGCATCTTCTTCTGTTTTAGCTTCGTTTTCTTTTCGCTTGGTTTCAACGAAAGTTTCACGTTGTTTTACCAATGTTTTGAGTTTCTTGTTTAGCTGCGCTCGTTCGGCTACCAAAGTTTCAACTTTTGCCTGTCTTTTCTCAACGCTCAAATCCTTGAGCTCGTTTGGTAAATCATCAACAGCAATTTCCTCAAGCTTGATTTTACCATCTTCATAATCTTCAATCAGTTCATTAACTCCGGTGATCACCTGATTGCTCTTGCCAGCCTTTAGGCGATATTCTGCCATATCAGAGGCCACAGAAGACGATGCGCCAAGTACTGTATCGCGTTTGGAACGAAACTTTTTACGAGTTTCTGCATTGCCATATCCCATAGTGGAATTACTGATCCGCTGTTGCAGTACTTCGATGTCCTGATCATAAGGCGAGTTAATCACCTGCATTCCGCCATCTTGCGGTATTGCCACATAATCGCCTTGACCAAGTTTGGCGATGGTGCGCCAGATGCGAGAGGTTTCGCTGTCACGTCCTGCTTGTATGGTATTGATAATTATGTCTCGATTATTGGCCATCCGCGCGGTCTGCGGGTATTGAATGTCATTATCATAATCCATGTGCGGCGGAGCATCGCCAACCAAAAACACCATGCGCAAGGTTTTACCGTCACTGCTCCAACTAAGATCATTGACCGCTTCATAAAGTGCTTGATTGACTGATTCAGGTCTATCGCCACCGCCTTTCGCTTGGAATTGTAACAAATTGCCGTAAATACCGTGAATATCGTCGGTCATGTCATAGGACTTGGTCACATATGCATCGCCGCGATCACGATAACCGATCAGAGCAAAGCTGACCTTGGTTTGACTATCCTCTTCAACATCAATAATTTCATTAGCGATTGACCAGATTTTCTGTTTGGCTCCTTCGATAAGTCCAGACATGGAGCCGGTGGTATCAAGGACAAATGCTACCTCCACCTTTTCATAGCGTGAACTGGCTTCTGCTGGAGTGTTGATTGCCATGGTTGCTATAGCGATACTAATGGCCAAAGCTGATGTTTGCTGCAAATATTTCATCTTATCAATTCCTTTTGGATAGCCCTCGAAACCAATAGGCGTGTGAAACATGCCGAAATCTGGGCAGAGTGGTGATTTATTTGTGACTTATCGTAAAGTTGGCAAGTGATTAACTGCGGCATTATTTCCGTGAAAATCGACAATTCAGAGATTGCAATATTGCCAATACGGTCTTAGCTTCTTGTGCAGTGCGGGGGCGTATTCAATAGTGAGTCGCGCCACAGTTTTGAACCTATAGATATTATCTGACCTAATTATTGGTTTCAGTATATCATGGAGAGCTTGACGATGAGTGGTTTGCTACTCGACTATCTACCGGTACTTATTTTTGCTGGTATTGCATTGGTTATTGCTTTTGCGTTTTTGGCCATGCCGTTGATCATGGCTCCCAAATCTCCGGATCCGGAAAAGCTATCTACTTATGAGTGCGGATTTAATCCATTTGATGACTCGAAAATGAAATTCGATGCCAGATTTTATCTGGTGGCGATCCTGTTCATCATATTTGATCTTGAAATAGCGTTTTTATTTCCGTGGGCAGTTACTTTGGGGCAGGTCGGGCCGTATGCGTTTTGGTCAATGATGGTATTTTTAGCCGAACTAGGCATAGGCTTTATCTATGCTTGGAAAGTCGGCGCGTTGGAGTGGGAGTAAGCTATGAGTGATAATAAACCATCAGCCTTTGAAGCCGCTACCGCTTTAACTCCGGCCTATGATCCAAAAAAACACGACCCGTATTTTGACGGGGTTAATGATGCGCTGATGGACAAGGGCTTTGTCATTGCCAGCGCTGATGAACTGATAACATGGGCAAGAACCGGCTCGTTAATGTGGATGACATTCGGGCTTGCTTGTTGTGCCGTCGAGATGATGCACACCGCCATGCCTAGATATGATGTTGAGCGCTTGGGCTTTGCGCCGCGTGGCTCACCCAGACAATCGGATGTTATGATAGTCGCTGGAACTTTGACCAATAAAATGGCGCCGGCTTTGCGTAAAGTGTATGATCAAATGCCAAACCCGCGTTATGTGATTTCTATGGGGTCGTGTGCCAATGGCGGCGGTTATTATCATTATTCTTATTCAGTAGTGCGTGGTTGTGATCGAATATTGCCGGTGGATATTTATGTTCCCGGCTGTCCGCCAACTGCCGAGGCCTTGGTTTATGGTATTTTGCAATTACAGAAAAAAATTCGCCGTGAGGGGGATATTATCCGATGAGTAAGTTGCAAGAACTGGATACATATCTGGCTAAAAAAATTGGTGATGCTCTTATTGACTCAACCATTACCAATGGTCAGCTGGCAATAGAAATTCACCGAGACCAACTTCTTAACGTGCTTGGCTTCTTGCGCGATGATGTTCAGTGCAAATTTAGCACATTAGTAGATATTTGCGGTGTTGATTATCCGGGGCGTAGTTCCAGGTTCGAGGTGGTTTACCATTTTCTATCGATGTATTGTAACCACCGTATTCGCCTAACAGTGATGGTTGATGAAGACGAGGTAGTACCCAGTGCGGTTTCTGTTTACCCGGCGGCTGATTGGTATGAGCGCGAGGCATTTGACATGTTCGGGATAGTTTTCTCTGGTCACCCTGATTTGCGAAGACTGTTAACCGATTATGGTTTTACTGGCCACCCCTTGCGCAAGGACTTTCCATTGTCCGGCCATGTTGAGTGCCGTTATGACGAACAACAAAAACGGGTGGTATACGAGCCAGTATCATTACCACAAGAGTTTAGAACATTTGACGATATAAGCCCATGGGAAGGCGCAAATTACGTGGCTGAAGAGAAGGCAAAGGGTGAGGCAAAAAATGGCTGATCCAGAAACTGAAAAACGTAAATTTACTATCAACTTTGGCCCCCAACACCCGGCGGCACACGGGGTTTTGCGGCTGATACTTGATCTTGATGGTGAAGTGGTAGAGCGGGTTGATCCGCATATTGGCCTTTTGCATCGTGGTACAGAAAAGCTGATCGAACATAAAACTTATCTTCAAGCAATGCSGTATKTYGATNNCGKYWRGACWMKGKTKCGMCGRKGAWTCNARGAACACGCATTTTGYCTGGCTATTGAGCGRYTGGCCRATATCGAAGTRCCTCGTCGGGCGCAATATATACGGGTTTTATATTCGGAAATTGGCCGGATATTAAGTCATTTGTTRAACATCACTACCCAAGCAATGGATGTMGGTGCTTTAACTCCACTGGCTTGGGGTTTTGAAGAGCGCGAAAAGCTAATGGTGTTTTATGAACGGGCTTGCGGTGCGCGTTTGCATGCTGCGTAYTTTCGCCCCGGCGGTGTGCATCAGGATCTACCACAAGACTTAATCGATGACATTGGTGCGTGGTGCAAAACTTTTCCGGCTGTGCTAAAAGACATTGAGGGTTTGCTCGATAATAATCGTATATTTAAGCAGCGTAATTGCGAAATTGGTGTAATAACTGAACAAGACGCGCTGGATTGGGGCTTTTCCGGAGTAATGGTTCGTGGCTCTGGCATGGCATGGGATATTCGACGGGCTGAGCCGTATGAAGTCTATTCCGAGTTGGATTTTGAAATTGCTATTGGTAAGAACGGTGATTGTTATGATCGCTATTTGGTACGCATGGAAGAAATGCGCCAATCAATCCATATTATCGAGCAATGTATCGCCAAAATGCCAAAAGGGCCGATCATGGAAACTAGTGGCAAGGTAGCGCCACCAAAACGCGCCGAGATGAAACARTCAATGGAAGCGATGATYCATCATTTYAAGCTGTTTACMGAAGGYTTTCATGTACCAAAAGGTGARATTTATACGGCCATTGAGGCTCCCAAGGGCGAGTTTGGGGTTTATCTGGTTTCCGATGGTGGAAATAAGCCGTAYCGCTGTAAAATCAAGGCTCCGGGCTTTGCTCATTTGCAAGCTATGGACTTCATGGCAAAAGGTCACATGCTGGCCGATGTTGCAGCATTGATCGGAACTTTGGACGTGGTGTTCGGGGAGATTGATCGATGAGTGAAATCGTTCAAAAGAAATTTTTCAACACCATAAAGTTTGATTTTGGCTCCGAGAGCTTCAAATACTATCGCAAGGACAATCAAACCGAAGAGCAATTTCGCGTTGTTTATACTTCGGTACCCAATGACCGCTCTAGTTTTACCGATAAAAATATTTGGCTTCGAAATGTCGGGTTTATCTGGTGCTTGTTAGGACTGATTATATTGGGCTTGGGTGTGGTTGATGGTAGTTTGACAATGGCTGATGGGCTTTGGTTGCTGCTTGGTGTTATTTGCTTGGCTGTATTTCAATTTAGCCAAGTTAAATATACTATATTTAGAACCGCAAAGGGTAATATTATGGTTCTACAAAATGATGATCATGACAATATTGTGCAGGAAATGTTCAATCATCGTCGTGAGCAGTTTTTGATGGTTTATGGTGATATTAATTCTGAAAATGACATCAATGAAGAAATTGGCAAGTTCAAATGGTTGCGCGACGAAGGCGTGATTACTGATAATGAATTTGATAAAAAGATCAAAATTATCCAATTGGCCAATGTTAACCCTGAAACTGATAAGAGAGTAAATTGATCATGCAACAGGTGTTAAATATGCGGGGCATTTCATGACCAATTATCTCCAATGCGGCACTCATGGTAAGCAGCCAGAAACTGCTGTTTGCAAGCATATTGCTAAGGCAATGAAAACCGGCAAAGAGGTTGGGTTTTATTGGTCGGTCGAAAACCAAGAGTATGACGCTGTTTGTGGAAAATGTAATAAATTGAGTGATGAGCAATGGGTGAGCCAACAAAATGATCTCATTAGGTTATTATGCCTTGGTTGTTTCAAGGTTGCAGCCTCTCACCATGGTATAGAAATAGAGGAAGTCGCCTGATGGGTTCGCGTCAACTTGCCAAACAACAACCAAAAAGCTTTGCTTTTTCTGCCTCTGGCGAAAAGCAGGTTAAATACTGGTTGAAAAAATACCCCAAGACCAAACAGCGTTCTGCGGTTATTCCAATGTTGTGGATAGCCCAAAAGGACAATGATGGCTGGCTGCCCGAAATAGCAATGCGGGTCATTGGCGATCGGCTTGATATGGCTTATATTCGGGTGCTTGAGGTAGCCACCTTTTACACCATGTTTAATTTAGCGCCCGTCGGCAAACACCTGATACAGGTCTGCGGCACAACTCCATGTATGTTGCGTGGCTCCGGTGATTTGATCAAAATTTGCCAAAGCAGAATTGGTTCCGCCGGTACGGTTTCCGATGATGGTTTGTTTTCTTGGGCTGAGGTGGAATGCCTTGGAGCCTGCGTTAATGCACCAATGGTGCAAATCTCTAATGCCAAAGGCGATCATTATTACGAAGATTTGGACGAAATAAGCATGAATTCTTTGCTAGATGAACTTGCGTCTGGCAAGGCGGTTATGCCAGGGCCGCGGATAGACAGACAGGCATCAGCGCCAATTGGCAAAAGCCTGACCTTGATTGATAAATCATTGTTCGATGGCTCAAAAGCTAAAAAACTAAAGAGCATTCCTAACGCCCCCTCTAAACCGAAAACGTCTAAGCCAAAAGTGGCCAAGAAAAAGCCGGCTGCAAAGAAAACCGCTACCAAAAGAGGTGCTAAATAATGTTAGCAGATAAGGATCGCATTTTTACCAACCTTTATGGTCGTGAAGACTGGCGACTACCATCGGCGAAAAAGCGCGGCGCGTGGAATGGCACTGGTGATTTCTTAAATTACGGCCCGGACTGGATTGTTGAGCAAATCAAGGATTCTGGTTTACGTGGCCGAGGTGGGGCTGGTTTTCCTACCGGATTAAAATGGTCATTTATGCCAAAAGAAGTGGGCAACCGCCCGCATTATTTGGTGGTCAATGCCGATGAGAGTGAGCCGGGGACTTGTAAGGACCGTGACATGATGCGTCATGATCCGCATTTACTGCTTGAGGGTTGCCTTATCGCTGCTTTTGCTATGCGCGCTCATGCTTGTTACATTTACCTGCGCGGCGAATATGTGTTCGAGCGTGTACGTCTGCAAGCCGCTATTGACGAGGCTTACGCCGATGGATTGATCGGTAAGAACGCTTGTGGTTCTGGTTGGGATTTTGATGTTTTTGTTCATCATGGTGCCGGTGCTTATATTTGTGGTGAAGAAACTGCTCTGCTGGAAAGCCTAGAGGGCAAAAAGGGGCAGCCAAGGCTAAAGCCACCATTTCCGGCCAATGCCGGTCTTTATGGCTGTCCGACTACGGTCAATAATGTCGAGAGCATTGCTGTAACTGGAACTATTTTGCGCCGGGGTGCTGCATGGTTTTCATCGTTTGGCAGACCGGGCAATGTCGGCACTAAGGTTTATTGTATTTCCGGGCATGTGAATAAGCCATGTAATGTCGAAGAAGCAATGTCTATCCCGTTAAAAGAGCTGATTGAAACTCATGCTGGCGGTGTAATCGGCGGCTGGGAGAACCTAAAAGCTGTGATCCCCGGCGGCTCATCGGTTCCGTGTCTGCCACGGGATATTTGCGATACTGTATTGATGGATTTTGATGCTCTGGCTGAACATAAATCTGGCCTTGGAACTGCCGGTGTGATCGTCATGGATCAAAGCACCGACATGGTGCAGGCAATTACTCGCTTGGCTTATTTCTATAAGCATGAAAGCTGCGGCCAATGTACGCCGTGCCGCGAGGGTACTGGCTGGATGTGGCGGGTATTAACCAGAATGTGCGCTGGCAAGGCAGAAATGTCGGAAATTGACTTACTGCTAAATGTTAGCCAGCAAATAGAAGGCCATACAATTTGTGCGCTTGGTGATGCTGCTGCTTGGCCGGTGCAAGGGTTGATTAGACATTTCAGGCACGAAATAGAAGACAAAATTAACAATTACCGTGTGGGCAAAAGTATCCACGCTGTGGCGGCGGAATAGGAGAATGATATGGGAGGATCTATTGGTTCGATGATACTAATTCTTGTTATTTTATATCTGTTTTTTGTGGTTTTTCCAATTTGGAAGATTCTCACTCGTATGGGCTTTTCTGGTTGGTTGTCCTTGTTGTCTTTGGTTCCTGTGGTGAATTTAGTTATGCTTTGGGTGTTGTCTTTAAGTAGGTGGCCGGTTGAGAGACAAAATATTGGTGAGACATTTCGATGACTGAGATTTTACGCAAAGTTAACATTGACGGCACCGAGTATGAGATGCCGGGGTATTACACCTTGATGCAAGCGTGTGAGGAAGCCGGGGCGGAAATTCCGCGTTTTTGCTATCATGAGCGTTTGTCCGTGGCTGGAAATTGCCGCATGTGTCTAGTGGAATGGCAGGGTGCGCCAAAACCAATGGCTTCTTGTGCTATGAGCTTGAATGATCTGCGGCCAAATCGCGATGGCAGTCCGGCCAATATTCGCACCAATACGCCGGTGGTCAAAAAGGCTCGTGAAGGGGTGATGGAGTTTTTACTTATCAATCACCCGCTTGATTGTCCGATTTGTGATCAAGGTGGTGAGTGTGATCTACAGGATCAAGCGATAGGCTATGGCCGCTCTGAAACCAGATATGATGAAATAAAGCGTGCAGTGTCCGAGAAAAACATGGGGCCATTGGTAAAAACCAATATGACCCGATGTATTCAATGCACTCGTTGTGTTCGGTTTATTTCCGAAGTTGCCGGTGTTGAAGAACTTGGCCTTATCAGTCGTGGCGAACATGCTGAAATTACTACGTATTTACAGGCTAACTTAACCTCTGAATTGTCCGGTAATGTGATTGATTTATGCCCTGTTGGTGCGCTGACTTCGCGCCCTTATGCGTTTAATGCAAGGCCTTGGGAATTGCGTAAAACCGAAAGCATTGATGTTATGGACGGCCTTGGCTGCTCCATTCGTGTTGATGCTCGTGGTACTGAGGTTATGCGGATCCAACCGCGCCTTAACGAGGACATCAACGAAGAATGGATTTCCGACAAAACCCGTTTTGTTTGGGACGGATTAAAGCGTCAACGTTTGGATAAACCGTTTATTCGTGAAAATGGCAAATTACGTCCGGCCAGCTGGGACGAGGCTTTGACTTTAGTCGCAGAAAAACTAAAAGGTGAGCCAAGTCGAATTGGCGCAATCGCCGGTGATTTAGCCGATATGGAAAGCGTTAAAACGTTAAAAGACTTACTGGAAGCATTGGGTGTGCGCTCAATGGATTGTCGCCAAGACGGTGCTAAAATAGGCGGACAGGGGCGTGAGGGTTATTTGTTTAACTCTGGTATTGCCGCGATTGATACTGCCGATGCAATTTTGTTGATTGGTACTAACCCTCGCCATGAAGCAGCAATATTAAATGCTCGTATTCGTAAAGCTTGGTTGCAAAATAATGCTGAAATTGGCCTTGTTGGCGCGAAAGCTGATTTAGCCTACCCGTATACTCATCTTGGTAATAAACCTGATGATTTGCTTGATCTTGATGGCAAGAAAAACCCGTTTATGAGCGCAATGCGTAAAGCCAAGCGACCGATGATTATTATTGGCATGGACGCGCTTAGTCGTGCCGATGGAGCGCAAATATTGCGGGCTGCTGGTAAATTGGCGGCAAAATGGAATGTTGTAACGGACGATTGGAACGGCTTTAATGTCTTACACGGGACAGCCGCGCGGGTTGGTGCTTTGGATGTGGGCTTTTTACCGCTAAAAGACGGTCTTGATACCGAACAAATGTTAAGTGCCGCACAATCTGGCGATCTGGATACTTTGTTCTTACTTGGTGCTGATGAACTAGATATGGATCGCACTGGGGACGCTTTTGTTATTTACCAAGGTAGCCATGGTGATGCTGGGGCGCATCGGGCGGATGTGATTTTTCCTAGCGCTGCTTATACGGAAAAAAATGCAACTTTTGCTAATACTGAGGGGAGTTGGCAGCAAACAAGGCAAGCGGTCGCACCAAAGGGTGAGGCCAAAGAAGATTGGAAAATTATTCGTGCATTATCGGACGTGGTTGGGCGTACATTACCTTATGATGATGTGAAATCTTTAAGGGGGACTTTTCCAGCGCCAAGTAAATCTACTTTTGATCCCGCAAAATTAGGCAAAGCCGGCAAAATGAAGGCGGCAATTTTTGCCCCTTCGGATAAGTCTTTCTGGTTCAGTAACCCAATAGCCAGGGCCAGTGCGGTGATGGCTGAATGTGCAAGCTCGCAAGTGGCGCAATTACAGGCGGCGGAGTAATATTATGGCTGAATTTTTCACCATGCTTTTTGATACAAATACCCCGCTTGGTTGGTTCATTGTTAAAACCCTGATCATTCTGGCTTATGTAGCGGTGTTGTTAATTTCATTGGCGTTTTTGTTGCTGGCTGATCGTAAAATATGGGCGGCAGTGCAAATGCGCAAAGGCCCCAATGTGGTGGGTGCGTTTGGTTTGTTGCAATCGTTTGCCGATTTCCTGAAGTTCGTATTCAAAGAAGCGGTCATTCCTGCCGGAGTTGATAAGCCAATTTATGCTCTTGCACCGGTTTTGACATTATTGATGGCGTTTATTACTTGGGCGGTTATTCCGGTGGCTCCGGGGTGGGTTATTACTGATCTGAACTTGGGTGTTTTGTATATTTTGGCGATTTCGTCGCTTGGCGTGTATGGAGTTATTCTTGGCGGTTGGGCTTCTAATTCTAAATATGCGTTTTTAGGTGCTATGCGATCTACGGCGCAGATGATTTCGTATGAAGTAACTATTGGTTTGGTGTTGATCACGGTTTTATTGCTAAGTGGCTCGTTAAATCTAACGGTTATTGTCGAGGCGCAGGCCGGTGGTTTTTGGCACTGGAATGGTTTTGCATTATCGCCAATTACTTTGATTATGTTTCCGATGATGATTGTTTTCTTTATCTCAGCATTGGCAGAAACAAATAGACCACCATTTGATCTACCAGAAGCAGAATCCGAATTAGTTGCTGGTTACCAAGTTGAATATTCATCGACTTTTTATCTGTTATTTATGATCGGTGAATACCTGAACATCGTGATGATGTGCGCTTTGATTACTCTTTTGTTCTTGGGTGGTTGGCATGCACCGTTTGATTTTGCGCCGTTTACTTGGTTGCCGCCAGTGCTTTGGTTTGCAATCAAAGTTTGCTGTGTATTTTTTATGTTTTCTATGGTCAAGGCGATTGTGCCGCGATACCGCTATGACCAGCTTATGCGGCTGGGCTGGAAAATATTCTTACCTATGACTCTAATCGCCGTTGCTTTGGTTGGAGCATGGGTGACATTTGTCATCAATGGAGCTTGATATGAACCGCGCTTTATTATTTGTTCGTAGTTTCTTTTTGCTAGATTTCATTCAGGGATTTAGCATGGGAATGAAATATTTCTTCCGCCCGAAAGCGACATTGAATTATCCGTTTGAAAAGGGGCCGTTATCGCCTCGTTTTCGCGGCGAGCATGTTTTACGGCGTTATGCCAATGGCGAAGAACGCTGTATTGGCTGTAAGTTGTGTGAAGCTGTTTGTCCGGCGCAGGCCATTACAATTGAGGTCGAGCCTCGTGATGATGGCTCTAGGCGCACAACCCGCTATGACATTGATATGACTAAATGCATTTACTGTGGATATTGCCAAGAAGCCTGTCCTGTTGATGCAATTGTTGAGGGGCCAAATTTTGAATTTGCCACCGAAACCAGAGAAGAATTATTTTATGACAAAGATCGTTTGCTGGCTAATGGTGATCGCTGGGAACGTGAAATTGCAAAGAATTTGGAGCTAGATGCACCCTATCGTTAGGGGGCTGGAGAACTGATATGGAACTTGGAACTGTCTTGCCTGCAATCGCATTTTATCTGTTTGCGTCAACGGCTTGCATCTGTGCTTTAATGGTGGTGATTGCCCGCAGTCCGGTGCGCTCGGTATTGTTTTTGATAATGACTTTCTTTTCGGCTGCGGCATTGTTTGTGATGCTAGGGGCGGAATTTTTAGCATTGCTGTTGGTGATTGTTTATGTAGGAGCGGTCGCGGTATTATTCTTGTTTGTAGTGATGATGTTGGACGTTGATTTTGTCGAACTGAAACAGGGTTTTGCTGAATATTTACCGCTTGGAGGATTGCTGGCGTTTGTATTGACCGTGGAACTAATTGTTCTTGGAACCACGTTTCGCTTGCCGGAAAACTTTAGCGCACAAGTGCCGATAGAGCAGGGGGTTAGTAATATCGAGGCTTTTGGCTTGGTGTTGTATACTGACTTTGCATTTTTCTTTGAGGCAGCAGGACTTATTCTTCTGGTGGCAATGATTGGTGCGATTATGCTTACTTTAAACAAGAAGAAAGGCGTAAAGAGGCAAAAAGTTTCTGATCAGGTCGCTCGTACTCCAAAAGACGGACTAGAGCTTATCGATGTAAAGCCGGGTGAGGGATTATCATGATGGAAATTGGGATACATCATTACCTAGCTGTTTCGGCGATTATTTTCACCATTGGTGTTTTCGGTATCTTTGTGAACCGCAAAAACGTGGTGATTGTATTGATGTCGGTAGAGTTGATTTTGTTGGCGGTAAACATCAATTTTGTTGCTTTTTCGGCGCATTTGAATGATTTGACCGGACAAGTATTCGCGCTGTTTATTTTGACAGTTGCTGCGGCTGAGGCGGCAGTAGGGCTAGCCATCTTGGTGGTTTATTTCCGCAATCGCGGCGATATTAGCGTCGATCATATTAACATGATGAAGGGATGAGCCGAAAATGATGTATTTGGCCATTGTATTCTTACCGTTATTGGGGGCGTTTATCGCCGGATTATTGCCACGATTTGTTGGGCAACAAGGCGCGCAGCTCATCAGTACTGTTTTTCTGGTAATTTCCGCGCTTCTGTCGTTTTACGCTTTTTATGATGTTGCTTATTTGGGGCATGAAACCACTGTAGAGGTCGCAAGATGGTTCGCTATCGGCTCGTTCGAGGCGAATTGGACTTTGCGCATTGATACCTTAACCGCTGTTATGTTGGTGGTRGTGACRTTCGTTTCGTGCTTGGTGCATATATATTCATGGGGCTATATGGCCGATGATCCGCACAAAGCGCGGTTCTTTGCWTATTTGTCGATGTTTACTTTCTTCATGTTGATGYTGGTRACATCTGATAACTTCATGCAGGTGTTCTTTGGCTGGGAAGGCGTTGGTTTATCGTCATACTTGCTGATCGGGTTTTGGTATAAAAAACCAACAGCTAATGCTGCGGCGATCAAAGCCTTTGTTACTAACCGGATTGGCGATTTTGGCTTTGCCCTTGGTATTATGACGATATTTGCCGTCTTTGGATCCCTCTCGTTTGATACGGTTTTTGCGGCTGTTTCCGCCAACTCAGACAGGATTTATAATTTCCTTGGCATTGATTTTAACGCCATTGAACTAATAGCCATATTATTATTTGTCGGTGCAATGGGTAAGTCGGCGCAATTCTTCCTTCATGTCTGGCTGCCCGATGCGATGGAAGGACCAACGCCGGTTTCGGCATTGATCCATGCGGCAACCATGGTAACGGCTGGCGTGTTTTTGATAGTACGTTGTGCGCCAATTTTCGATGCTGCTCCTGTTACATCGGCAATAGTTACAATCATCGGAGCATTAACCGCGTTTTTTGCTGCAACCATTGGCTTGGTGCAAAATGACATCAAGCGCGTAGTGGCTTATTCCACTTGTAGTCAGCTTGGTTACATGTTTTTTGCCGCCGGTCTTGGCATGTATAATGTGGCGATGTTCCACCTGTTCACACACGCATTCTTTAAAGCGTTATTGTTCCTTGGAGCTGGCTCAGTAATTGTTGGCATGCACCACGAACAAGATATGCGTAAAATGGGTGGTCTGTGGCGCAAAATGCCGTTTACTTGGATATTTATGTTAATTGGCACATTAGCTTTAACCGGTTTTGGCATACCTGGAACATCATTTGGCTTTGCCGGCTTCTTCTCGAAAGATGCGGTGATCGAAGGTGCGTGGATGGCAGGAGATGCTGGGCGCACCTTTGGACACCTGGCGTTTTGGGTCGGGGTTGTTGCCGCACTGATGACCAGTTTTTACTCATGGCGAGTGATCTTCATGACTTTCCATGGCAAGCCAAATGGCGATGCTCATACGTTTGAACATGCCAAAGAAAGCCCATTGGTAATGATGGTGCCGCTGGCTTTGCTGGCTGTGGGTGCGTTATTTGCTGGCGTTATGTTCAAAAAAGACTTCATCGGCAAATACACGGCTGATTTTTGGCAGGGCTCTACGGTGATCGAAGGAACTGTATTTGCCGGTTATCCAGACAAAGTTGATACCGATGCTGTCGATATAGATCACGCCTCTGTTGCTGGCGAGGTTTCTGCAAAAGAAGACCATGGCGGCGGGTATCATAATATCCCATTGTGGGTGTTGTGGTCACCATTTACGGCGATGGCTTTGGGCTTTGCGTTTTCATATTGGCTGTATATTTTGCACCCGGGGCGGGCGAAAAAATGGGCGGATCAATCAAGGTTTTTGCATCCGTTTTTGTATAATAAATGGTATTTTGATGAATTGTATGACGCAGTTTTGGTCAAGAATGTTAAAAGGCTTGGCGACTTGTTTTGGAAGATCGGTGATCAAAAACTAGTTGATGGACTTGGGCCAAATGGTTTTGCGGCACTTACCGCTGTTATCTCGCGAAAAGCTGCAAAACTGCAATCAGGCTACGTTTATCACTATGCATTTGTTATGTTAATTGGATTGGTCGGGTTCGTGACATGGAGTTTCATGCGCGGTCTGGGAGGGAATTAGGGTGAGTGATTTACCGTATTTATTATCACTGACAACATTCACGCCGGTGATCGGCGCATTATTGTTGCTATTGTTTAAGGCTTTTGCACGAGCCGACGACAAAGATATTGTCGAACGCAATGCACCGGCTGTAGCTTTGGTAACTTCGTTGTTTACTTTTGCTTTGTCGATATTGGTGTTGATCGAGTTCAATCCCGCAGATCCCGGGTTTCAACTGGTTGAAGATGTAAGCTGGTTTGCCGGTTTTCATTACCGGATGGGTGTCGATGGCATTTCCATTTTGCTGGTATTGTTGACGACGTTTTTGATGCCGCTTTGTTTTGTTGCCTCGATGGGGGTGATTAAAAAGCGCGTAACCGAATACATGATAGCGTTTTTGGTGCTTGAAACCTTGATGATCGGTGTGTTTTGCTCGTTAGACATCGTAATGTTTTACGTGTTTTTCGAAGCTGGCTTGATCCCAATGTACCTAATTATCGGTATTTGGGGCGGCGATAATCGGGTCTATGCATCATTCAAATTTTTCTTATACACCTTGCTTGGTTCATTGTTGATGCTGATTGCGATCATCACCATGATCTCAATTGCCGGAACCTCAAATATTGTCGAATTGCTGGCCTTTGATTTTGATCCCGGATTGCAAATATGGTTGTGGTTGGCATTTTTTGCCAGTTTTGCAGTAAAATTACCAATGTGGCCGGTACATACTTGGTTACCCGATGCCCACGTCCAAGCGCCAACTGCTGGTTCTGTGGTGTTGGCGGGTGTGTTGCTTAAAATGGGCGGTTACGGGTTTATCCGTTTTTCATTGCCAATGTTCCCAATTGCATCGCAAACCTTTGCGCCAATGGTGCTGGGTTTGTCGGTGATCGCTATTATTTACACTTCATTGGTGGCGTTTCGACAAACTGATATGAAAAAACTGATTGCTTATTCATCAGTGGCACACATGGGCTTTGTTACCATGGGTTTGTTCGCCATGAACTTTATCGGCCTGCAAGGGGCTATGTTCCAAATGCTAAGTCACGGGATAATTTCTGCGGCTTTATTTCTTATTGTCGGGGTGATTTACGATCGCATACATACCCGTGAAATTGCCGCCTATGGCGGATTGGTACATCGAATGCCAATTTATGCCGCGATCTTTATGCTGTTCACCATGGCCAATGTCGGCTTGCCAGCAACATCGGGTTTTATTGGTGAAATATTGACCTTGGTCGCAGTGTTCCAGGTTAATACTTGGGTGGCAGTTGGGGCAACAACCGGAATTATCCTTTCGGCTATTTACGCCTTGAACTTGTACCGAGAAGTTATATTCGGGGAAATGGTCAATGAAAAACTGGCCGGAATCACTGATGTGACAAAAAAAGAAATAATAATGTTTGCGCCATTGGTGGTGGCAACATTGGTTATGGGTTTAATGCCGGCATTGGTCACTGATATTACCGGGCCAGCTGTTGAGGCATTAATTGAACGAATAGATGCGGGGTTAGCGTTGGCTACACCAATAGGAGGAGCCGGTGACTGATCTGGGGTCCAATATTTCTTTGATGTTGCCAGAAGTATTTCTGGTTTTATCTGCTTTGGTTTTGTTATTGCTCGGTGCCTTTGGCGGCCGCAAAATGACTTCCACGGTTAATTTGGCAGCTATTGCTGCGTTGATAGTGGCGGCTGGCTTGGTATTGTATAAAATCCCTGATGACGGCTCAAACGAGCTATTTGCAGGGGCTTTGAAGCTGGATTATCTGGCTGTGTTTGGCAAGTTTACTGCTTTATTGGCCACCGCATTTAGTCTGCTATTGGCTTATGGCTATTTGAAAACCGAAAACCGACTTACCCCTGAATTTGCGATACTGTATCTGTTCGCTGCTCTTGGCATGATGATTATGGTTTCGGCCAATGATTTATTGTCACTTTATATCGGTGTCGAGATGCAAAGTTTGGCACTTTATGTGTTGGCCGCCAGTAACCGCGACAGTTTGCGTTCATCTGAGTCCGGCTTGAAATACTTTGTGCTTGGTGCATTATCTTCGGGATTATTACTGTATGGCGCATCGCTGATATATGGCTTTTCAGGCGCAACGCGCTTTGATGGTATTTATGAGGCCGTGGCAAATGGTGGCTCTATTGGCCTGATGATCGGTATTGTGTTTTTGTTATGTGGCTTGGCCTTTAAGGTCTCGGCGGCTCCGTTTCACATGTGGACACCAGATGTGTATGAGGGTGCGCCAACACCGGTAACAGCCTTTTTCTCGGTAGCTCCAAAAATTGCGGCAATTATATTGATTGCCCGGATTTTGTTTGAGCCGTTCTTGGCGATGATTGCCGATTGGCAGCAAGTGATAATTGCCATTAGTGTGCTTTCATTGACCGTCGGTTATCTGGGCGCAATCCAGCAAAAAAACATCAAACGATTGATGGCATATTCGTCGATTGCCAATATGGGTTATGCAATGATTGCTCTGGCTACTGGTACAATATCGGGCATGAGCGGATTATTGTTCTTTATGGTGTTGTATTTAATCTCAACATTAGGTGTATTTGCTTGTATTTTGGCAATGCGTAGAGCCGAGGGCATGGTCGAGCAAATTGAAGACCTTGCTGGCTTGTCGCGGACTAAACCAGCATTGGCATTGGCCTTGACTATATTACTGTTTTCCGTGGCTGGTGTGCCGCCGGCTGCCGGCTTCTTTGGTAAATACTTTGTATTCGTAGCTGCGGTTGATGCAAATCTTACATGGCTGGCAATTTACGGTGCAGTGGCTAGTGTGGTTGGTGCATTTGTCTATTTGCGGCTGGTCAAGATAATTTGGTTCGATGAGCCGGCTGCTGAATTTGTGCCAGTTAAATTTAGTCAAGGAGCCGTGGTTGCGTTGAGCGCAGTACTGATGCTTCCCGGAGCTATCTGGTTACTTCCATCTCTCATGTCATGGTCAGAAACTGTCGCGGCTTCACTATTTCTTGTTAATGGCTAATCCAACTGCGATCCGGCATTTTACCGAGATTGATAGCACCAATAGCGAATGTTTGCGTCTTGCCGATGCAGGTTGCGAAACGCCTTTGTGGGTGTTGGCCGATTATCAAACTAATGGCCGCGGGCGGCTTAATCGCTCATGGCTTGGGCAAAAAGGCAATTTATACGCCAGCGGACTTTATTCATTTACTGCGTCGCCGGCAAAATTGGCCGAACTGGGATTTGCTGCTGCATTAGCCGTTATCGATGCGATAGCTCCATTTGTGGCCAATCAGCAATTATTGTTAAAGTGGCCAAATGATGTGTTGCTTAATGGTGCAAAGCTTTGTGGTATTTTGCTGGAAAGCCATGGGGGGAAACAACAGGGGCAAAATACTTTGGTGATCGGCATTGGTATCAATTTATCACATGCGCCTAAAGTTTCGGGACGTAAAACTTCTTGCTTGGCCGATTTTTATAAGCCAGAGCAAGCAATCAAGCCGTCTGATGTATTGCCTAGTTTAATAGAAAGCTTTGAGAAATGGGTGAGCATCTGGCAGGATCAAGGGTTTGCACCAATACGCCAAGCATGGATAGCAAACTGCCATGGCTTGGGGGATACTATTCGTACTTCACAGGGGCAAACCGGTATCTTTGAGGATATGCAGGCAAATGGTGCTTTGTTATTACGTAAAGCAGATGGTAAAGCCATTGAAGTATCCGCTGGTGAAATTTATTTTGGCGGACAAGAGGAGCATAACTGATGTTGTTGGCAATAGATTGTGGTAATACCAATGCGTTATTTGCCATTCATGATGGCAAGAAATGGCGAAATCAATGGCGTACAGCAACTGATACCGGGCGTACTGCCGACGAATATGCGGTTTGGTTGCATCAATTATTGGCCTTGGGTGATTTGTCGTTAAAAGACCTTGATGCTTGTATTATTTCCTCTGTTGTGCCGCAATCCTTGTTTCATTTGCGTAACTTGTCCAGAAGGTACTTAAACTTTGAACCGTTAATAGTTGGCGAGGATGGTGTTGATCTAAGCGTTACTGCTAGCACTGATAACCCAAAAGAGGTCGGGGCTGATCGTTTGGTCAATGCCGTTGGCGCGCGAACTTTAGTTTCCGGATCTTTATTATTGGTCGATTCAGGAACTGCAACCACATTTGATGTGGTGACAGATGATGATCGCTTTATTGGTGGTGCAATTGCTACTGGAATGTATTTATCGCTTGAGGCATTACACGATGCGGCGGCAAAACTGCCCAGAATTGCATTGCAAAAACCCGATAAGGCCATTGGTACAAATACAGTCAACGCAATGCAGACCGGAATATTTTGGGGGCATGTGGAAATGATTGATGGTTTAATTAGGCGGATAAAAAATGAATATGGTAAGCCAATGACGGTTATTGGAACTGGCGGTGTTTCGCCCTTGTTCGACGGAGCGTCCAAAGAAATTGAGCGCTTTGAGAGCGATTTGACCATTCGCGGATTATTGGAAGTTTATCGTTATAATACAGGTGCAAAATGAGCGATAACAATAAAGATCGCTTGGTGTTTGTGCCATTGGGTGGATCCAATGAAATTGGCATGAACCTTAATCTGTATGGTTTTGGGCCAAAGGGGCGCGAAAAATGGATCATTGTTGATTTCGGGGTGACCTTTGGCGACAGCTCAACACCGGGCGTTGAGGTGATTTATCCTGATCCGACATTTATCGAAGAACGCAAAAAGGACTTGTTGGCAATTATTCTAACCCATGCCCACGAGGATCACATGGGGGCAGTTGCTCCGCTTTGGCATCGTTTGCAAGYGCCGGTWTATGCCACSCCRTTTACTGCTTATYTGGTGCGKGATCGKCTTGCYGAAYATGGGCTKCTWGATRARGTGCCATTACATGAARTTCCMTTGGGTAGYCGTTTTTCTTTGGGYGATTTTGATCTGGARYTGGTGACTTTAACCCACTCRATACCAGAGCCAAATGGYCTGGTAATTCGYACAAAATTGGGYACRGTTTATCATACYGGTGACTGGAAACTTGATGMTGATCCKTTRATYGGYAGTGCTACTGAYGCRMARAARCTAMARCAATTAGGTGAYGAAGATGTTTTGGCAATGGTTTGTGACTCGACCAATGTCTTTACGAAGGGCAAGGCCGGATCAGAATCTGGCGTGCGCGATAACTTAATCAAACTGGTGGGCGAGCAAAAAGGCGCGGTGGCAATTGCTTCCTTTGCCTCTAATGTTGCAAGGCTGCAATCTGCTGTCGAAGCTGCCGAGGCCAATGAGCGAACGGTCTGTCTGGTGGGGCGTTCCATGCACAGAATGATGGGGGCGGCGCGTCATGTGGGATTRTTYGCYAATGCCAAAGCGTTCATTGATGAGGACGAAGCCTCATCCTTGCCAAAAGCCAACGTGCTTTATTTATGTACTGGCTCTCAGGGAGAGCCAAGAGCTGCATTGTCACGAATTGCCGCTGGAACTCATCGTCACGTAAAACTTACCGGTGGTGATACGGTGTTGTTTTCATCAAGAGTTATTCCGGGGAACGAAAAATCTATTTTTGCTTTGCAGAACTCTTTGGCTGAACAAGGCGTGGAAATCATTACCGAGAAAGATCGCCATATTCATGTTTCTGGCCACCCGTGCCGTGATGAATTACGGCAGATGTATTCATGGGTCAGACCAAAAATTGCTATTCCGGTACATGGTGAACGACGACATTTGATAGAGCATGGCAAATTGGCAAAAGAGCTACAGATACCACACGGATTTGTACCTAAAAATGGTGATATGATCCAGTTGTCACAATCAGGTGCCGATCTTGTTGATGAGGTCTATGCGGCGCGTTTGTTCCGTGATGGCAAGGTAATTGTTGCTGAAGGCGAGGGGGCGTTAAAAGAACGCAAATACCTTGGTTTTGGTGGTATGCTGGTTGTTTGCTTTGCTGTTGATGGTAGAAACCGTTTGCGTGGAATTCCCGAAGCCAGAATATCTGGCCTGCCAGACCCGTATGATAATGATTTTGATCAGGTGCTGGACGAGATCGAAGAACTTGCCGGTTCTACTTGGTCAAAACTGAAATCAAAACAACAACAAGATCGAAATTCCGCCGAAACAGAAGTGTTTCGCAAGATAAAACGCTATGCACGCGGGGTTTGGGGTAAAACTCCGCATATCGAAATAATTGTCTTAGTCGATGAATAGGAAAATGTCATGATTGGACGGATCAACCATATTGGTATTGCCACAGCGGACGTGGAAAAAGAGGCTGCGAATTGGGCTGCTCTTTATGGGGCGATAGATGCGCAAGATGCCTTTGATTTGCCAGAACAGGGCGTAAGGGTGAAGTTTATCAATCTACCAAATGGGCAGTTGGAATTAATTGCGCCATTGGGTGAAAACTCGCCAATTACCAAATTCTTGGAGCGTAACCCTGCCGGTGGCCAACATCATATTTGTTTTGAGGTCGAGGATATAGCCACTGCCAGAGATGATATGATAAGTCGTGGCGCCAAAGTCTTGGGCAATGGAAGCCCAAGAATGGGCGCGCATGGTGTGCCGGTAATATTTATTCATCCGGCAAATTCCGGTGGAGTGTTGGTTGAACTGATGCAAGAGCCAAAGGGGAATTAGGATGGGATTATTAACAAGCTTTGCGATTTTCTTTATTATTTGGTGGGTGGTGTTGTTTGTAACCTTGCCTTTTGGTGTTAGGGGGCAATGGGAAGATGGAGATAGCGCCGCAGGTACTGAACCTGGCGCGCCGATTACATCAAAGGTCGGGAAAAAATTTCTAATAACTACAATTATTTCCATTCTTGTTTTCATTAGCTTTAGAATTGCATTGGCATTGGGTGCATTTGATAGCTTCACTTCGGTTTGATTTAGAAGTTTATTCCTCATTAACGGTTAAAATGGTGTATTTTTGCCACAAGGCCTATAAAATCATGCTTTACAGCAAAATGTATCCCTATCACGGTTGTTTTTCTTCAGGGACATGTCATGCAGGAGTTATCAGTTTGAGCAGCTCGCTCGCTGATATTTGCTTGATGACGTACTTAACTTGGGCGGTCGGAACTTGTTCCGACCGCTTTTTTCTAATTTGGCGGAACTTGTTCCGACCGCTCTTTTCTTGTTTGTCTTCGTTGAATGGTGGACAATAGCTATAAGTCCGGTTTATCAAACCTATTCAATAATCAGGTATGTAGTTTTATGAAACTCTCGAAATTTTTTCTTCCAACCTTAAAAGAAACTCCGGCTGATGCGGCGATTGCTTCTCATCAATTGATGTTGCGTGCAGGAATGATGCGCCAAGAAAGCGCCGGAATTTATTCGTGGTTGCCGCTGGGCTTTCGTGTGCTCAAAAAAGTCGAACAAATCGTCCGTGAAGAACAAGATCGTGCTGGCGGTATTGAGATGTTGATGCCAACTATTCAGCCGGCTGAATTATGGCGTGAGAGCGATCGTTATGATGATTATGGTGACGAAATGTTACGGATTAAAGATCGCCATAATCGTGAATTGTTATATGGCCCAACAAATGAAGAAATGCTTACATCAATCTTTAGGAATTTTTGTAGATCTTACAAGGAATTACCAAAGATACTTTATCATATTCAATGGAAGTTTCGTGATGAAAGGCGTCCTCGTTTCGGGGTGATGCGTGGCCGTGAGTTTTTGATGAAAGATGCGTATTCTTTTGACCTTACCGAAGAAGACGCAATGAAATCTTATAACAAGATGTTTGTGGCGTATTTGAATACCTTTGCCAGAATGGGATTAAAAGCATTTCCGATGAAGGCTGAAACCGGCCCTATTGGTGGTGATTTATCGCATGAGTTCATTATTTTAGCCGAAAATGGTGAGTCAGAAGTGTTCTGCCACCGTGATTTGCTGGAAATTCCTGCTCCGGGGCTTGATGTGGATTTTGATGGCGATTTGCAAGCCATTGTTGATGAAAGAACCGCACTTTATGCCGCCACCGAAGATGTGCATGATGCTAAGGCATTTGCGGCGATCCCTGATGACAAAAAAGTTTCGGCTCGTGGCATTGAGGTTGGACAGGTGTTTTATTTTGGCACCAAGTATTCCGAGCCAATGAAAGCCAAAGTCAGCCATCCGCAAGATGGCGAAGTTCCGGTGCATATGGGATCATACGGTATCGGCGTTTCAAGAATTGTTGGCGGGTTGATCGAGGCGTTTAATGATGATGCCGGAATTATTTGGCCACGATCTGTTGCGCCATTCGATGTTGGTATTTTGTCTATGCGTCCGGGTGATGAGGCAACTGATGCCGCCTGTGAAGATGTGTATAAGAAACTAAAAGCCGCCGGACTTGATCCATTATATGATGATACCAAATCCAGTGCCGGAGCCAAATTCTCGCAAATGGATTTAATTGGCCTTCCCGATCARATTATCATWGGTCCGCGTGGATTAAAACAAGGCGTGGTGGAAGTAAAAGAGCGCGCCAGTGGCGAGCGGGTTGAATTATCCCCTGATGATGCTGTGGCGGAAGTTATCCGCCGTCATTCGCAGGCTGTTTTATGAGTAAAGCCATTAAACAGCCGGGCAAAGGCGCACTGCCGCTGTCATTATTTGAACGCCAGTTGGCCGCTAGATATTTACGGGCAAAGCGATCAACCGGCGGTGCTTCTCTTATCACGATAATTTCGTTTTTCGGGATAATGCTGGCAGTAATGGTGTTGATCATTGTGATGTCGGTGATGAATGGTTATCGCGATAAGGTCATAGATATTATGACCGGCGCGCAGGGGCATATTTTCATATATACCAGCCATATGGARATAGAAGAAATWGAGCCTTTGCGRAAAAGAATAGCTGAGGTTTCTGGYGTAACTGGTGCYAGAACAATGATTTTTGGYAGYGCTGCTGCYATGTCGCCAATAGCCAGTGACGGTGCATTGGCGTTAGTGTTTGGGATCGAGCCAGAAGCATTGCAAAGCCTTGATGTGCTAACCACCAAGATCACATCTGGTTCAATTGATGACTTTGGAGTTGGAAGAAACGGCGGAGATAAAATAGTCATTGGCTCGATTATGGCGCGTAAATTCGGGTTGATGGTYGGAGATGACTTAACCTTTTTAAGTTTTTCTGGTGGHACTATGACCCCGTTYGGAACCCGACCAATACGAAAAACTTATCGCATTGGTGCTATTTTCAAGATGGGHTTTGCYGATTTTGACCAACATTTTGTCTATATGCCACTTTCGCAGGCAAATTTGTTTTTCAAACGTAATGGCAAACCGGACTTTATTGAAATCCGGGTGAAAGACGCATTTTCAACACCGGAGATGAAGCCGTTAATTCGTAATGCTGCTGGCATGCCAATACTGATTGATGATTGGCTAGATAAAAACCGCAGCTTTGTTTCGGCTTTGCAGATTGAACGCACGATGATGCGAATGATATTGATGTTGGTGGTGTTAATCGCCGCTTTAAACATCATTTCCGGGCTTGTTATGTTGGTCAAAAATAAAGGCAAGGACATCGGTATTTTACGAACCATGGGTGCCAGCCAAGGCGCCATATTGCGGGTTTTTATAATGGTTGGCGCGGCCATCGGAGTGTTTGGAACATTCTTCGGGGTTGTGCTTGGTGTTTTATTTGCTTGGTTTATTGAGCCTATTCAGGACTTCGTGCAATGGGTGTTCGGGTTTTTCTCTCCGGGAACCATATTGTTTGACGAGGAAATTTACCATTTGTCACGATTACCGGCCGTGGTTGATTGGAATGAAGTATTGGTTATTGCTGCGTTCGGGTTTTTGGCTTCGGTTTTGGTGACGATATATCCCGCATGGCGAGCATCAAAAATGGATCCGGTGGAAGCATTGCGTTATGAATAGACAAAGCGATAAACCAATATTACGCCTTGAGGGAATAAAACAAAGCTTTGCCACTGCCGCCGAAGAACTGCACGTTCTTCGCGGGGTGAGTTTAGATGTTTCTGCCGGTGAAATAGTTGGCCTTTTGGGGCCTTCTGGATCTGGTAAATCAACATTGTTACATGCTGCTGGTTTATTGGAGAAGCCCAATTCCGGCAAGGTCTGGATAGGTAAACGTGAATGCCTTGGGTTAAGTGATCGCGAAAGAACTCGCATCCGGCGTAATAAAATTGGCTTTGTTTATCAGTTCCACCATCTTTTACCGGAGTTCTCGGCATTAGATAATGTGGCCATGCCAATGCTGATTGCTGGTATATCGCAAAAGAAGGCTCGTATGGAGGCTTCTCGTTTACTTGAAGTCATGGGCTTATCGGCACGGGTTAGTCATCAACCGTCTGAATTGTCTGGTGGTGAACAGCAAAGAGTTGCTATTGCCCGTGCTTTGGCTAATAAACCGGCAGTTTTACTAGCAGACGAGCCAACCGGAAACCTTGATCCCAATACCTCGGCAACAGTTTTCCAAAGCCTGTTTGACCTTGTGCGCATAGAGGGGGTCGCGGCATTAGTGGCCACCCATAATATGGCGCTTACCTCTTATATGGATAGGGTTTTGACAATGTCCGAGGGTGTCACGGTGCAAAGCAAAATCAGCTAGGGGCAGATTGAATTTTAGGCCAGCATTTGTATCGCTTGCTCACAAGTATTGGCGCGCAAAGCCTGTTTTAGAACTATTTTGTCGGTAAAACCTTGATCAATAGTGTGCTTTATCAAGTCAAAAAACGGATCCCAATAGCCGTCTTCATCGAGCAGAACTACTTTTTGCTGTAATTCTTGTAAATTAACCCAGCTTAATACCTCAACCACTTCTTCTAATGTGCCAAGACCGCCCGGTAAAACCACAAAACCTTGTGAAGTTTCGGCCATTCTTGCTTTTCTTTTGTGCAAGGTGTCAACCACTTCCAATGTGCAACGATCAAAGGCGATTTCCTTAGTGCATAAGAATTCAGGAATAATACCTAAAACATCACCGCCAGCATCAGCACATGCACGAGCTGCTGCGCCCATCAATCCAATGCCGCCACCGCCATAAACCAGACGGATATTTTGTTTTGCCAATAACTCACCAAATTGGCTAGCTAAAGCCATATATTCTGGCTTTACTCCTTCTCTGGAACCGCAAAATATACAGATAGATTTTAGTTTATTCATAATGTGTTCCCAAAATGAGTCGTTCTAAAATTATTCAGCTTTGACTTATCGATCAAGCAGGTTAGTTTGATTCTAGAAAATAAGAGAGTTCTAATGTCAACTTTACGTGGATTTATTATTGCAGCATTGATCACTGGCATGGCAGCGATTGCTATTTTCTTTTTGTTTTCAAGGCCAAAAATCGAAACACCTGAAATATCGGCGACTACTGGTGATGCGCCAAGTCAAGAGCAGGCGGTGCGTTCCGCTCCGGCATTTGATATAGTCCGCGTTGATCTTGGCGGAACCGCCATTATAGCTGGAACWGCTGARCCTGGATCAACAATCGCTATTATGGTTGGCGAGCAAATCATTGCSAAAACTGATGTTGGCMGTGATGGAAGCTGGAGTATTATTGTTTCTGATCCATTGCCCGTTGGTGATATAGAATTATATCTAATGGCAACGACAAAAGATGGYCAAATCATGCGTTCTCGTAACGTGGTGCTGGTTTCAATCCCGCCAAATAGGGATCGTCTACCACTTGTTGTTTTGGGTTCTCCTGGYGGGGCWAGTYTGGTCATGCAGGATCCTGACCGACAGCCAAGYTCCGGYTCATTRRTTTTGGAAACAGTTGACTATGATCGCCAAGGTGGTGTGATTTTTGCTGGCAAGGCWGAACCCGGAGTGACAGTTCGGGTTTTCTCAGATGATGTCATRGCTGGYGAAACCAGAGCCGATGAAAATGGCAGATGGGTAGTGATCAGTCGTAATCCGATTAGTGTTGGAGTTCATAAATTGCAGATTGATCAGGTCGAAGCAAATGGCAGGGTAAGTGCGGTTTTGGTTTTGCCATTTGAGCGAGCTGATCTACAGACAATTGCAACAGCAGGCGATGGGGCAGTTATTGTACAGCCAGGTAATTCTTTATGGCGTATTGCTAGAAAACTTTATGGTAGCGGCTGGCAATATACGGTTATTTACTCGGCAAATGCCGATCAAATCCAAGACCCAGACAAAATTTACCCGGGGCAAGTTTTTGCAATACCGCAAATAAGCCAAGAAGACCCGGAATAACAGGCTTGTTATTTTAGTAATTTTGACCATGTTGTCTCTATGCGGCATATGAATCAAAATCCAGAAAACAATCAAAGTGAAGATGCCCAAAAAGAAGGTGGTATTGGCTTTGCCTTGCGGCGGGTTCTTGCACTATTACTAAAGCCGGAATTAGCCAAATACAGACCGCTAATGGTGCTGGCAATTTTGCTAACATTGGTGGCTAAAGTGTTTTCTGTTATGTCACCTGTATTCTTTGGTGACGCAATAAACTCTTTGGCCGATGGTGGCGGTGAATTGGTGGTAAGATCATTGATCTTCATGTTGCTTGCGTGGTCAATATCACGGTTTTTAGCAGTAGCATTTCCGCAATTACGTGATACGTTCTTTGTGGTTATCAGTCTGGCAGCCGTTAGGATTACCGCAGTAGAGGCTTTTTCCCATGCAAGTTCTCTTTCATTACAATTTCACCTTACCCGCAAGGCTGGCTCATTAAATCGGGTCATTGAGCGTGGCTCAAATGCTATAGAGTTTTTGATGCGGTTTTTGGCGTTTAATATTGTDCCAACGCTAATCGAGTTRATTATGGCDGCKACTGTTCTGGCYATAAAATATGGTATCTGGTTTTCGGTTATAGCGGTGGCAACCGTTGGTTCTTATACGGTTTTTACCTTATGGATTACAGAATTGCGGGTAAAGCAAAGACGAAAAATGAACAAGGCAGATAATGAAGTTCGCGGCTTATCTGTTGATTCATTGACAAATTTTGAAACGGTAAAAGCGTTTGCAACAGAGCAGCGTGAAGCAAATCGCTTTGGATTAGCACTTGGAGTTTACAATAAGCATTATACCAAAGTAATGCGATCTTTGTATTTATTGAATACCGGGCAAGAATTTCTTATGGGAGCCGGGGTRTTTACCATMGCATTGCTGGCCGCATTCATGGTGCGTGATGGTGGTTTGCAGGTTGGCGATATGACAGCTGTTGTATTGATATTGCTCAATATTTATCGGCCGCTTGGAATTTTAGGGTTTGCGTGGCGTGAGATAAAACAAGGCGCTGTTGATTTGGAAAACCTTGATCAGTTAGTTGCGAAAAACCCTGATATTGCCGACCTGCCAGACGCGCCTGATCTGAGATTGCAAGAGGGAGAAATAGTTTTTGAAGCCATCAGTTTTACCCACCAAGGAAGAAGTGACGGCATTAAAAATATCAGCTTTAAAGTACCTGCCGGAGCCAAGGTTGGGATTGTTGGCTCAAGTGGTGCCGGCAAATCAACAATCTTAAAATTATTATTCCGATTTTATGACCCTAAACATGGACGGATACTAATCGACGGTCAGGATATATCGACTGTTAAGCAAAACTCTCTACGTCAAAGCCTAGGGTTAGTGCCGCAAGATGTCGCGCTTTTTAATGATAGCTTGCGGTTCAATATAACTTATGCTCGGCCACAAGCCACTGAAGAAGAAATAGCAAAGGCCTTAGAAAAAGCACATCTTACTGAGTTCATTGCCAGTCTACCTGATGGTTTGAACACAAAGGTTGGTGAGCGAGGGTTGAAATTATCAGGTGGAGAAAAACAACGTGTAGGAATTGCACGGGCAATCTTAAAAGACCCCAAAATACTAATACTTGATGAAGCGACCTCATCATTGGACAGCTCTACTGAACGTGAAGTGCAGTCTGCTTTGAAGGATGCCGCCAAAGGAAGAACTAGCCTGGAAATTGCCCATCGATTATCAACTATTCAAGATGCAGATTTGATTTTGGTAATTGAGGATGGAACAATAATAGAGCAAGGCACTCACGAGCAACTGATAACCATCAATGGCTTTTATGCCAATATGTGGCAACACCAGTCGGAACGAAAGTCACTAGGGTCATGACCCTAGTGATATAGCTTTATGGTTGTACTATTTTTGGTGCTGCAGCTAATACCTCTGCATCAACATGGTTGGTGAACTTGTCAAAATTCTTTACGAACATTTCTACCAATTCGGCAGCTTTTTCATCGTAAGAATTTGTATCGTTCCATGTTCCTCGTGGATCAAGAATATTTGTGCTAACTCCGTTTACTTCTACGGGAACCATGAAGCCGAAGTTTGAATCTTTGCGGAATTCAGCCTTGTTCAACGAACCATCTAAAGCTGCTTTAAGTAAGGCGCGTGTTTCGCGGATCGGCATACGGTGTCCGGTTCCGTGTGGGCCACTTGTCCAGCCGGTATTTACCAACCAGCAATTCACATTTTCACGAGCAATTAAATCCCGTAACAAATTGCCGTATACAGATGGGTGGCGAGGCATGAACGGTGCGCCGTAACAGGCCGAAAATGTTGCTGTTGGCTCGGTAACGCCTTTTTCAGTGCCGGCTACTTTTGCGGTATAGCCGGACAAGAAGTGGTACATGGCTTCAGAAGGGGTCAGTTTGGCTATCGGCGGTAATATGCCAAAAGCATCTGCAGTTAACATGATCAGGTTTTTTGGTTGACCACATCTGCCAGTGGAACTTGCATTAGGAATTGAGGTTAGCGGATAAGCTGCCCGGCTGTTTTCAGCCAAACTTGCATCATCAAGATCAAGCTCTCTGGTATCTGGATCCATCACCACGTTTTCAAGAACTGTACCCCACATTCTTGAAGTGGCATAAATTTCCGGTTCGGCCTCTTCGGACAAGCGGATCATTTTGGCGTAACAGCCGCCCTCAAAATTAAACAATCCGTTTTCAGACCAACCATGTTCATCATCGCCGATTAAAGTACGATCAGGATCGGCTGATAGGGTGGTTTTGCCTGTACCGGACAGTCCAAAGAAAATAGCTGAATCGTCATTATCGCCAACATTAACCGAACAGTGCATCGGCATGACACCGGCTTTAGGTAATAAATAGTTCAAGATTGAGAATACAGATTTCTTGATTTCTCCAGCATACGAAGTTCCGCCGATCAAAACCAATCGCTTTTCAAGATTTACCGCAACAATAGTTTCAGATTCTTCTCTAGATCCGTGACGAGCTGCATTTGCTTTGAAATTTGGGAAATCAATTACAGTAAATTCTGCCGCAAAGTCTGCATAATCGCTGGTGACAGGAATGCGCAGCAAGTGACGAATGAATAATGAGTGCCAAGCAAATTCAGTAACTATTTGCACCGGCAAGCGATGATCCAAATCAGCACCACCAAATAACTCTTGAACGAACAGCTCTTTATCTAAGGCAAAATCTTTGAAATCTTGCCATAGGTTTTCAAAGTTTTCGGCTGTCATTGAGGCATTGTTTCCCCACCAGACGGTGTTTTCTGTGGTTTCGTCACGGACAATAAACTTATCTAGTGCTGAACGTCCCGTGTGAACGCCTGTTTCAACCACTAATGGCCCGCCTTGTGCTATTTTACCTTCACCATGTGCAACACTGGTTTCGTACAATTCGGCATTAGTCCAATTGCAATTCATCGTCTTGGACACTAATCCAAGTTCCTTGATAGTAGCTGGAATTGATTTGTTCACGGAGTTACTCCTGCCAGTAAGATTTAATAGTTTGGCGGCTGATTACTCGGCTTTGTGACTTGTGTCCACCCTTGGTAGTTTTTTGTGAGTTTTGCATGTAAATGATGGTTTAGAACCTGATTGTTTTGTTTTTATAAGAATTAAAACCTTTATTGTTCACAATTCGTAAGCAAACTTTATGTGATTAAAAACTAAAACATGCTACTCGATATGGGTATATAGTATACAGGGGCAAGTAAGATGCAATCACCAACACCAACAGCTAGTGGCATAGCCATGCGGTTTGCGGATTTCTCGACCTTGGGCGAGGCACTGGATTATGCTGCAACAGGGAATAGTGGAATAAATTTTTATTCTGCCAGAAAAGGCTTGGAGGTGGTTTTACCTTACCAAGAATTACAAAAAAGAGCCCGTGATCTAGCAGCAAAATTATTGGGCAGTGGTTTGAAGCCCGGTGACAGGGTGGCGATGGTTGCTGAATCCGATGCTGACTTTGTGATAATGTTTTTTGCATGCCAGTATTCTGGACTGTTACCTGCACCATTACCGTTGCCGGTGGCATTTGGTGGTAAAGATGGCTATATTGAACACATAAGGCGTATTGCTCTGGTGTGTGGTGCTAATGCAATCTTTTGTCCCGATGGTTTGTCCGACTGGATTGAGCAATCCGCTCAAACCCTTGATCTTGTTTGGAGCGGTTCTTTAACAAAGTTTCTGGAAACTCATGAAATTGTTTCTGAGCTACCTGAAATTGATCCAAATGGGTTGAGCTATTTACAGTTTTCCTCAGGAACCACGCGCTTTCCTCTAGGTGTTGAGATTAGTCATAAGGCGTTTATGGCCAATGCTAGGTCTATTGTTTTACATGGATTACAATTAAATGAGAGCGACCGCACATGTTCATGGTTACCATTTTATCATGATATGGGTTTGGTTGGGTTTCTTCTTACTCCCCTTGTAACGCAACTAAGTAATGACATTTTGCCGACGAGAGATTTTGCCAGAAGACCTTTAGTCTGGCTTAAAATGATTTCTGATAATCGTGCTAGTATATCATTCTCACCTAGTTTCGGTTATGATCTATGCGCAAGGCGTGCTGCCAAAGCGAATTTGGATCATCTGGACTTGAGCTGCTGGCGAGGTGCGGGCATTGGCGGTGATATGATCCGTGTTGCGGTATTAGATAGCTTTACTGAACGTTTTGCAAAAGCCGGTTTTTCTGGAAACTCATTGATGCCGAGCTATGGAATGGCGGAAACAACTTTAGCAATCAGTTTTGCGCCATTAGGCCAAGGGGTGGTTTATGATACGGTAGATTTGAATCTTTTAGACAAAGCTAAAAAAGCAGTCGCGGTTGAGAAAAATGATGGCATTGCGTCTCGTGAATTTGTTTTGTGTGGGCCTGTGCTGCCAGAGCATAAGCTTGAGGTAAGAGATGAGGCTGGKAAGGTACTTGGTGAGGCCGAAGTAGGGCGYATTTTCGTTGCAGGCCCTAGTTTAATGACCAAATACTTTCGCAATGAAGGTGAAACCTCTTGCGTATTGGCCGAAGATGGTTGGCTGGACACTGGCGACCTTGGATATTTAAGAAACAATCAAATAGTTATTACAGGACGAGCTAAAGATTTAATTTTAGTCAATGGCCGTAATGTCTGGCCGCAGGATCTAGAATGGTCGGCTGAAAATGGTGTCGATGGTTTGCGTTCTGGCGATGTTGCCGCATTCTCTATTGATATTGATGATCATGAAGAAGTGATTTTACTGGTTCAAATACGTATTTCTGATCAACAACGACGTGACGATTTGTTACGAGGCATTGAAGGTCTGGTGAACGCTCAATATGGTTTAACAACACAGGTTGTTGGTGTTCCTCCGCATTCTTTACCGCAAACATCCTCTGGGAAGTTAAGCCGCTCCAAAGCTCGCAAAATGTATCTTGATGGAACTTTTGAGGAATTACGTCGCAAAAAAGAAGCTGCTCTAAATTGAACCCTGAACAGCGAATTGCGCTAACTGGTGCTACCGGGTTTTTAGGCTTGCATGTTGCACAAACTCTTACTGCAAAAGGGTTTAAGCTAAGTGCTTTAGTCCGCGATCCAAAAAGAGCCGAACATCTGCAAGTAAAAGGCATAAGACTGGTAGCGGGGGATTTATCCGATGGAGAAGCCTTGCAAGAATTGGTGCGTGATTGTTCTTGCATAGTGCATATTGCTGGAGCAATCAAAGCAAAATCTGGCAAACAATTATTGCAAATAAACAGTGGTGGTACTGCAAATTTGGTTAARGCTTGYGCTGTTARTAATCCGCAAATTCGYTTTGTTCATATATCATCRGTGGCRGCACGAGAGCCRCAATTRTCTGAYTATGCCAATAGYAARTYCGCMTCYGAAAYMGARGCRARAAARCAYAATGGWGCMGTAGCTATYGTTAGRCCAAATGCTGTTTATGGTCCAAATGATCGGGAGACGTTACAGGTTTTTCAAGTAGCGAATGGATTGTTTCACCCTGTATTGGTAGGTTCGGCGGCTCGTATAGCAATGATCCATGTTACTGATGCGGCCAAAGCTATCACGGCTCTTTGTTATGATGATGCTCCAACAGGATTGTTCGAGATTAGCGATGCAAGATCTTCTGGTTATAGTTGGAAGGAAATATCGCAAACGGCAGTTAATTCTGTTGGTGGGAAATATCGCCCGGTAAGGATACCTAAGTGGCTGTTTCATGCAATCGGGTTGATTTCTGAACATATTGGGAAATTGCTGGGAAAACCAGCAATACTTAACTCTGGAAAAGTTCGCGAAATTTTACATGGGGACTGGAGCGTGCAAGCTGATTTACAAATCCCACCAGAAATATGGAAAGCAGAAATTGATCTAAGAGCTGGGTTTAGAGATACTGTTAAGTGGTATCGAGAGCAGGGCTGGTTAAACTAATTATTGGCAAATTAGCTGTAGAATTCGCTTTGCATTCCGGCTTTTGAACGGGCTTCAATATTAAATGGTGGCTTTAGTGGCGCCGTAAATCGCTCTGACACCATAAATTTGAAATGCTCGGTTGGTTCTACTTTTAATACGCTACAGACCCGTTCAAACCATTTGACGCCCATGGCTACATGACCGATTTCTTCTTCATAGATTATTTCCAATATATTAGCGGCTTCAATATCACCAGCCTGCTTCATTTTTTTGATCATTGGTGGTGTAACATCAAGGCCTCTGGCTTCTAATACCAATGGAGCAATTGCTAATCTTGCATCAACCCTATCCTTGGTGTTAATGGCTGCGTCCCACATGCCGCCATGTACGGCAAGGTCGCCGTATTGCATACCCCTCTTTGTTAAAAGGTTAGATATCAGTCCAAAGTGTTTTGCTTCTTCTTGGCCAATTAAAAGCCAATCTTTACAAAATTCTCTGTTCCAGTTGGCCGATATCGGCTCAGTGCAGGAAAAACGTACAATCATATCAAAAGCTAAATCAATAGCATTTAACTCTATGTGGGCTACGGCATGTAACAAGGCTAAACGTCCCTTTTCGCTACCCCATTTTCGTTTGCTGACTTTGCCCGGTTGAACATCTTTAATGTGTTTAGGTCTTGCCGGTTTATCTGGAATTGTTGCAACTGGTACAAGCTCATGATCACAATCATACTCAAGGCTAAGGGCGAGTTTTGCTTTAAGAGCAGGATCCGGCTCTTGAAGTACAGCAAGGCATTCTTGGATAAAATTACTCATTTATGTGTTTAGTTCGTTAACGATAGCCAATACAGCATCAACATGCGTCTTTACTTTGACCTTGCGCCAGATGTGAGCGATTTTTCCTTTTYCATCAATTAGAAAAGTAGCGCGTTCAATACCCATGTATTTTCTGCCATACATGKYYTTTTCAACCCAAAMMCCATATTTTTGTAAAACATTTAAGTCCTCATCAGATGCCAAGCGGATTTTTATTTCATGTTTTGCCTTGAATTTGTCATGTTTTGCTACGCTATCTTTAGAAATTCCAACAATTTTTGTATTATGTTTGGAAAATGCTGACATTTTATCAGTAAAAGCAATAGCTTCTGTGGTACAACCTGATGTGTCGTCCTTCGGGTAAAAGTATAGGACAAGATTTTGRCCTTTGAAATCTACCAAATCAATATTGGARTTGCCATCAGCMGGCAGGCAAAATCCTGGTGCTTTATCGCCTATGATAAGTGGTTTGCTCATTTGTTTTTCTCATTATTTGCTGATTTGCCAGTAATCGCATATTCRGCATCATTGTCAAAGCTATCCGTGAGCARGTTTTCTGGGTATAGARTTTAATGAAGAACTGGTTCAAAAAAAATAATACAAAAAGATCAAAAAAGCTAACAGTTAGTGATGCTCCAATTAAACCTGTTAGGCGCAAAATTATGCGCCAGACGCTTTTACATGTTTTTGAATTTGCTGCTTTGTTAATGGTCGTTGTTGGGGTGATTTTCGGAATTCTTTCATGGCAATTATCAAAGGGGCCTATCGGGCTGGAGTTTTTGAAGTCTGATGTTGAGAGCGCTTTAATTCGGGTGTTCGGTGGCGAAATTGCTCAAGTGGACACATTACAGGCCGATTGGTCGGGGCAAGACAAAGCGTTGGTTATTGTTGCTACTGAAGTCAAAGTCTTGGATGAAAACGGCAAAACTATAATTGCAATACCCAGGTTTGAAGCCGGTTTGGACGGTCTAGCACTGTTAAAAGGGCGGTTGGCTTTTTCCCGATTAGTAGTCACAGGCGGCGAAGTGTCCTTGGTGCGTAGAGATGATGGCGCGATAGGCGTTGGTGTTGGTAGCGTGCAACAAGTTTTGGCTAACCCTAAAGTGTGGACGCAAAAGCAGGGTTTGCCGGCGCCTTTATTGCGTCAAGTAACTGCAAATTTGAAGCTTTTGACTATTCGTGAAGGATCGTTGAATTTACATGATTTTTTGTCAGGCATTCACTGGCAAGCACCGAAAGCAGAAATATCTTTTGCCCGAAATAACCAGCGAATAGAGTTTTCTGCCAACGGTGTGGTTCATAGCAATGGCCGCATTAGCCCGTTATCTTTCAAAGGTTATTCAAATAATGATTTTTCCAACCTTAATGCGACCGCTAGTTTTGAAAACTATATACCAGCGCAATTGGTTCCTGATATTGGCCGGTTAGCATTTTTCAATCGTATACAGTTACCGGTTTCTTCTTCTTTATCTATCACTACAGATAATCAAGGTTTGCTTACCAATGCAGCTCTGGACGTAATAGCTGAAGCTGGACAGATTGATCTACCAAATGGGGATTTGAAAATTGAAGAAGGGCGAGTAAAGGCCAGCTTTGATGTTGTCTCGGGGGCTATTTCTATTGATGCTGTTAGGGTCAAGGGGCCGAGTTTAAGCTTAAACATGAATGGTAGTGTTAAGGGGCTTGATCCTGCTCGGCTGATTGTTGGTGAGAAAATTGATTTTAATTTGGCTTTTGATCGTAGCTGGATTGATTTGCCGAAGATTATGCCGGGTAAGGTGGAGTTAGATAAAGTCATTTTACGAGGAGAACTATTACCAGAAACCAGAGCTCTTGAATTATCACAATGGGATATTGTTGCCAATAATTTAAGGCTTAAAGGTGATGGTCAGCTAGAGTGGCTGCCCTTGACTGATAATAATGAAAGTTTTGCGCGTATCAGGCTAAATGGTCGCAGTAGCGGCAGTGCTGAGTTATCCGAAGTATTGGCGTTTTGGCCATCAAATGCCGCAGAAGGTGTTCGTACTTGGGTGGAAAATAATATGAAATCAGCAAAAGTCAGTGATATGATTTTACAGCTGAAAATAGATGAACCAATCAGCAGAGATAAAGGGTTAAGTAATGATATACTGGCTCTTTCATTTAACTTTGACCAAGTAGAAACCACTTATTTTGGGACAATGCCACCGATTAAAGCTGCCAAGGGAACCGCACTGTTGCAGGGCAATCGGTTCGATGTGAACCTTACATCTGGTAGTTTGATGAGTAACGATTTAACTGCTGGCTATGTTGAAATTCCWTATYTRYATCCRRYMGGYGCGATAGCTGTTTAYGGTGCAAAGGCAAGCGGWGAATTATCGGATTTRCTGTACATGTTAGACCAGCAACCATTTGGTTATGCCAGCATGTACAAAATTACGCCGTCCAGTGTCACCGGCACTGGTTATGTGGATTTCCAGATGCATCGGGCAATGCGCACACGAGTAGCTTTTAAGGATATGAAGTTTTCCGCAAAAGGCAAATATAACAATGTAGGCGCTCCTGGCTTGGTGTTTGGACAAGACATGACTGATGTGACAATGAATTTTGAGGCTGATCAAACCGGCCTTAAAATAAATGGCGAGGGGTTAGTTAGCKATTGGCCGTCCAAGTTTATTTGGAGTGAAAACTTTAAGGCTGTAGATGAACCAAGAACGGCAATGAGTGTTGARACTCGATTAGATGTRAGTTTTTTTGATAATATTGGATTACCAACACGTGATTTCTTTGGTGGTGAAGTTGAATTGAAACTAGAAATGGTTGGCAATGGGCTAATGGTGAAAGAAGCTGTTATTGCAGCGGATTTGACTGACAGTTCTATTGATCTTCCTGGGCCAGGTTGGAATAAGCAAGAAGGCAGTCCTGCGAAGTTATCTTTTAGGGTTTTTGAAAGCCTGCCAAACGAATATGTCGTTGATGATCTTTCATTGCTGGCTGAGGGTCTTAAAGTTGCAGGAGGTTTTGAATTTTCAAGTGAAACTGGGTTAAAATCACTGGAGTTAAAAGAAGCGCGCTTGGCCGGAGCGTTTGATTTTAAGGCAAATGTTGAGCGCGATTTAAATGGAGTGTTCCAGGTTTCTGCCGATGTTAAAGAGGCTGATGTCTCAATGTTTAGCAGAAGTTTATTTCAGGCTCGAACAAATTCCGTTATGGTTCCAGTTCAGGCAAAAATTAACTTCAAACATACAATAGCCGGAGAAAGATTGTTATTCGATGAGGGTTATGTGAATTATGCTCATAATGGTGAACGGTTAATTTCATTGGATTTTTTTGGACAATCGCTTTCTGGCGAGCATTATTTGAACATCTCGCAAACTACTGATGGCTTGCAGAAATTGACCGCTTCYAGTGCTGATGGCGGGGCRGTTTTAGATGCTTTGTTAGGCTTAAAAGGTCTAAGCGGTGGTGATTTGCAAATAGAAGGTGAGCTTGCAAATGCACCAGAAGAAGGAGCCAGCTTTGTACTAAGAATGCARGATTTYCGCTTACAWGAYACACCTGTTGCGGCGCAAATHCTGTCCCTTGGCTCATTGAAAGGTCTATCKGATACTCTATCAGGCTCCGGTATAGCATTTAATAATTTGGTGCTTCCAATTCAAAACAATAATGGTTTTTTGTACATAAGAGAAGCCAGTGCGACAGGCCCTGCAATGGGAGTTACTTTAGATGGAAACGTTGATTTATCTAATAGAAACGTTCACCTAAAAGGCGCTCTTGCTCCGGCTTATACTTTGAACTCGCTATTTAAGGCGGTACCTATTTTTGGCAACATTCTGGTTCCGAGCGAGGGCGARGGGGTGTTCGGTTTGACTTTCAATATTGAAGGCAVYTTTGATGAGATGAAAGTTTCAGTTAATCCATTATCTGCATTTGCKCCGGGAGTTTTACGGCAAATGTTTGGTGGYACACTACCCGATGCGCCAGTTTCTAATGTTGAAAATGGTGGTATGGGAAACACAGAAAAGCCAATAACTACACCAGATAGCGAATGAAATAATTGCGTCATATTGCTTGACTGCTATAAGCGATAAGGGCGATGCTTATTGCGTCACGTACAAAACTTAAGATGTGCAATAATGCCAAACAATTGGATTCGATTTCCTGATTTGAATTCGCAGGCTTTAAGGGGCTTCCGTTGAGAAAAAACAGTAAAGCAAGCCTTAGGCCATTCGTTCATTTGCGAACCCATTCCGCATATTCAATGCTTGAAGGGGCAATCCAGATAAGCCAATTAAAAAAGTTCTGTCTTAAATATTCAATGCCAGCAATAGCATTGACCGATACAAATAACATGTTTGGCGCTTTGGAGTTTTCCGAAACAATGGCCAAAGCCGGAGTTCAGCCAATAATCGGCTTAACTATTGCTGTTAGCGTTTCTAAAACCAATAAGGGGGCTTTGCGCGAACCTGATGGAATGTTGGTCCTGCTTGCAACCTCAAAACAAGGCTATTTGAATTTGATGCAGATCGCCAGCAAGGTCTGGCTGGAAGTTGATCCAGCAGCTATCCCTTGTGTGGATTTAAATACGGTTCTTGCATTAAGTGATGGATTGATAGYGCTAACCGGYGGCCCAGATGGTATCATAAACAAGTATATTGTTGCTGAGCAAACCACTGCTGCGAATGACATTCTTAACACATTGCACGATAGTTTTAAGGATCGCTTATACATAGAATTACAAAGGCATGGCCTAAGGCACGAATATGAAGCAGAAACGTTTCTTATTGAATGGGCTTATAAAAACAATGTTGGGTTGGTAGCTACGCAGCAACCTTTCTTTGAATACCCGGAAAACCATGCAGCCCATGATGCGYTGTTATGTATTTCTGAGGGAACTTACTTGTCTGTTMAAGATAGAAGRAAAGTAACACCAAGGCACAGTTTTTTGCGATCACATGAAATGGTGGMGTTGTTTGCGGAYCTTCCAGAGGCAATCGATAATACWATTGAAATAGCTAAAAGGTGTAATTATCGACCGCATACTAAAGAYCCGATATTGCCGCGTTTCACAACATCTGGAAAYCGTAACGAAGCAGATGAGTTAGCTGATCAGGCGCGAGACGGYTTRCGCAAATTACTGRAAAAATCAGAATTATTTGCCACTGAAAAAGAATATTTTGAGCGACTTGAGTTTGAACTTGATGTGATTAACCAAATGGGTTTTCCAGGTTACTTTCTTATTGTTGCTGATTTCATAAAGTGGGCTAAAGAACAAAATATTCCGGTTGGCCCTGGGCGAGGGTCTGGCGCGGGGTCAGTGGTCGCTTGGGCATTAACTATTACTGGCCTTGACCCCATTCGTTTCGGTTTGTTGTTCGAGAGGTTTCTAAACCCTGAACGAGTTTCTATGCCCGACTTTGATATTGATTTTTGTCAAGATAGAAGAGGCGAGGTAATTGAATATGTAAAGCAAAAATACGGCGTAGATCGAGTAGCGCAAATTATAACGTTTGGAACATTACAGCCTAGAGCCGCTCTTCGTGACGTGGGGCGAGTTATGCAACTGCCTTTAAGACAAATCGACAGGTTAGCTAAGTTGATCCCTAATAACCCTGCCGACCCTGTAACTTTAAAAGAAGCATTATTGCAGGAACCACGTTTAAGACAGGCCACCGAAGAWGATGATGATATMGCTTCATTATTACGATTAGCTATGCAGCTGGAGGGGTTAATACGTAACGCATCGACTCATGCTGCCGGAGTGGTTATCAGTGATCGACCATTGGTGGAATTAACACCGCTATACTTGGACCCGCGCTCTGATATTCCAGCGACCCAGTTTAATATGAAATGGGTTGAAAAAGCTGGTTTAGTAAAATTCGATTTTCTCGGATTAAAAACATTAACAGTAATAGATCGTGCGCTAGGGTTCATGCGTTTAAAAGGGGTGGATGTTGATATTGATGCTTTGCCGCTTGATGATAAAGCAACCTATGAAATACTTAGCGAAGCTGAAACTATAGGTGTATTCCAACTTGAAAGCCCTGGAATGCGCGACACTTTGCGTAAGGCTGGTCCTGATTGCTTTGAGGATATAATCGCGATCATTGCTTTATATCGCCCTGGGCCTATGGATAATATTCCTAAATTTGTCGCGTGTAAATTTGGCAAAGAAAAGCCTATACATTTACATGACATGATCACCCCCTTGGTCAAAGACACTTATGGTGTGATAATTTACCAAGAACAAGTCATGCAAATCGCACAGGTTTTATCCGGTTACTCTCTTGGCGAAGCCGATGTGTTGCGCCGGGCAATGGGTAAGAAAATTAAATCTGAAATGCAGGCGCAACGTGCTAGGTTTGTGAGCGGTGCTGTTGAAAATGGTGTTGAAAAAAACCGAGCCAATGAAATTTTTGACATAGTTGATAAATTTGCAGGTTATGGCTTTAATAAATCTCACTCTGCGGCCTATGCTTTGATCTGTTACCAAACTGCTTGGTTAAAAAAACACCATACTGTTGAATTTTTAGCAGCCTCAATGAGCCTTGATATTACTAATACCGATAAATTGTCAGTATTTGTTCAAGATGCCAAACTTCATAAAGTAAAAGTAATTCCACCAGATATAAACACCAGTGACGCCGACTTTGCCGTAATAGATGGTGAAATACTGTATGCACTTGGCGCCATAAGAAATGTTGGTGTATCTGCTATGAATCATTTGGTTGAAGTTCGTAAGGCGGGCGGAAAATTCAAGGATTTATATGACTTTGCTGATCGTGTTGATCCAGGCGTTGTTAGCCGTCGTACGATAGAAAACTTGGCTAAAGCGGGGGCTTTTCGGTCTATCGAGCCAAATTGTAGGAACGCTGTTGAGGCAGCTAGCCTTATGCAAACTGCCAGTGCTTCAGCAGCTCAAGGAAGGAAAAGCGGCCAAGAAAGCCTGTTTGGTGATGAGGGBAAAGDYTTTGGTCGATTACCTTTGCCTAATATGGAGCCATGGGGCACCGAGCAACGTCTTGAGGAGGAACTAAAAGCATTAGGCTTTTATTTATCCGGTCATCCTCTTGATGATAAGTTAGAATTATTGGCTAAAATGCACATTGTTTGCAGTGATCAAGTGGGAAAAGTAACAATCAGTGGCCGCACAGATTTTAGAATGGCCGGAATTGTTAGAAAGAAACATGATCGCGTATCAGCCAAAACTGGCAAAAGGTTTTCTTATGTTTTGTTTTCAGATACCGGCGGTGAGTACGAGGTTTTAGTACCACCAGAAATGTTGGATAAGTATGGTGATGAGTTTCAGGCTGGGAATATTAGGGTGTTACACATTAAGGCCGAAAACAATATGGGAGACATAAGGTTCAGGTTAGCGGGCTTGGATTCTTTAGATAATATTTCAACAGCGTTAATTCGAGGACTATCCGTCCATATTGAAAACGGTGCTGTTGCTGAAACTATTGCTGCGAATATGGAGGTTCTAAAAGGTTCGGGGAAACAAAAATTTGGGATACTAGAATTAGTGGTTACAATGGAYGATGGGCGRCARGTAATTATMGACGCCGGAARTGGCTGGCCAATAGATCATTCAACACAAGTGATTTTACGTGGAATTCCCGGTGTGCAATCCTTGTGTGAAATAGAAAATAATCACTGAAAATAAAGGCTTGCCAAGATAAGTGTGACTTCTTATAACCCCGCATGATTACGCACGAAAAGTCGGGTTATACAGGGATCATCTTGTATTTATCCATCCGGTGCCGCTTTTGCGGAACAGGCTTTTCGGAGGCGAACCGGAAAAGGATAGAATTATGTCACTACCACAAGTAAGCATGCGCCAACTATTAGAAGCTGGTGTACATTTTGGTCACCAAAAACACCGCTGGAATCCAAAGATGGAACCATATATTTTTGGTGTCCGTTCCAATATCCATATTATTGATCTTTCGCAAACCTTGCCATTATTTCATCAGGTTTTGATAAAGGTTCGTGAAGTAGCTGCACGTGGAGGCCGTATTTTGTTTGTCGGCACCAAGCGTCAGGCTTCGGAACCTGTTAAAGTTGCGGCAAAGCGTTGCGCTCAGTATTATGTGAATCATCGCTGGCTTGGCGGTACAATGACAAACTGGGCTACAATCACCAATTCAATAAACCGTTTGCGTAAGTTGGAAGAAATGCTTGCTGAAGAGTCTAATACAGGACTTACTAAGAAGGAATTGATCCGTTTAACTCGCGAGCAGAGCAAACTTGAGCGCTCTTTGGGTGGTATCAAGGATATGGGTGGTTTGCCTGATATGCTATTTATTATTGATACTAATAAAGAAGTCATCGCGTTAAAAGAAGCGCGGAAACTTAAAATTCCAGTTGCTGCTGTTATTGATACAAATTCGGCTCCTGAAGATGCAGACTTTCCAATTCCAGGAAATGATGATGCTGCTAGAGCAATCACACTTTACTGTGAATTAGTTGCTGATGCTATTCTTGATGGCATGGCTGATTCTCAAGCGGATATGGGTGTCGACCCAGGCGCTGCTGTTAATCCAGTGGAGCCGGTGCTTGCAGAAATTACTGAAAAGGCACCTGCTAAGGTCGCTGCAAAATCTGATAAAAAATCCGAAAAACCTGCAAAAGCAGCAGTTAAGGATGAAGCCCCAAAAGTTAAGGCTGAAGCCCAAAAAGAAGATAGTGCTGCTACTGAGGAAAAGCCTGTTAAAAAAGCTGCGGCTAAGGAAGATCCAAAAGTGGAGAAGAAAGAGCCAGCTAAGAAAAAGGCCGCAACTACTAAAGCTAAGCCTGCTGCTACGAAAAAAGATAGCAAAGAATAGCTCTATGCAGTTTTCAATAACGTACCTGTTGGGTGTGTTATCTGGTTAAACAGTATCAAATGAATATACGGAATTATCCCGTATTATATTATTAGAAGGAATATAGCCATGGCTCAGATCACAGCCGGTTTGGTAAAAGAATTACGCGAGTTAACTGGCGTAGGGATGATGGATTGCAAAAAAGCTTTGTCGGCAAGCGATGGTGATATTGAAAAAGCTGTCGATTGGCTTAGAGCAAAAGGCCTATCCAAAGCTGCCAAAAAAGCTGATCGTGTCGCTGCGGAAGGGCTGATTTCTTTGGCCAGTTCCGGAACAGATGGGGCAATGGTTGAATTAAATAGTGAGACAGATTTTGTTTCGAGAAATTCTGAGTTTCAAGAGTTTGCTAGTAAGCTTTCTGCAATTGCCGTTAGCAATGATGGTGATTTGGATCGCATTTTGAATTCAAACATGGAAAATGGCGAAACTGTTTCAGCCAATCTTACGCAGCTTATTCTGACCATTGGTGAGAACATGATGGTGCGACGTTCTGTTGCATTAAGTGTTAGCCAAGGTGTTGTGGCAACGTATGTTCATAATGCAGTTGCTGACAACCTTGGTGGTATCGGTGTTCTTGTTGGTTTGCAAAGCTCAGGTGATGCGGATAAATTAAATGAAATTGGCCGCAAAGTTGCTATGCATATTGCGGCTACCTCACCGTTATCTTTATCTGTTGATGATCTTGATGCTGATGAAGTTGAGCGCGAACGATCTGTATTGGTTGATCAAGCGCGTGAGTCTGGCAAGCCTGAGAATATAATTGAAAAAATGGTTGATGGCCGCATTAACAAGTTCTTTTCTGAGGTGGTGTTGCTAAAGCAATCATTTGTTATGGATCCAGATGTAACGATCGAAAAATTTATTGAAAATTCTGGCAAAGAAATTGGTGCCGAAGTTAAACTTGTTTCATTTGCGCGGCTTACTTTGGGCGAGGGCGTTGAGAAGAAAACTGAAGATTTTGCGGCTGAGGTTGCCTCATTGACCTAATTCATGTTTCTTTTTGATGAACACAGACTTTGAGCCTAAGGCAACTCTCGGGTATGGTGGCAAGAGTGAGTCGGAAATCAGGAAGGAAGCAATTGTAATGTCAAAATTGACTGAAGCCCCGGCTGGAATGAAATATAGCCGTGTTCTTTTGAAATTATCCGGCGAATCCCTTATGGGGCAGCAATCCTACGGGATTGATAATAATGCTGTTCAGCAAATAGCTGCTGATATTTCTAAGGCTCTATCTACAGGCGTACAGATTTGTTTGGTAATAGGCGGTGGAAATATCTTTCGTGGTTTATCGGCTTCTGAACAAGGAATGGACAGAGCCACCGCAGATTATATGGGTATGCTTGCGACGGTTATGAATGCCCTTGCTATGCAAAATGCTTTGGAAAGCGCCGGTATTGAAACCCGAGTTCAATCAGCCATTCCTATGATGTCTGTGTGTGAGCCATATATCCGCCGGCGGGCAATTCGTCATATGGAGAGAGGGCGAACTGTAATTTTTGCTGCTGGAACCGGAAACCCATTCTTTACGACAGATACAGGAGCAGCTTTGCGGGCTGCTGAAATGAATTGTGATGCCTTGTTAAAAGGCACTCAGGTCGATGGTGTATACTCTGATGATCCTAAAACCAATCCAGATGCGGTTCGGTATGATCGCTTAAGCTATAGTAAAGTGCTGGCTAAGAATTTGCGGGTTATGGATGCGGCCGCAGTCTCAATGATGCGTGATAACAATATTCCTATCATTGTTTACTCTAATCAAGATTCCGGTAGTTTGCAGAATGTTTTGGCTGGTACAGGCGTCTGTACAGTCATTGACAATGGTGAAGATTAATAAGGAACTGATAAATGGAATATGATATAGACGATATTCGCCGCCGTATGGACGGCGCTTTTAGTGCCGTTAAACATGAATTCTCAGGTCTACGTACTGGCCGAGCAAATGTGGCAATGCTGGATACAGTAATGGTTGATGCCTATGGCAGTTCAACGCCAATTGTACAGGTTGGAACGATCAATGTTCCCGAGCCACGTATGTTATCGGTTTCTGTTTGGGACAAAAGCCTTGTTGCAGCAGTTGAGCGGGCAATTCGTAATGCGGATCTTGGGGTGAACCCAATTGTTGATGGTCAAAATATTCGTATACCGGTGCCTGCATTAAATGAGGAACGGCGAATAGAGATGACTAAACTTGCGGGCAGGTTTGCCGAGGCTGCTAAAGTTGCTGTTCGTAATGTCCGTAGAGACGGAATGGAAACTCTAAARGCWATGGAGAAAAAGAGTGAAATCGGGGAAGATGAGCACAAGCGTTTGAGTGATGAGGTGCAAACAGCAACCGATACAGAGATTGAAAATATTGATAAAGCGCTTGCTGCGAAAGAAGAAGAGATAATGCAGGTTTAGGAACGTGTTTTCCAATAAACCATCACCCTCAACACAAGCTCCAACTCATGTTGCCATAGTCATGGATGGCAATGGACGGTGGGCGCAAAAACGAGGGCAATCACGAATTAAAGGTCATCAAGCTGGTGTGAAAACTGTTAGGGAAATAGTGAGCCACGCAGCAAGTGTTGGCACCAAATATCTCACAATTTATAGTTTTTCTACTGAAAATTGGAAACGACCTGCCGAAGAAATACAGGCGCTTTTTGGTTTATTAAAAACTTTTGTTGGTCAAGATTTAGAGCGACTAAATCGCGAAAATGTAAAAGTCCGTGTTGTCGGCAGTAAGGHAAATCTTCCAGAGGATATTTTGAAACTGCTGGAAACAGTYGAAAAAGTAACCAGTRAAAACACAAARCTGAATTTGAATATTGCTTTTAATTACGGCGGACGTGATGAGATTGTTAGGATGGTTCAAAAGATATCCAATAGCGTAAGCGCTGGTGAACTATCATCAGATCAAATTACCGAAGAAATAGTAGGTGAAAATTTGGATACTAAGGGTCAGCCAGAYCCTGATTTGATTATACGCACTGGGGGTGAAAGTCGAATTAGTAATTTTCTGTTATGGCAAAGTGCTTATACAGAATTTGTRCTGTTAGATGTTTTGTGGCCGGATTTTACTACTGATGCTTTTGAYGARGCRTTGCAAATTTTTAGTACCCGCGCTCGCAGATTGGGTGGGRTTTAAATTGTGAGTGRAAAAACTAAGTTGAATTTTCTTCAAAAGCGCAGTTTTCACGTCAGGGTTTTTTCTGCTTTAATTCTAGTTACTATTGCTTTAGGCGCTGTTTTTCTGGGCGGGTATTATTTCTCTTTGGTTGCAGTAGTTTTTAGTTGGTTGATGCTTCTTGAGTGGAGAAATATATCTGATAAAAGCGGTAAGCTTTTRTCAGATGTRCTCAATATTTTAGCTTTACTTGCAACGTCCTTTTTAGTGGTCACAGGAGCAATCACGACAGCTGGAATTGTATTGTTTGCATTTGTACTGGCTAATAGTTTAGAGCGATCCAGAAGAGGAAGTGCTTGGCGAGCTGGCTTTGGTTTGCTTTATATGCTTTTGCCAGTCTTATTGTTAATGTTGCTGCGTGAAATCGATGGTGGGTTAGGCCTTATTTTATTCATTTTTGCTGTGGTTTGGGCAGCTGATTCAGGGGCTTATCTATTRGGCAGTATTATTCGTGGKCCAAAGCTTTGGCCGGAAATAAGCCCGAACAARACTTGGTCAGGGTTTTTCGGCGGTGTGATCTTGGGAACTATTGCAGGTTCCGGTTTGGCATTTGTTTTAGGCCGGGATCCTGTTGCCTATGGCGGACTGGCATTTGTGCTTACGATAGTTGCTGCGGCTGGTGATTTATTAATATCGCGATTAAAGCGCCACTTTGGGGTTAAAGATACCGGCGACACTATTCCAGGTCATGGGGGTGTTATTGATCGTATGGACGCATTTTTGGCTTCTGTTTTGGTTTGCGCCGCACTTATTTATCTTTACCCAGGGGTTTGGGGTAGATTCTGAATATGGCGAGCCAAAAAACAAGGACAGTAACAGTTTTAGGTGCAACCGGTTCTATCGGAGATGCAACGCTGGATATTGTTCGGCAACAACAAAAGGTCTTAGGCAAGGCAAGTGTTTCTATAAAGGCTCTTACCGCAGGATCCAATTGGCAAAAACTAGCAAGATTGGCTATGGAGTTTGAACCTGATTTCGTTGCTTTATYTGATGTTACTTTTGAGAAAGATTTACGTGAAGCTTTGTCTACTACTGGCGTTGAAGTTGCTGTTGGGGCAGAAGCCATAAAAGAAGCTGCAAGCTTGGATGCAAAATGGGTTATGGCTGCGATAACTGGTTCTGCTGGTTTACCGTCAATTTTAACGGCGGCTAAAAGAGGTTGTACTTTGGCGCTGGCAAATAAAGAATCATTGGTTTGCGCCGGGCCATTATTACTAAGTTTATGCGCCGATAATGGCACGACGCTACTGCCTGTAGATTCAGAGCATAATGCGATTTTTCAGGTTTTTGATGCGAGCAGGAAAGATACGATAGAAAAGATCACTTTGACTGCATCAGGTGGGCCATTTCGTAATTGGAGTGCAGAGCAAATAGCTGCTGCGACACCTGCACAAGCGATTGCTCATCCKGTTTGGTCSATGGGGGCAAAAATATCTGTTGATTCTGCTTCTTTGATGAATAAGGGCTTAGAATTAATCGAGGCTCGCCATCTTTTTGACGTAAGTCCGGATCAACTTGAAATTCTTGTGCATCCGCAATCGGTGGTCCATGGAATGGTACAGTATAAAGATGGTTCAATATTGGCTCAACTTGGGCCACCAGACATGCGAGTTCCAATAGCCTCGGCTTGGGCATGGCCTGATCGCATTGAAGTGTCTTGCGATCGACTATCTCTTGCGAAATTAGGGCGATTAGATTTTGAAGCGCCTGATGAGAAGCGCTTCCCAGCTTTGAAACTGGCACGACATGCCATGCAGATGGGGGCAAATGCTTGTAATGCTCTTAGCGCAGCAAATGAAGTTGCTGTGGCCTCATTTTTGCAAGAAGAAATTAAGTTTTTTGAAATAAATGAAGTCGTTAGCTTTGTATTGTCGTGTGCAAACAAGAATACTAATTTGTGGTTAGGGGAGCCTAGTAATCTTGAAGAGGTTTTTGAAATTGATAACATTGCCAGACGCACGGCTCAGCAATTTATTGTCGATGAAATTAGGTAATTCCATATGAGTTTTTTTGTGTTTTTATTAGGCGTTTTATCATTTCTTGCCGTTTTTACTACGATAGTATTCGTTCATGAGATGGGGCATTTYCTTACCGCTAGRTTCTTGGGGTTTAAGGTGGATGTCTTTTCAATCGGSTTTGGTAAGCCATTRTTACARTGGAATGATAAACATGGAACCAAGTGGCAAATTTCAGGCATACCTTTAGGTGGGTATGTGAAATTTGCTGGAGATTCAGGTGCAGCAAGTGTGCCGGATAGCGACACTTTGCAAGAGATGAAAGATGGTCTCGATGTTGAGAACAATGAATATGAAACAACCGGAATTTTTCATTTCATGCCCGTATGGAAGAGGGCACTGGTAACCGTAGCTGGCCCGGTAATGAATTTTATATTCGCGATTTTGATCTTTAGCATTTTGTTTATGGCGTTTGGTAAGCCATACACTCACCCGGTAGTTGGCTCAGTTGTTGCCGGTGGAGCTGCAGAAGAAGCAGGCTTTTTACCCGATGACAGGATACTGTCTGCAAATGGTGAGGAAATAGAAAGTTTTTCACGATTGGCAATGATTACTTCTATCAGCGCAAGGGATCCTATTAGATTCATAGTTTTGCGTGGCAATCAGAATGTTGAAATCATAGCCATTCCAAGACCTGAAATAGTAACAGACCCTTTAGGGAAGCAAGCTGAGGTTGGTCGGTTGGGAATTGCCGGTCGTCCAAACCCGCAAGTAATTATGCAAAACTTTAACCCTCTTGCAGCGGTTATAGAAGCCAGTGCGGAAACCAAAGAAATCATTACCGATCAAATAGCATTTGTTGGACGTCTGTTTCGGGGTAAGGGCACACCGGAGATGCTAGGGGGGCCGTTACGGATTATGTACATTTCTGGGAAAGTCGGAGCTGGCGACCTTGGAAATGAAGAACGGGCTGATACCCGGGACTTTTGGGACCGGATATTAGGGTTGATAAGATTAACTGCTGTGTTATCAGTTGCCATCGGCTTGATCAATCTTGCACCAGTCCCGATGCTTGATGGCGGGCATTTAGTGTTTTACGCTTATGAGGCGATTTTTAGACGGCCGTTAAGCGAGCGAATACAGGTTTTTGGCTTTAAAATCGGTTTATTTGCAATATTTTCTCTATTGGCCTTTGCCACATTCAATGACTTGCGCTATTTCAACGTGTTCGGATTTTTCGGATGATTGTTTTTCTAAATATAAAAGACAGGATTAGTAAAAATATGTCACGCTTTGGCTTGCTCATACTGGTTACATTCTTGACTGGCWTTTCBGCCAGCAGTTTTAGTTCTTCGTCATTTGCGCAATCTGTATCTGCGCCGCAAGAAGAAGTCGTCTCGCGGATCCGCCAAGTCGTAGTTCAAGGGAACCAAAGGCTTGAGGTTGGGACGGTGCAATCTTATTTACTGCTAGGTCCAGGTGATCCGTTTAATCCACAGCTTATTGATTTATCTTTGAAAACACTATTTGCCACAGGATTGTTTGCCGATATTTCTATTAGTGARAATAATGGCACGCTGGTGGTTTCTGTTGTTGAAAACCCGATAATAAATCGTGTTATTTTTGAAGGTAATAGGGCGTTAAAAGAAGACAAGTTGCGTGATGAGGTTGAGGCGCAACCACGGGCTATTTTTACGCGATCCAGAGTGCAAAGTGATGTTCAGCGAATAGTTGAACTATACCGTCARTCAGGACGDTTTGCGGCVACDGTAACBCCTAAAATTGCBGAACAACCCCAAAATCGTGTTGATTTGATATTTGAAATATCTGAGGGGCCTGTAACAGATGTTCGTCGAATAAACTTTGTTGGTAATGTAATATTTACTGATGCTGAATTACGTAGAATCTTAGCTACAGAAGAGTCCCGTTGGTGGAAACTGCTTACTTCTAATGATAATTACGACCCTGATAGAATGGAATATGACCGAGAGCTGCTACGTCAGTTTTATGGAGACAAGGGTTATGCAGACTTTCGAGTGGTTTCTTCGGTAGCAGAGCTTACTCCGGATAGGAAAAACTTTTTTATAACCTTTACTATAGATGAGGGTATAAAATACAAATTCGGGGAGATATCCGTAACTACAGAACTTGATGCTTTAGATACTGAAATTTTGGAAAGAATTGTCCCCATAAAAACAGGATCTTTGTATAAAATAAAATCAATAGAAAATGCGGTTGAAGGGCTAACGTTTGCCGCTGGAGCAACTGGGTACGCCTTTGTTGATGTGCGTCCGCAACGTACTCGTAATCGTGAAGCTCGAACCGTTGATTTAGTATTTGTTGTGAACGAAGGGCCACGGGTTTATCTTGAGAGGATTGATATAGTCGGGAACACTAGAACTTTAGACAAAGTCGTTCGCCGTGAAGTGCAATTGGTTGAGGGTGATGCTTTTAATCGAGCATTATTGGATAGATCAAGAAATCTTATTCGCAGATTAGGCTTCTTTAAGGAGGTTGAAATAACCGAACAGGCGGGATCTAGGCCAGATCGTGCGATTGTGGTAGTTACTGTAGAAGAGCAACCAACTGGAGAGCTTTCTTTAGGCGCTGGTTTTAGCTCTATAGATTCTTTTTTACTTGATGTCTCCATTTCTGAGCGGAATTTTCGTGGGCGAGGGCAGTTTCTGCGATTTGCTGTTTCTGCTAGTACTCGGCGCCGTAGTGTTGATATAAGGTTTACTGAACCCAGGTTCCTCGGAAGAAACATGTCCGCTGGGTTTGACTTATTCAATATACGTTCTAATTTTTTACGAGAAGCGAATTTCCAAACGGAGTCTTTAGGCGGCGGAGTTAGGTTTGGTTTGCCAATAACTGGGAACTCGTCATTGTTTCTAAGATACACCCTTCGAAATGATACGATAACAGCTCCTAGCGCTCTTAGAATCGATGCTTTTGGTAATCCAGCGCGTGATGCTAATGGTAATTTTCTTTTCGACTGTAACGCATCAGCGCAAATTTGTTCGCAAATAGGGTCACGGGTGACCTCGCTTGTAGGTTTTACTTTACGTTGGGATAGGAAAAATGATCCAATATCAGCAACCCGTGGGTTCGATTTATCTCTTGATCAAGATTTTGCTGGATTTGGAGGTGACGTTAAATTCCTAAGAACAATAGTTCGGGGAAATGTTTATCGCGGGTTGATTAGAGGTTTTACTTTAAGTGGGCATGTGGACGCAGGTTTCATCACAGGGTGGGGTGGTAGTGATGTGAGAATAAATGATCGGTTCTACAAAGGGGGGCTCTCTTTTCGAGGGTTTGATATTGCAGGGATTGGCCCGAGGCTTGTTGAGAGAATTGCAGATGGAAGTGGTGGATTCACGGAATTGGGKCGAAATGCTCTTGGTGGTAAGGCTTATGCWATWGGWTCARTAGAGCTRGAGTTTCCTATAGGTCTACCTGATGAATATGGCATTAAAGGCGCATTCTTTACCGAATTTGGAACACTTGGTTTATTAGACCAAAGCGATAGARTTGTTGATGATGCAACACGCTTTGTTGTCCGYCAGGATTTATCCTTAAGAGCGTCTGCTGGCGTTAGCATATTTTGGGAYTCACCGTTCGGCCCTGTTAAGTTCGACTTTTCTAGAATAYTGAAGAGCGAAGCTTATGATGAAACAAGAACATTCAGRTTTTCACAAACAACTAGGTTTTAATTATGAAAATACTAAATACAYTTATATTAGCARTAGCAMTTATTTTCGGGGCAACRCTTYCCGCTMAAGCTGAYGCTAAAGTTGCCGTAATCAGCCARCAAATTGCTYTGATACAATCAAAAGTCGGAATTGATATAGCCACACAAGTTTTGAATATTGATAAGCAAATTGATACTGAATTTGAGTCTGAGTTAGCTCCTTTAAGGAGTGAAGCGCAACAATTAGGTGCAGAAATTTCTGCTCTTTCTCCAGAAGCATTGCGCACCAGAACTGACCTCATGCGACGAGACCAGGTGCTTAGACAAACCTATGCAGAGTTAGGCGATTGGAAGAAGAGGCAATTAGAAGCCACTACTGAACAAGCCAGAAAGCCGCTATTAGATGCTTATCAGGCTGCTGTGAATCAGGTCATTAAAGAAAATAATATTGATATTTTGCTTGATGGHTCAACWGTVATGTTTAGDAAHAARSCATCTGATATTACDGARCAAGTGATAAAAAATATGGANTGCAGCAATNACTTCATCTRTTGTGGTAAGGGTTAGAGTTCCACGTGTTGCGCCACAACAGCAACCTGGCGCACAACAACCTCGTTAGTAACGAGAAGAGCAAGGATGGTTGATCCTAAATTTTATACTGTAAAGCCGCCGATTTCTTTAGAGAAGGCGGCTGCTATATCTGGTTCAAAAATATTTGTAGGAAATACTGTTGAGGAGATACATTCGGTATCGTCATTAGAGAAAATAGAATCGACAAAACTTGCATTTCTAAAAAACAAAAAACTACTAAAAAATTTCAACCCAAAGTCTGGGGTTATAATCGTCAACGAGAGTTTGTTAGACAGCATAACTGAGTTTCCGGTCGCTATATTGATACATAGCGACCCGGATTTTGCTTTTGCAAAAATTGCAAATTTATTGATTGAACACAGGCGCTCTTTGGAAAATAACTTTAACATATCCAAGGCCAGCCAGATTCATGAGTCCACTCAATTATCAGCTAATGTAGTGATTGGTGATGGGGTCGTAATTGGTAAAAACACTTTTATCGAACCGAATGTAACAATTGGTTGTGGAGTGCAAATTGGTGATAATTGTGTAATTCGATCCGGGACGAATATTTCATTTGCTCATTTGGGGAATGAGGTGAATATTTCTGCTGGTGTTGTAATTGGCGGTAGTGGCTTGGGTATAGCTCGATCCAATAACCAGTTGATTGATATGCCACATTTTGGTGCAGTTCATATCGATGACAATGTTTCCATTGGCTCTAATTCGACTATTGATCGAGGCATGTTTAATAATACAATAATCGGTAAAAATACGAAAATTGATAACCTTGTTCAAGTAGCTCATAATGTTGTTATTGGAAAGAATTGTATTTTTGCAGCTCATGTCGGTATATCTGGTAGTGTAAATATCGGTGATAATGTACTGATGGGAGGTCAAGTTGGAGTTGCTGAACATCGTAATATTGGTTCCAATGTTAGTATCTTTGCTTCTAGTGGGATCATGAACGACATTCCTGATGGAGAAGTTTGGGGCGGAACTCCTGCTGTACCTTATAGAGACTTGGCCAGATCAATCGCAATTATGCGAAAACTTGTAAGAGAGAGTAAAGGCGGTAGAAAGAGAACATGAGCTCATCAGACTCTAGTTTGATAGGAATTGATGAGATTAAACAGTGGTTGCCTCACAGAAAGCCAATGTTGCTTATTGATACTGCGACTGATTTCATCAGTGGAAAAAGCTTGGTTGGACACCTTTGTCCTTGCCTTGACGATGGTTGGTTTAATGGTCACTTTCCCGGCAACCCCATAATGCCCGGGGTTTTATTGGTAGAGTGTATGGCGCAAGTCGGCGCCTTATTAGCAGCAAAAACTTGGAATATAAGCCCAAAGACACATACAATTATGTTTACTTCAATTGATAAAACTAAGTTCCGAAACACTATAATTCCAGGAGATGAGTTAGATATTCCAGTTCAAATTTTAGTACGGAAACGTAATTTTATTCAATTTTCTGGAAAAGTCATTGCCAATGGTAAAATGGCCGTTAGTTGTATTTTTTGGGCTAGTTCAGTTGAGAATAAATAATGGAAGAACCGTTAATTCATCCAACAGCTATTGTATCTAAAGGTGCAGAAATTGCGACTAATGTAAAAATTGGCGCGTATAGCATTATTGAATCAGGGGCTATTTTGCGCGATAACGTAATAGTTCATCCTCATGTACATATTAGCAAAACTGTAGAGATCGGTGCTAGAAGCGAGGTGTTCTCATTCGCAGCCTTGGGGCATCCACCACAAGATAAAAGTTTTACGGGAGAAATGTCTAGATTATTTATTGGCTGTGATACAGTAATTAGAGAATATGTAACCATGCATTGTGGAACAAAAAATGGTCGAAGCGAAACCCGCATTGGTGATCGCGGGTATTTCATGGCCGGCTCTCACATTGCGCATGACTGTATAGTCGGTGATGATGTAGTATTCGCTCAAAGCGCTGCTATTGGCGGTCATGCTGTTATTGGTAATGGGTGTAATATTGGAGCAATGTCTGGCGTACATCAGTTTTGTTCTGTTGGGAATTACGCATTTATCGGCAGCATGTCTTTAGTAACAAAAGATGTAATTCCTTATGCGATGGCTCTTGGCAATCACGCTACTTTGGCAGGCTTAAATACTGTAGGCTTAAAAAGAAGAAAGGTTTCCAGTGCAACTATTAAGAATATGCGTTCCGCATATCGCAAGTTATTTCAAAAAGAAGGTGTTTTTGAACAAAGGGTCAAAGATGTTCAAAAAGAGTTTAATGATACTTCTGAAGTGATTGAAATCATTAATTTTATAACTGGCACTAGAAAACGTTCCTTGTGTTTACCCGATGTTAAATGAAGATAAACTTTGCACTAAAATTGGCAGGCTTGGACTTATAGTTGGTGCCGGTGATTTACCTGTGCTGGTATATAAGAGAGCAAAGATCTTGCAAATACCGGTTCATAACATATTGCTAAATGGAATTTCTGATCAGAATGCTTTTTCTGAAAATGACCCTTGGTTTGCCATTGGCTCGATAAGTAAAATATTTAAATCATTGCATGATGCAGGCTGTAAAAGTGTTTGTTTTGCAGGGAAAATTAATCGCCCTGACTTTAGCAAATTGAAACTGGATGCGTATGGCTTAAGAAATTTACCAGCGATATTACTTGCTGCAAGTAAAGGTGATGATTTTTTATTACGCGCGATTATAAGGCTATTTGAAAAAGAAGGCTTTCAAATTATTGCTCCCCAAGAGATTATCGATGATATTATTGCTCCATTGGGGCTACTTAATAACACCTCTGCGTCAAAGCGGGACTTATTGGACATAAAAAAGGCTTATGAAATTGCGCGTGCAATAGGTCAACTGGATATTGGGCAGGGCGCTGTGGTTTGTAATGGTTTGGTTCTTGCAGTGGAAGCCCAAGAAGGAACAGATGAGATGTTACGTAGATGCGCTGATTTGGACGAAAATATTCGTGGAAGCTCTGTCAAACGTGCTGGTGTGTTGGTGAAATGCATGAAACCCAATCAGGAAGAAAAAGTGGATATGCCAACTCTTGGTATAAAAACTGTGCAATTGGCTATAGAGGCAGGTTTGTCTGGTATTGGCTTTGTTGCGGGTAAGACTTTCTTGATTGATAGGGACTTGATGTGCTCTTTGGCTGAAGAAAATGGATTGTTTTTGGTAGGAATAAATGAGCAAAATAATTCCGAGAATAATTGATTATGGATAGTACAAGAAAGATTTTTATCTTAGCTGTTGAACCAAGTGGGGATCAATTAGGTGCGTACTTAATTCAACAGTTAAGAAAAAATTCAACTGAAAATTTAAATATAAAAGGAATTGGCGGCTCAAAGATGGCCGACCTTGGGGTTGCCAGCTCGGTAGATGTAAGTGCCTTAGCCGTTGTCGGTCTGATTGATGGGTTGCGTATTTACTCAAAAGTTAAAACCCTAGTAAATGAAACAGTTAAGAAAATTGTAGAACATAATCCACAAGTGGTTGTTTTGATCGATTCTTGGGGTTTCACTATTAGAGTTGCCAAGCAGATAAAAAAACTTTTGCCTGAAACATTACTGATAAAATATGTTGGGCCGCAAGTGTTCGCTACACGACCCGGGCGAGCAAAGACTACTGCTACATATTATGATCACCTGCTCACTATCCACACATTTGACGGGCATTTTTTTGAAAATGAGGGCCTAAAAACCACTTTTGTTGGTAATCCAGCTTTATATAATCACAAGAACAATTTTATTGGTTCGACTTTAGAAAAGTATAACCCGAAAAACCAACCACTAATTGGTGTTTTTTTAGGTTCGCGAGAAAATGAAATTAAACAGCTTTGCAATGTCATGTTAACCGCTATTGAAATAGTAAAAAAGGAATACCCTGACTTAGTAATCGTTGCTCCGCTTTCGGATAATATTGCGACTTTAGTTCGTTCAATGGCTATTGAGGATAAGCGGCTACAGAATATTATATTACTTGATGAAGTTGCAAAAATAGAGGTGTTTTCTAATATTGATTTATCTCTGGCTTGCTCTGGAACGGTAACTTTGGAATTGGCTGATGCGGGTGTGCCGACTGTTGTTGCATATCGTATTGGTGGCTGGCTTGGTGTGGTTTTACAAAAGTTAATGTTTAAAGCCCGATTTGCCAGTTTAATAAATTTATCAGCTGATGAAGAAATATTTCCAGAATTTATAAACCTTCGTTGCACAGCGCAAAATTTAGCTAATAGCCTAGCAACAATGCTACAAAGCCCAGATCAACGGAATTTAATCAAGAAAAAGCTAAAAACTGTTGTTGCGCAAATGCGGGGGCAAACCGGTAACCCCAGTGAAATCGCCGCAAAAAAAGTCCTAAGTTTATTGGATCAGCGCTTAGAAACTGGTAAATAATCGCGACTTGGCGCCCCGGTATATATTTGTCTAGGGCGACCGATTTTCTGGCTTGGGTCACTAAGCATTTCTGACCATTGAGCAATCCACCCGACAGTTCTAGCTAATGCAAATAACACAGTAAACATAGTTGTCGGAAAGCCCATAGCTTTTAATGTTATGCCTGAATAAAAATCTATATTTGGGTATAATTTTTTCTCAATGAAATATTCATCACTAAGAGCAATGCGCTCTAATTCCATTGCTACTTGTAAAATTGGATCATTTTTTTGACCGGTAATTTCAAGAACTTCGTGACATGTTTTTTGCATTACTTTGGCTCTAGGATCATAGTTTTTGTAAACGCGGTGGCCAAAGCCCATAAGCCGGAAAGGATCGTTTTTATCCTTCGCCCGCCGAATGTACTCAGGGATCCTGTCAACAGATCCAATTTCGTTTAGCATATTTAATGCCGCTTCATTCGCTCCACCATGAGCTGGCCCCCAAAGACAAGCAACGCCAGCTGCGATACATGCAAATGGATTGGCTCCGGATGAGCCGGCTAACCGGACAGTGGAGGTGGAGGCATTTTGCTCATGATCCGCATGCAATATGAATATCCGATCCATTGCCCTCGCAAGAACTTTTTTGACTTCATAGTCTTCACAGGGAACAGCAAAACACATTCGTAAAAAATTCTCTGAATATGAAAGTTCATTTCTTGGTTCAACAAACGGTTGCCCAATTGAGAACTTATATGCTCTAGCTGCGATAGTCGGCATTTTTGCAATCATCCGTAAACTTGCGATTCTTCTTTGCTCTGGATCATTGATATCTGTTGAATCATGGTAAAATGCGGAAAGAGCGCCAACAGCACCACAAACAATCGCCATTGGATGTGCATCTCTACGAAAACCATTAAAGAATGCGTCGAACTGCGCATGAAGCATAGTGTGATAAGTAACTGAATGGGTGAAGTCTTGCAGCTGTTTTGCATCAGGTAACTGACCGTTTAGTAGTAAAAAACTGACCTCAAGGAAACTTGACTGCTCGGCCAACTGCTCAATTGGGTAACCACGATATAATAGCGTACCCAAATCACCATCAATATATGTGATTTGTGACTCACAGCTAGCCGTTGAAGTGAAGCCGGGATCAAAAGTGAACATACCACTATCACGATACAAACTTCGTATATCAATCACATCTGGACCAACCGATCCCGAATAGGTAGGTAATGAATAACTATCACCATTTGGGGTTGTTAACTTTGCTTCACCAGAGTTTTTGATCTTAATGTCCATGATTGATACTTCCCATCGTTTTTTATGATTCGTTTTTTGTTACTTTACCTCTAAATCCAATAAATCGTCTATACGGCTTAGGGTTTCTTTACGCCCTAATAAGTAACATAACACAGCTAAATCGGGTGAAGGCTTTCCCCCCGTTACTGCTAGGCGTAAAATTGGTCCAAATTTGCCAAACCCAATACCTTGTTTACTGGCAAATTCCTTTAAACAGGACTGCAAAGTATTTTCATTCCAGTTAGATAGATCATTTAATTCTGATCTTAATTCTCCAAGGTATTGCATTTTCTGTTGATCAATTTGTTTCTTACCTTTTTCACTGATCTCTATCGGTCTGTTTTGAGTTAAGAATTCTGTTTGCGTTAGAATATCCGGGATCAATTTAACGCGGGATAACAAATGCGGTAAAGCATTGCGAACCAGCTCTTGTTCAGCAATTGAAAATGACTTGTCATCTTGTTCTTTTGCATACTCAAATACTAATTCGGCCAATCTAGTTTGATCGGCATTTTTAATATAATGGCTATTTACGTGCGCCATTTTATCAAAATCTAACCTTGAGGGTCCCTTATTTATACCAGACAACGAGAATGCAGAAATTGCCTGTTCTATGCTAAAGAACTCTTTATCTCCATCTGACCAACCTAAACGTAGCAGGTAATTTACTATTGCTTCTGGTAAGTAACCCATGGCTTTATAGGCATCTATACCCAATGCGCCATGCCGTTTGGATAGTTTCTTTCCATCTGGTCCATGGATTAGTGGAATATGCGCGAATTTAGGTACTTGCCAATTCATGGCTTGATAAACCAAAATTTGCCTTGCAGCATTTACCAAATGATCATCGCCACGAATAATATGAGTAATGCCCATATCATGGTCGTCAACCACTACTGCTAGCATATAAGTTGCAGAGCCATCTGATCGTAATAGTACTAAATCATCTAATTGTTGGTTTTGTAATTCCACTTGTCCTTGTACTTTATCAAATATGATAGTGGTGCCATCAATTGGCGCCTTTAATCGAACAACAAATGGTTTATCTGCTGGTCGTTCATTTGCTTGTTTGTCGCGCCATGGTGAGTAAAATCTGCGCTTTTGCTCTCTTGCGAGTAGCTTTTCCGCTGCCAATTCCTCCGCTGTCATAAAGCAGGGGTATGCATTGCCAGCAGTAAGCAGTTGCTTGACTATTTCTTGGTGCCTCTCGATTTGTTGGCTTTGCATTATTACTGGGCCGTCAGTGTCTAAACCTAACCATTGCATACCATCAAAAATTGCTTGCTTAGCTTCTTTAGTAGAGCGAACCTGATCCGTGTCCTCAATGCGCATAAGAAACTTTCCACCATGATGCCTAGCAAATAACCAGTTAAAAAGAGCGGTTCTAGCTCCACCAATATGCAACGAGCCGGTTGGGGAGGGGGCAAATCTAGTTACTATTTTAGTCATCAAATATTCCTGATACGTCTGGCAAGCCACAAAGAGCAATACGTGTTACTCTTTATTGGCGTGCAAAAAGGGAGAGCCGATTCTGTCAATTACTGACAATAATTTTGTGAAACACTATCACAAATGGCGTGTAAGCCAAAAGTTTTGGCATCAAGTTACCAATTATTTCCCCGAACCAAAATTAGGCAGCATTATACTTTGGGCGCCATGGGTGTTTTGCTTTGGAATTGCATTTTGGCTTTCTCCCAACATTGAACCATCTTATTGGGCTGGGCCGCTGGCATTAGTTATTAGTCTCACATTTCTAATTTTTTTGTATTTGCGGCAGGTTAAAAACGTAAAACTATTTTTTGCTGTAGCCATGGTTTGTGCCTTTGCTGGCGGTTATGTTATTGCTGAAATTCGTAGCATCGCAATTAGTTCACCAATAATACCAAGTGGAGCTAACTCTTGGTTAGTGAACGGCCAATTAAGCAAGATTGATCGTGAAACAGGAAAACGAGCCAGATACCTAATAAAAGTAACAGGAATAGATGGATTATCTAAAGAGCAACTACCAAAATACGTTCGAATAGGAGCTCCGCTAAGCGATGCAAAAATTGGCTCTTTAGTCGAATTTCGTGCCAAAATTGAACCGCCGGCGCAAGCCAATATTCCTGGAGGGTTTTCATTCGCAAGTTCTGCGTGGTTCCAGCAAATAGGGGGGACTGGTTTCACGTTTGGCCGGTTAAGAGTTTTACAACAACCCGAATCCTTGACTGTAAATTTATTGATCAATGAAATCAGGTATAAATTGGCTAAATCAATACGCCAAAAAATACCGGGACAAACAGGAGCCATTGCGGCCGCCCTTGTTACCGGCGACAGAAGCGCGATTAACATTGAGACCGCAACCTATTTTCGAGAAGCTGGCCTTGGGCATTTATTGGCAATATCCGGTTTGCACATGTCATTAGTTGCAGGGATGGCGTTTTGGATAGCTTCACTGATTTTTGCGGCAATCCCAGCGATAGGTTCACGATTTGATGCTCGAAAACCAGCGGCAATTATTGGCCTTGTTGCTGCTTTGGCTTATTTGTTAATTTCTGGAGGGGCAGCTCCGGCGCAACGAGCCTTCATCATGTTATCGATGATTTTTATTGCGGTTTTACTGGGGCGTAGAGCCTTATCAATTCGCACCATTTCTATTGCGGCATTTTTCGTAGCATTGTTAACCCCAGAATATGTGATTAGCCCGGGATTTCAGATGTCATTTGCGGCAAGTTTAGCGTTAATTTCATTCTACCAATTCATCGGTTCTTGGCTATACCGGCGCAAGAATGCCAATATGCCGGATAATATTCTTTGGCGTTTTGTCATAAACTTTGGGTATTTCATGCTGGCCATCACCATGACCAGTCTTGTTGCCGGGTTTGCAACCGCTCCATTTGCTAGTTGGCATTTCAATAAAATTGCAATTTATTCGCTTTTAGGGAATTTATTGGCAATGCCGCTTTTTACAATACTTGTGATGCCTAGTTTGTTTTTGGGAATATTGCTTATGCCATTTGGCCTTGAAACATCTGTATTCAAGGTAACATCTTTCGGATTGGATACAATTTTACGGTTTTCAGATTTTGTCGCAAACTTACCAGGGGCAATATTAGGTGTTAGCGCAAGTTCAGCAATTGTATTATTTCTACAATCCTTAGCTCTGATCTTGATTTGTATAGCGATACCAAGAGTGAAATTACTGGCAATTCCCTTAATAGCAATTTCGTTATTTCTGCATAATCAAACCCCAAAACCAGTGTTTTGGCTTGGCGYAAAAGGCGGAGCAGTAATCAATYCGGCAAAAAAYAGTCAACAAATTRTYGTGTTTGCAAAACCGAATAAATATGGGCTGCGGCAATTTACYCAAAGCATTGGCATGCAAAAAAGTGAAGTGRCTAAAATAGARGGCTTTGCKCCRGCGGYTTGTGATGAAAAAGGCTGCGCACTTGAAGYTTATGGCAGGCTAATCGTCATCCAAAACACTACAGAGGRAATAGCTGATGCCTGTAACTTAGCCGATATAGTAATTGTTCCAAGTTATTTAATGTCGAGGCAACAGCCGTTTTGTAGTCAAACCGAGGTTTTAAATTATTTCTCCAACAAAGGAACGGTGTTTTATGTTGAAGATGACCAATGGCGTTCAGTACAGTTGAAAAGTGACCGGATTTGGGATCGAGCTAGAACCAGATATCAACGATGGTAGATTGATCAAGAACACTTCAAGGCTAATTATACGAACGCATTAAACCAATTAATGTTCCTTGAACAACAACTCTATCTGGACCAAATATTCTAGTTTCATAGTCAGGGTTAGCCGCTTCTAATGCTATAGAATTACCTTTTTTATGAAACCGCTTTAGCGTTGCTTCTTGATCATCAACCAAAGCAACCACTATATCGCCATTTTGGGCGGTCTGGGTTTTGCGGATAATTACAGTATCGCCATCATGAATACCGGCATCAATCATCGAGTCACCGGAAATGGTCAATGCGTAATGCTCTCCGTGGCCAACCATAGCAGCCGGTACCGGAAATTTGCTGGTTTCATGTTGGATTGCTTCTATCGGGGTTCCAGCAGCGATGCGCCCTAAAACAGGTATTTCAACTATGTTGTTAGAATTCGAGGCCACCGGATCGGAATTGTTTGATACTATATTCGGTTTAAAGCCGCCAATCGATTTTTCAGGAACCGAAGATTCGGGAAGCTTGATAACCTCTAATGCCCGGGCGCGATGTGCCAAGCGTTTAATAAAACCTCGTTCTTCAAGAGCCGTGATTAACCGATGTATGCCGGATTTGGAGGCCAATCCCAGCGCATCTTTCATTTCATCAAAAGACGGCGAAACACCAGAATCTGTCAGTCTTTGATTTATGAAAACTAATAGAGCGTGTTGTTTTTTGGTAAGCATGGAACCCTCCGGTAATTGTATGAGTTATCAATTTGTAAGAGAACAAATCAAAAACACTCCCAATGTTCTATATGTGTTCTTTTTGCCCGTCAAGTCTAAACATTGGCTTTAAAAATGATGTTTTTCGATGATTTGCTTCTAAAAACAAAAGATTGCACCTGAAACTCAAGCATTATTGCGGCGTTTATGTGGGTTCTTATGCAGGGTGCGTGGCTTTCCTTGCGCTGATTGGTGTTTTTGGGCTATAAGGATTGCGGGGTGACGTTCTGAACTTGAATGTAATTAGACTGAACGCTCACATAGTTTTGTATTGGGGTAAGTTATGGCTATTGTTAGATTNTTTTTTAGAGAAGGTTCGCCGGTAATATTTTCATTGATAATTGTAATATTTTCATTGGAGTATTTAACGACAAATTATGTACCATTTATGGCTATTCCTGCAAATTTTGCCGGAATGTTTGCTGTAACAATGATATGCCTTGGGTATTTGATCATTCAAATGGGACTGACTGCTTTTGCCAAAATTGGCAAAGACGCACCATTGATGGATTTGTTTTTATCCTTGGTTCCACTAATCACTTTGGTAATCATTGCCGTTTTATCCATGGTTGGCCAAGTTGAGTTAAGCGTGTTTCAAATTCTTGGCCTTGGCATTGCTGCTATGGTGGTGGTTATGGATATAATATTAAATACCTTGGTTATGTTTAAAATGAACCGTTTGGCTAATGATTTTGTACAAATGCAGTAGCGGTATTACTTGCAGTTGACGAAAAAAAAACGTGTTATTTGATTTTTGACTCACCTCTTGGGAGAATTTGTGCTAGTGTGCATTCGCTCTTGGGGAAGGTGATGTTATGAGTAATGAGCAAAGTGTAAAAATTGCAGGCCGTGTCAAATGGTTTGATGCGGGCAAAGGCTACGGATTTATCGAGCCYGATGACGATAGCGATGACGTGATGTTGCATATTTCAACATTGCGCGARTTTGGATCAGCATCRGCAATMGAGGGTGATAAAATCACCTGCACYGCYATACGAGGAGCCAAAGGGYTGCARGCTTTGGAGATACTCGACTTTTTGCATGAAAAACCAGAACCAATCCCTTTTGATGAGGGCGAGGACGAAACYAAYTATCAAAAAGCAACTGTGAAATGGTTCAACCGGGTAAAGGGTTATGGCTTTGTCAATCTTGAGGGAACAGATAAAGACATGTTYATCCATGCAGAGGTTTTAAGYCAGGCCGGTTTGCTGGAAATAAGTCCGGAGCAAGATGTGCTTGTGCAAACAGCAAAAGGCCCTAAAGGCTTTAATATTACTAAGGTTAGACTTCCGCAAACATAAGTTAAAAYATGACTGTAAGATGAACAGTTGHTGGGCTTGCTTGCAGTTGCTCCTGATTATGGCTAAGCAGGGGCATGAAAAACTTATTTCTCGGAATTTTGATATTGCTTATCAGCGCACCCTTGGCAAATGCCCAAGAGGAAACTGTTGATTTTGGCCCACCGCAACCCTTACAAATAATACGTGACGGTAAAACTATTCAGTTATTGGTCGATTTTGCTGATGACCCGCTCGAGCGCACGCAAGGTTTGATGTTTGTAAAGCAAATGGATGATGATCGCGGCATGCTGTTCGATTTTGAGCAGTCTCGTACTGTAAACATGTGGATGAAAGATACATTGATATCGCTGGATATGATATTTCTTGATGCCAAGGGAAAAATCGTAACTATTGCTAGAAACACCAAACCTAACTCCTTACGAAGAATTTCATCAGGTGTGGCTGTTATGGCTGTGCTGGAGGTGAATGCTGGTCTTAGTCGTAAATGGGGCATAAAACGCGGCGATCAGGTGCAGCACGCAATGTTTGATAATTTACCAATTACAAATAATGATGATGTATTACCGACAGAAGTTCAGACAGAAATTTCGGTGGAAAATTAAAAATTATCCGTTGTGCTGAATTTTGGGGCTTGTAAAGCCGAATAAATTGCATACAACCACGTCTTGATCGGGGAGTGGCGCAGCTTGGTAGCGCATCTGGTTTGGGACCAGAGGGTCGCAGGTTCAAATCCTGTCTCCCCGACCATTACTTAAAGCACCTCTGCATTTTGCAGATCCCAAGGTGCAGTAACAAATAGCGAGGTAGTAATTGATGTCTGCCCTTATTTATCAACCGGATGCAAATGCTATGCAATCCGGACGTGCCAAGTCGAGTGAATGGGTGCTGAAGTTTGAGAGCGATTCTCATAGAACCATTGATGCGCTTACCGGCTGGACTGGATCTGATGATACTGGTTCACAAGTGCAAATGAAATTTGATACTTGTGCGCGGGCAGAGCGTTATGCCAAGCGCCATGGAATTGAATACACAATCATCAAAAAGAACAAACCACAACGGCAATCAAAGAGTTATTCTGCAAATTTCGCGACAGACCGCCGTCAAAGCTGGACGCATTGATTTTGGGAAATGATGCATAAGTTTTAATTATTGGCTCCGTAGCTCAGCTGGCCAAAATTTTCCAACAAAAGTGTTTTTTACGGTTTTGTGGTTCGGAAAATTGATATAGAGACTGTACGAATATCTGGCCCCGTAGCTCAGCTGGATAGAGCATCGGATTTCTAATCCGAGGGTCGCACGTTCGAGTCGTGCCGGGGTCACCATAATTTAGCAATAAAGTATCACTTGAAAATATTACTCCTTGAGAATTGGTTAGCTGGAAGTCAATCGGGCAGGGGGTGTTCAAATGAATAAAGACCCAATTCCCTATGCAGAATTTCAAATGGTCGCCGGTGCTGCATTCATAACACCTCTTCTAATATTTTTTTATTTTAATGGATCCAAATTGATATTACAGTCATTTGGAATGTCATTAATGATCTCTATGCTTATCACACACCTAATTTATAGGAGTCGCTACTATTCCGTGCAAGGACAACTTCTCAGCGTAAACAGAAACAATATTAATTTTGGGGCTGTCCCAGTTAACTAGTTCAAATACACCTTAACCCATTGCTTTAATTGCTTCGACTGGTTTGTTGGATCACTGTTGTTGAAACGCCACTCACATTCCTTCAAAAATAGGCCGAAGTTGGCTTTTGGAACACCGTTAAATTTACGCATATGCCGCTTGGCCTGATTCCAGAAATTCTCGATGCCGTTGATGTGGTTATGTCGATCAGCAAACAATTTGGAATGGTTGATACGAAAGTGTTTGAACTCGGATACATCCAGTACGTTATATCCTCGCCAGCAATACGTATAGACAATACTATCCGGCACTACTTTACGCTCTATGATCGGATACAAAGTCGCAGAATAGGCATCCGGAATAATCTTCGTGTAAACCTTGCCGCCGCGTTTTAATAGGCCAAACACGGGGACTTTACCTGTAGCACCCCGCCCTCGGAGGCCTTTTCTTTTGCCACCGAAATAGCTCTCGTCAACTTCGATCTCGCCAGCAAACACTTCGTC
>NVWT02000025.1 GCA_002733735.2 Robiginitomaculum sp. | reverse complement strand
CGATACAAACGCCGGCCAATCGCACGTATCGACAAACCTTGCCGATTGAAATGATAAATCTCTAAACGCTCATTCTGGCTGAGCTGACCATATATATATATCCCATCGCAATAACACCTTAGCAGTGTTGCACTTCAATCGTGAGTCCACACCCTCAAGGTACGGGGATAAGTTTCAAACATACCCGCTTTCTTCTCGCTTGATATAATGGTGTTGCAAGGCGCACTAACAGGCGAGTTTGCGGCTCTTTGACATGGTGAATACGCGTTAAACCCAATGAAAAATTGGCTTAGAAGAAATACTTAGCGGTAGTTGTGCTTACAGCAATCCTTTATTGCCGAGCCTTTTTAAGGCTCTATCCACTGAGGAAAACCCTCAAAGTTACTGATGGTTTTTATTCAAACCGAAAACTTAGAGTTTTGTACTGATCATGGCCTGTGCTGGAATAACAAGGCGTGGTGGTCTTCAATATTGTACCCCTCACCCCAACCCTCTCCCGAACCGGGAGAGGGAGTCGCAACGCTTTACCAAAAAACCGGTTCCCCATTTTCTGATCGATGGACATAAAAAAGCCCCGCTGTTTTACAGCGAGGCTTTTCAATTCGTTGTGTACGTCGGTGGCTTAGTCTTCGGATTTACCGCCGATATCTTCGCCAGTTTCCTGATTTACTTCTTTCATAGAAAGACGAACTTTGCCGCGATCAAAGCCGAGAACTTTGACTTTGACTTTGTCGCCCTCTTTAACCACGTCGGATGTGGCATTTACCCGTTCGGCGGCTAGTTGCGAAATATGCACCAAACCGTCTTTCGGGCCAAAGAAGTTCACGAATGCTCCGAAGTCCATAACCTTGACCACAGTGCCGTCATAGATAACGCCGGCCTCTGGCTCGGAAACTATGGCTTTGATCATGTCCATGGCCTTGGTGATGCTCTCAGCATCAGATGAGGCGACTTTGATGATACCTTCGTCGTCAATGTTAACCCGTGCGCCGGAAACTTCGACAATTTCACGAATGATTTTGCCACCAGAGCCGATAACGTCACGGATTTTGTCTTTGGAAACCTGCATGGTTTCAATACGCGGTGCGTATTTGCCGACTTCTTCGCGTGATCCAGACAGAGCCTTGTTCATCTCTTCCAAAATGTGCAGACGGCCGCCTTTGGCCTGTTCCAACGCACTTTGCATGATCTCTTCGTCAATGCCGGCGATTTTGATATCCATTTGCAAAGAAGTGATACCTTTTTCAGTACCGGCAACTTTGAAATCCATATCGCCAAGGTGATCTTCATCACCCAAAATGTCTGAAAGAATGGCAATGCCTTTGCCCTCTTTGATCAGACCCATGGCAATACCAGAAACCGGGCGTAGCAAAGGAACACCAGCGTCCATCATCGCTAATGAACCACCACAAACAGAAGCCATCGAGCTTGAACCGTTACTTTCGGTAATTTCAGAAACCAGACGAATGGTATAAGGAAAATCTTCTTTGCTTGGCAGAACCGCTTTTAGAGCGCGCCATGCAAGTTTTCCGTGGCCGATTTCGCGTCGTCCAGGAGGGCCCATGCGACGAGCTTCACCAACCGAATATGGCGGGAAGTTATAATGCAACATGAAGTTCTCTTTGGTTAAACCGCCAAGACCATCAATCATTTGCTCGTCTTCGGAAGTTCCTAACGTTGCAATTACCAAGGCTTGAGTTTCACCTCTGGTGAACAATGCTGTTCCGTGCGTGCGTGGCAATACGCCGGTTTCAGCAACAATTTGACGAACTTCATCAAGTTTACGACCATCAATACGTTTCTTGGTTTTGATGATTGAACCGCGAAGCACRTCGGCYTCAAGGGATTTTAGAACYGTACCAAGTGTRCCRCCTGAAATGCCATCTGGCTTTTCTTCGCTTTGCCCAAGTTCTGCATAAGCAGTTGCTTTGGCAGCAGCGATTGCGTCTTGACGATCCATTTTGTCTTTAAGCTTGTAGGCTTTGGTAATCGCCGCACCGACTAGTTTTTTGGCAGCAGCTTTTTCCTTTGAGTAATCCGGAGATTCAAACTCAAACATCGGTTTGCCAGCTTTTTTAACCAGCTTTTCGATCATTTCGATAACTGGCTGCATGGCATCATGACCGGCCATAACCGCACCAAGCATATCTTCTTCGGAYARYTCTTTGGCTTGGCTTTCMACCATCATTACCGCGTCTTTGGTKCCGGCAACGATYAGATCMAGATCAGTCTCTTCCATTTCKTCRAATGTTGGGTTGACGATRTACTCATCWCCAACAAGACCAACTCTGGCRCCAGCGATCGGCCCCATAAATGGTGCGCCRGAAATGCTAAGCGCRGCAGAWGCGGCAACCATAGCAAYAATRTCMGCGTCATTTTCTTGRTCGTGCGAMARMACAGTYAARATYACTTGRGTTTCGTTCTTAAAGCCGTCTTTGAAAAGCGGGCGGATCGGACGGTCAATMARGCGCGARGTYAATGTGTCTTTTTCGGTYGGACGACCTTCRCGTTTGAAAAAGCCRCCTGGAATGCGTCCGGCRGCGTAATATTTTTCAGTGTAATTAACGGTCAATGGAAAGAAATCCATTCCCGGCTTTTGTTCTTTGGCAAATGTCACCGCAGCTAAAACGCAAGTTTCGCCATAAGTGGCCAAAACMGCRCCTTGTGCCTGACGGGCAATGCGTCCAGTTTCTAAGGTTAGCGGACGGCCTTCCCAGTCAATGGTTTCTTTGTGAATTGTAAACATAGATATTTCCTAGCTTTTTGCCCCTTATGCTTAATAGCAAATGGGCGAAGACGCAGATGAAGCCTGATGCCSCMTGCGTCKTTAGTTTTGAAATGGCTGTAAGCGTGCCAGAATTAGCGACGCAGACCCAGTTCTTTAATTAGCGCTTGGTAACGCGCTTCTGATTTGCCCTTTAAATAATCGAGCAATTTGCGACGAGTCGCCACCATTTTCAGCAATCCACGACGCGAATGATTGTCTTTCTTGTGGGTTTTGAAATGGTCGGTAAGTGTTTTAATGCGATCAGATAAAATCGCAACTTGTACTTCTGGTGAACCTGTATCACCTTTASTTTGTGCAAACTTYTTKATGAGTTTGGCTTTCTTTTCGATCGTAATCGACATCGGTTTCTCCTTAAACCAGATTAAATACACGAAACGGAAGTAATTTTCCGTCTTGCAATTTGGTTAAAGCCAGTAAAATTCCTGTCCAGTTGGCCACGACCACCGTTTCATTTTCATGGGCAGCGATCAGGTCGGCAGGAGCTAAAATGGCTCGTCCTTGCTTTAGGTTTTTAGCTTGATCTTCCGTTACGGCCAGCGCCGGGATGTCGKCCAGCGCGGTCTSARCWGGTAGWTCAGGCTCAAAAGCTGGCGCCTTATGCACCATTACTTGCAGTTCGTCGAGTGTTATTGCAGCATCTATTGCAAAATGCCCAACACGGGTTCTKCGCAATACATTTACATGACCCTGCACCCCMACBKSCGCGCAAATATCTCTGGCCAAAGATCGTACATAAGTACCCTTGCCGCAGTTCAAGACAAAGCTGGCTGATACTCCTGAAAYTTCCGAGACCAATTGCAGRTCAATCACCTCAACTTTGCGGGCAGCCAGCGGAACCGCTTTGCCCTCTCTGGCTAGCTTGTAAGAACGCTCGCCATTTACATGAATTGCCGAAAATGCTGGCGGWATTTGCTCTATATGSCCGCAAAACTGYGGCAARCAGGCCGTTAGCTGTTCDGTTGTCGGGCGCTTRTCACTAGATGCHGTTACTTCACCTTCGGCATCAAGGCTATCGGTGCTRTTKCCGAACAAAATCGTAAACTCATATTCCTTGCTAGCATCAACAATATAAGGAATGGTTTTGGTAGCTTCGCCAAAGGCCAATGGCAAAACTCCGGTGGCCATGGGATCAAGAGTTCCAGCATGACCGGCCTTGTTAGCGTTTAGCAGCCATTTAGCTTTGCTAAGCGCCTTAGTCGAAGAAATATCTTTGGGTTTATCAAGTATGATCCAGCCAGAAACATCACGGCCATTTTTGCGGCGACTCATTCTTGTGGCGTTCCACCCAAATCWCGMGCMACTTCGGGGCGGYTCAACAATTCRTCCAGTGCGCTGGCGGTTTCAAAGCTTTCATCGGCAGTGAACCTAAGCTTTGGCGTAAACTTCATAGTCATTTCACGCCCCAAGCGACTRTTTAAGAATTTGGCGCACCTATTAAGCGCGGCAAYCATTTTGSTGGCATCACCACCGCCMAGCGGRGAGCAATAAACCTGCGCATGACGYAARTCTGGYGCGCAACGCACCTCGGAAATAGTAACCGAAACACCTTTAAGRTCGTTATCKCGYAATTCYTCMCGSGCCATAATATCAACCAGCGCATGGCGCACCAGCTCACCAGCACGTAATTGCCGTTGGCTTGGCGGTTTGTTTTTACTTCGTTTGTTGGGCATCGGCTCGGCTTTATATTTTCAAGAGGGCGGCAGGCTTACAGCTTTGCGGCAAATTGTGCAAGTCGTGATGGAATCAACGCGCCCTTTGTGTCACGAATACCGGAACACAGATCAACGCCAAATGGCCGCACACGCGAAATAGCTGCACCAACATTGTCTGCATTTAATCCACCAGCCAGCCAAACCGGTTTGGAGGTGGACTGTACGATCTGCTGTGATAACGCCCAATTATGGGTTTGGCCGGTTCCGCCAAGGGTTTTAGTTGCGGCATTTGGTTGACCACTATCAAGCAAGATCATGTCAACGAATGGCTCTGCTGCCTTGGCTTTACGTAAAGCTGTTTCATCTTGTACGTGGATCACCTGCACAATCTGAACATCAGGGCAATTTGTCCGAATAGCGCCGTATGTTTCCACCGGCACTTCATCTACCAATTGCACAATATCAGTGCCGCAAGTGTTAATGTGCTTTACAACGTCATCGGCTTGCGTGCGCGAGGTTAACAAAAATCGATGCACTCGATTCTTTGCGGCTTCGGCAATTTCACGAATGATATTGTCGTCTATTGGCCCCGGCCCTGATGGCATATYAGCCACCAAYCCGATCGCCCACGCACCAGCMTCTATAGCCAKTTCAGCTTCRGCAATCGACTGGATGCAACAGACTTTGAAATGCATTTTATTCTTTCTTTCTGGCATAGCTTACGGGCTTGATACGCAATTTATCCTTAAAATTATAATGCAAACCGAAAGTAGACATTTGCACCATTTGCAGGGCCGGTGCGCCGAATTAATTTAACACCTGCTAAGTTGAGAAATTTCTTACCTCCAACAGCACTACAAACAGCAGGCATCCTATGCGACAATTTCATTTGAGCATGTACATCTCCTGCGCGAACCATGACTTCCGTTATGTTCGATGTTCTGGCTGGAAGAATATACTGTTCTAATACAAATTGCCTAATACGATCCGCTTGCGGGAAACTCGTTTCTTCATAACGCTGGTGTACATTGATCTGTTGTTTGTTTTTACTGGCTTTTGCTGCATCTAAGGAATCAGAAGCTTTAATCATTTGTTGAACGGTTGCTTCTTTTGCAATTGCTATTTTTTGCATAGTCTCATTCGAAGCCTTTAACAATTTAAGGACTCGTTCAAGAGTATCAAGATCACGATAAAGGTCGTTTGGCTTCACCGGTGTTACCGACCGGTGCGCCCAATTATTTCTTACCGTTTGCAGCTCTTTAATCCAATTCCTACCTTCGCGAAGTGGTAGTAGTTGTTTGTTTGCTAAGCCAATCCAGTTTTGGTCTAGCACGCGCAGAAGAGTAGAAAAATCAAGTTGAGAAAGATCAGATAATTCAAGTCTTTGTTGTTGATGGCTCAAGTTTGGGAAGACAAGCAAACGCCACCAATTAATAGACAATTCTGGCATGTTCGCTTTTAGAAACGCAACTAGTTCAGAAACAGCAAGATCAATCAGATCATTCATATATTACAATTCATTCCTCATAAGGCTTACAGCTCCCGCTTGATCTCTTTGACGGTGAAGCACTCGATCATATCGTCTTTTTGCAGATCGTGGTATTTCAAGAAACCCATACCGCATTCTTGTCCGGCATTGGCTTCTTTCACTTCGTCTTTGAAGCGTCGCAACGTCGAAAGATCGCCCTCATGGATCACTACATCATCACGCAACAGACGCACTTTACAGCCACGTCTGACCACGCCTTCGGTAATCCTACAACCGGCAATTTTGCCAAGTTTCGAGATATCAAATATTTCAAGAATTTTCGCATAACCAATGAAAGTCTCTTTGACTTCTGGTGCTAGAAGACCCTCCATAACCGCCTTGATGTCATCAAGTACGTTATAGATGATCGAATAATACCTGATCTCAACACCTTCGCGCTCGGCCAGTTCACGGGCTTGTTTGTTTGCCCGTACATTAAAGGCAATAACCGGAGCGTTAGACCCACGAGCCAATAAAATATCTGATTCGGTAATACCGCCAACTCCAGCGTGAATCACCTTGGCTTTGACCTCGTCATTACCAAGTTTCTCCAGTGATTGCACAATCGCTTCGGCAGAACCACGAACATCGGCTTTGACCACTAATGATACTTCATCAACGGATTTTTCATTAAGCGCCATCATCATTGCCTCAAGAGAGGCCATAGCGTCTGGAGTTACACTAGATTCGTCGCGTTCTTTTTGTTGACGATATTCGGTGATCTCTCTTGCGCGCGCTTCACTATCAACCACGGCAAATGGCTGGCCAGGTTCTGGTGCGCTATCAAGACCTAACACCACTACCGGCAATGAAGGCCCAGCAGTTTTCAAGTTCTGCTTACGCTCATCGGTCAAGGCTTTTACCTTGCCCCATGATTTACCGGCCACAACAATGTCACCGCGTTTTAACGTGCCGCGACTAACAAGTAAGGTAGCCACTGGCCCTCTGCCCTTGTCAATTTGTGATTCGATCACCATGCCATCAGCATCACGATCCGGGTTGGCTTTCAATTCAAGCAATTCAGCTTGTAATATGATTGCCTCGACCAATTCATCAAGACCGGTTTTCTTTAATGCGCTTATTTCGCGTGCCTGAATTTCTCCGCCCATGGCTTCAACAATAACTTCGTACTGCAACAAATCCTGTAACACTTTGGTTGGATTGGCACCTTCGCGATCCATTTTGTTAACAGCAATAATCATCGGTACGCCAGCAGCTTTCGTGTGGCTTATTGCCTCGATAGTTTGTGGCATAACACTGTCATCAGCAGCCACAACCAGCACCACAATATCTGTGGCTTGAGCGCCTCTAAGTCGCATTGAAGAAAATGCTGCGTGTCCCGGGGTGTCAAGGAATGTCACCAGCTCGCCAGATTTTACTTTTATCTGATAAGCGCCGATATGCTGGGTAATACCGCCAGCTTCACCGGAAACAACATCGGTAGAGCGCAAAGCATCAAGCAAGGAAGTTTTACCATGATCAACGTGACCCATTATTGTCACTACTGGCGGACGAGGTTTCATGTCGGCTTCATCGTCGGCTTCACCGATAAAGCCGTCTTCTACGTCACTAGCAGCAACTCTTCTTGCAATATGGCCGAACTCTTCAACTACCAATTCCGCTAGATCACCGTCCATCTCGTCATCACGAGCTAATACTTCATCTTGGGATTTTAGATATTTGATAACATCTCTAGAGCGYTCTTTCATTCGCAAAGCYAGYTCTTTGACTGTGATGTTTTCTGGAATAATTACTTCGCGRCTMATTTTGTTGGTTTTRGCACCATCACCCATRGTGCGACGYACTTTTTCRCGYTCTCTGGCTCKRCGCATGGAGGCCARTGAACGYTGYCGCTGTCCATCTTCATCGCTYAATATMGCCGAAATAGTTAGTTTTCCCTGACGRCGYTTTGGYTCACCGCGYGAKCGTGAYGGCCCTTTGGTYTCAACYCGTTTCTTTTTGATWCGGCCRCCAAAKCCACTTTTGGGAGARCGRTCTTCTTTWTCTGTTTGCKTTGGYTTYKYAGGACGCGGYTTGGMTGTTGCCGGYTTTACACTTTCCKCGSWATYARCYKCYAATGYAGCAGCAGCAGCTTCYGCYTGAGCAATAGCTTGCGCTTCMACYTCGGCTTYTTCTTTGCGRGCTTGTTCCAAAASCWCCTGCTCTTCGGCGGCACGGCTTTGGCGTTCRGCTTCTTGAGCTTTAGCTAGRYTTTCTTTGGCRGCGCTMTGTTCGCGYGCRGTAYTAAGRGCTTTTTGTCGYGCWTYATATTCMSCAAGYGATAAGCCAAGCGCTCGTGCTTTTGCYACWYTATCATCAACAGGYGYTGSYYCMGGYGTCTGYRCRGGYTGYGCTACAGGTTTRCTRCCMGGMGCACCGACCARCCGCTTGCGCTTTTTTTCCACAACCACGGCCTTKGTRCGGCCTCTGGAAAATGTTTGACGCACCACGCCTGGACCYCCRCTYTTTAAAGAGAARGTTTTGCGGCCRCTGCCTTTATCATCACTCGCATCTGTCATGCGTTTTTTCCACAACCTGTTTCAATATTCAGAAAATCAAGCGGGTTGTTCGCCTGAATTTTCTTATCCGACTGGAAAGTCGGTTAACCTAACGATCCTGACCAAGGTTTCAACCGCCGATTTTCCTCCAATGCAGAGGAATTAGGGGGGTAAAGCCCGAAAGTCGCTGTAATTGCAAGCCTAAGTTTTGCGAAACCGCACCAGATCGCATTAAAGCATGCGCTCCGTGATCTCTTCCTAATGCTATTCCAAGCTCTGTTGAGGTAAAGCACCCGATAAGAGGTACTTCATCCCATATTGCCCTGCACAATGCCAAAACCTTGTGTCGGCCATCTTCTTTACTGTCTGCGGCCTCGATCAGCCACCCGGGTTTGTTGGCTCGTATTTCACTACGAACTTTCTCAAAACCGGTAATAAGCTGGCCACCACGTCGTCCAAGACCCAATATATCCAAACAAATCTTGCGTAATTGTGCCTCGACCATATCGGGTAAATCAGGTGTAACTGTTACCTGTTTTTTGAAACCTCTGGTAAAACCATTACGGTTTATTGCCTCTTCGATCGATTGCCGGTTGGCCGTAACCCAGACACCGCGTCCGGGGGCTTTAGCCCTGACATCGGAAAAAACTGTGCCATCAGGGTCAACGACAAACCGCACAAGTCCGGTTTCCGGCAACACCWCATTACTAACAATGCACTTGCGTTCGCGCATGGATAATATCACCTAATCCGGTCAAGCCGGATTTACCGTTTCAGTTGTTTCGGCGGCGGTTTCCTCGTCACCATTTGCCGCTTCTTCGGCCAACACATTAGCATATTCCTCTTCTGTAATCCATCCGGCAGCCACTCTGGCTTGCATTATCATGGCACTGGCATCTTCGGGGCTGAATTTTTCTTTTTCCAAAATTCCAGCCTGACGGACTCTTTCGCCGTCTTTGCTTTCAAACCATCCGCGTAAATCATCAGGTATTAGTCCGGCAAAATCTTCAAGATTTTTAATCTCAGCTTCACCCAGACGAACCGCCATAGACACGTTCAAAAAGGGTAATTCCAACAAATTATCTTCAACACCAAGCTCTTTGCGACGTTCGTCAAGCTTGGCGGCTTCAGCATCAAGGTATTCACGCGCCCGTGTTTGCAATTCGGTTGCGGTATCTTCGTCAAAGCCTTCAATCGCCGATATTTCGGTAGCTTCTACATAAGCCACTTCTTCTGCAGTTTCGAAGCCTTCAGAGGTAAGTAATTGCGCAATCATCTCATCAACGTCCAGAGCTTTCATGAAGATATCTGTCCGGTCTTTGAACTCGGTTTGACGGCGCTCTGATTCTTGCTCTTCAGTAAGAATATCTATTGTCCAGCCGGTAAGTTGTGAGGCCAGACGCACATTTTGCCCACGACGACCAATAGCTAAAGACAACTGGTCTTCAGGAACAACCACCTCAACCCGTCCAGCTTCTTCGTCCATAATTACTTTGGAAACCTCGGCCGGTGCCATGGCATTAACCAAAAAAGTTGCCGGGTCTTCTGACCATTGAATAATGTCAATCTTTTCGCCCTGTAGCTCCGACACAACAGCCTGAACACGAGACCCACGCATACCAACACACGCGCCAACCGGATCAATCGAGCTATCATTTGAAATTACAGAGATTTTGGCGCGACTTCCAGGGTCTCTAGCGACTGTAGGTATCTGAATGATCCCGTCATATACTTCGGGGACTTCTTGCGCAAACAAAGCTGACATGAGGTTTGGGTGGGCTCTGGAAAGAAATATTTGCGGCCCTCTAGCTTCTTCGCGTACTTCATAAATATAAGCACGGGTGCGGTCATTTACCATCAGGTTTTCACGAGGAATGCCGTCATTGCGTCTAATGATACCCTCTGCTCTGCCAAGATCGATAATGACATTGCCATATTCAACCCGTTTGATGATTCCGTTGACGACCTCACCAACGCGGTCTTTATATTCTTCGTATTGGCGGGCTCTTTCAGCTTCACGAACTTTTTGGGTAATGACCTGCTTGGCTGTTTGACTGGCAACTCGACCAAACTCCATTGGCGGTAACTCTTCAACAAACACATGACCCAGTTCGGTTTTAGGTTCAATTTTGTGGGCTTCGACCAATGACATTTCGGTACTGTCATTTTCTACTTCTTCGACAACTGTGACGCATCTGGTTAACTGTAGTTCTCCAGTTTTCGGGTTAATTTTTGCCCGTATATCTAGCTCAGAACCATAACGGGATCTGGCAGCTTTTTGCATGGCCTCTTCAATTGCTTCGAGTACTATGATCTCTGGAATAGATTTTTCTGCTGCCACCGCTCTGGCAATTTGCAATAATTCCAACCGGTTGGCGCTTACACCGCTAATGCTCATTTTCTTGTTCTCCTGCTTGGCTAATTTGCTTTTTACGAGCCTTAGCACTTTGTTTTAATAATTCATCAGTAATAA
>NVWT02000013.1 GCA_002733735.2 Robiginitomaculum sp. | reverse complement strand
TTACTTTGGCGTTTCCGTCGCTGCGTGTCTCTTGGTTGTTGAAATGGGGCAGGAGGGTCATCGGCCGGGGTCGGTTCCTGTCCACCCTGATCTCGCTGCAAAGCGAGCGGATCACCACATCGGCTGGGAAGAGGGCTACCTCATTGCCGATGCCAACGCACGGGAAATAACCCGACACCTTCAGGTGACGTCGGATGCGGCTGTGCTACATCGTTGGCGATCAGGCGTGAAGCACGATTGCTCAAAGGTCATGGAGTTTCGGGGCGAGCAAGGCCGACTCGTGAACGGGCTTGGTGAGAAGGTTGACCTCGAATCCGACCATATATTCCCGTTAATGAAGGGGTCCGACGTTGCCCAAGGGCGGGAGCCGACCCGATGGATGCTAGTTCCGCAGCGCCGGACGGGTGACGATACGAAGTGGCTTCGTGAGTCAGCACCAAAGACATGGGCATATTTAGAGGCGCACGGCGAAGCGCTCGATCGGCGAAAAAGTCGGCCAAAAAGGTGAGACCGCCGGAATCATTCCTTTTGTTCGGGTAATGGACAGTTTGACACTGGCAATTTCCCAAGGCTCGTTACGGCGTGGATCGGCCGCGGTTTATCTGGATATTCATCACCCGGAAATCGAAGAATTTCTTGAAATTCGCAAACCGTCCGGAGATTTTAACCGCAAGAGTTTGAACTTGCATCACGGCATAAATATCTGCGATAAGTTTATGAACGCGGTAAAAGACGGAACCGAATTTTCGTTGCGTAGTCCAAAAACCGGCGAAGCTTTACGAAAAGTGGACGCGCGGGCTTTGTGGCAAAAAGTCCTTGAATTACGTATTCAAACTGGCGAGCCGTATATAATTTTCTCTGATACAGTAAACCGTGCAATGCCCAAGCACCAACGGGATCTTGGCCTATCGGTCAAACAGTCAAACTTATGTGCCGAGATCATGTTGCACACTGGCCCCGATCATTTGGGTAATGAGCGCACGGCGGTTTGTTGCTTGTCGTCTTTGAATGCCGAAAAATTCCTTGAATGGCGTGAATGTCCAATGATGATCGAGGACATTTACCGGTTCTTGGATAATGTATTGCAAAGCTTTATTGACACTGCGCCAAGTGCGATGGATCGGGCAAAATATTCAGCAATGCGCGAGCGCTCGGTTGGCCTTGGGTTGATGGGTTTTCACACCTTTTTGCAACAACAAGGGGTGTCATTTGAAACTGCGCCAGCAAAATCGTGGAATTTGCAGATATTCAAACATATCCGCCGCGCAGCTGATGCTGCGTCGCATAAATTGGCCGAAGAGCGCGGCGCTTGCCCCGATGCCAAAGATGCTGGGTTAATGGCGCGGTTCTCGCACAAAATGGCGGTTGCACCGACTGCTTCTATCTCGATTATTTGCGGTGGGACTTCGGCTGGCATTGAGCCAATACCGGCTAATATTTACACCCACAAAACTTTGTCTGGATCATTCACCGTAAAAAACCAAGTGTTGCGCAAATTGCTCGGCGAAAAAGGCCTTGATACCGATAAGGTCTGGACTTCGATCATCGAGCATCAAGGCTCGGTACAGCATATGGAAGAATTGGACGAGCATGAAAAAGACCGTTTCAAAACCGCGTTCGAGCTGGATCAACGCTGGATAATAGAGCATGCCGCTGATCGGGCAAAACTGGTTTGCCAATCACAATCGGTCAATTTGTTCTTGCCCGGTGATGTTAGCAAATGGGATCTGCACATGTTGCATTGGAGCGCATGGGAAAGCGGAGTTAAATCGCTATATTATTGCCGCTCTAAATCCATTCAACGAGCTGGTTTTGCCAATGGCGAAGCGGATATGAGCGCATCTATGAGCGATGCCGCACCAACTGATTATGAAGAATGCTTGGCCTGTCAGTAGTACTTATCCGTTTGTAATATTGGTAATGCTTATCAGTTTATTATGCCGTCCCGTCATCACATGGCTTGTCCGGGTGATGACAGTTTTCCACCTGCTGGATACCCCGAACAAGTCGGAGTATGACAATGGGAGGAATTGTAGTGAATGGTGAAAATTACCAACCGCTCTTGGTGCAATCACCATTGGTGACTGGATTGCGGCTTTCGCCACAATGACGGGGGTTTGGCGTAATAACGTTTATTGGTGTTTTAACAAAACCCGTAAAACCACCACTGATCGTCATGCCGGATTTGATCCCACCAGTCGTCACCACACGGCTTGTCCGGATGAGAACAGTTTTGCCGTCACAAGCGTCAATATTACGCCCCCCTCAACCCAACCTTCTCCCCAGCAGGGAGAAGGAGTTCTATGCGTGAAATTGCAATGAATACGTAATTATCATTTCACCACGCCCCGTCATACCGGACTTGATCCGGTATCCAGCCTTGTAGGTGCAACAAGGGCGTGTGTTGGAAAATATTGACTTATCTTGATGTTATTCCCATCGGTGGCTGTCCGATTAAATACGCTTCTTCTCTCTATCTATCTGCTTTTGTATTAATAAGCCGTTCTATACCTTCATTTTTTGCAATATCAATCGCATCAAACAGCAAATCAATTTCGGTCAATGGCCCTGTTGCGCCATCTCTACGGCACGCGCTTCTCACACTAACTGAGTTGCTTAATGCCGTAGATTGCCGATCTGCTAATTCAAGTAGGGGAACGCAATTTTGCTTTTTATTATAATTTTCAAACCCTGACTTTGAACGTAAAACTGGGCGTATGTCCTTATAAAGAGGAAAGCTTTGTCGAGTATTCTCAAAATGCAACAGAAAAAAATATTCAAAGCATGGTATTGAGACGAAAGTTTCAATTTTCGACAAAGTCTTGCAGCGACGCACAGTATCTGTAAAATGTGCATGCGTGTCCCTATCAAAAATAAGGCAAACATAGTCAGCTTGTGAAACAGGCTCTAGTGTTCCGGCTAGAGCTCGTCGAGCGTCTTTCAGCAATTTGCTTGGATCTGCCCCACAACCAATTACTTTGATAGCAACTTTACCTGAATTCCGTTTTGGAAAACAAGCCTCTAAATACTCTATAGTTCCTGCATTATCTTCACATAAAACAACCAATAATGGCTTAGCATTTACTGTTTTTTTTCTGCTTCGCCGCCCTCTTGTCATTACTGGTTGGCCTGTTCAATCGTTTTCAGGCTTCGAATCGCTTCTAGAATGTCGGTTTCAGGTAATGCGCCATACCTGCCCTCTAAATACTGTTTGCCAAAGGCGCCTTCCCGGCGGGCGCCGCCCTTCTTTATCTGGGCAAAATCTGATAATCCAAATAATTCGGTAGCCCCATCATCTTGCTTGTCGGCAAACCATAATTCATCGCGTTCCAGTGTATTCATCAAATGGGTATCATGAGACGTAAAGATAAGTTGAGCACCGCTTGGGTTAGCTTCTGGGTTTTTGAATATCTTAATAATCTGTCTGAGTGCGGCATTATGAAAAGATTGATTTAGTTCATCAACAATTAAGGTGTAGCCATGAGAACAAGAGTCCATAATAGCGGCGGCTAACGCGAATAAATTTTTTGTTCCTGATGATTCTTCTTTAAAATCAATTGCAATTGGCTTGTTATTGCGATCCATATTTACAAATTGAATGGAATACCTGGTTATCTTATCATCTTCCCCATGAGCCAAAATTGGCTCACTACCAGCGTTAAGCAAAATTCTAGCAATGGTGTCTTTGCCCTCAAATTTTGTTTCTTCTGTTTCAATAAAGATGTCTGTAACCCGTATTCCGACGGAATTTAGGAACTTGACCACCGCTTTGCGGGTTGCAAGATTAGCGCAATAGTCGGCAGTCATTGCCCGGGGAAAACCATCTGGATTGCCAATTGGTCTTAAGCCGAAGACAATCCAGTGAAAGGCATCTTTAGTTTCTTTTTCGTTGAATTGATCAAGTTTGGAGATAAAAAGTTGGTTGTCATTGGTGTGTTTGGTTAATAGTGCCTTTTGCGGATTCAGTGCTTCTGATGTCATAATTATGTATTTTCCTGCGCGGAAATATCTCTCGAAAACTCGGTTTTCCCTATTGGTTGAAAAAGGTCTGCAGAACAACCATTCGCTTTCAATGCGCTTAGAATTATAACTGAATCCATAGCGCCAAACCTGATCCCCAATTGAAAGCAGTATTTCAAATTTCGTAGGTTTCTGTCGCAATTCAGCATCGTATATAAACGGTTGATAGGGCAGATTTCGTGTTGAGTTCCACTCCCCCGAAGACCAAACGACTTCCCTGAACTCAGCAATGGCATTTACTAAATTACTTTTACCGGATCCGTTGGCACCGTAAAGAGCAGCTATTTTCATAACTTCTGGATAATATGCACCTCCTGTTTGATGCACATTTGATGCGCCTTTTAATGGCAGCATGGAGAAAGTTTGCTCTTCGGCAAACGAGCGGAAGTTACCAACGGTAAATTCAAGTAGCATGTTTATAGGTTCCTACTTATTTATGCGAATTATGCATAATTTCAGCATATTTGTGAACAAAAGCATGAAGAATTATGAAAATCAATGCAATTATGCATTTTTTTGATTACAAATAGTTACGGTTAATCAACCCCATCAACCCGCCAATCATTCATCACCCTCGCTAATTCGGCTGTAGCTTGTTCGTCGTCGGCATCATCTATGGCGGATATTTCTGTGTCGAACTCTATCGGATCAAGGCCTTTTTCGGCGCGGCTAAGTCTGGCGGCGGCCATCGAAAGGGCGGTGGAGATTCTGGTGGTTAATACCGGATCGTCTTCGGGGGTGCTGTCCAAAGCGGTTTGCAGGGCTGATACTGAACGGCGCAAAGCATCAAGTCCGGTAATTGTTACTCGGCTCCAATTTTCGCGTAATTTGCGCTTTTGCAAAGTCGAGAGCGAGACAATAGTATTGCTGGCAATATCAACAATGTCTTCGCCTTGCTCGAAGCGTTTGCGTAATTGCTTCCAGTTAGGGGCTTGGCCGGCCTGCCAATTATTATTGTTTGCTTCGGCTTTGATTAGGCTGGGTAATATGCCTAGTTTGGCGGCGATCTGGCGAAAGCTAAAGCCAAGGCTGTATAAACGGCGGGCTTCGTTAAAGTCATATTGTTGATTTTCCATGTTGTCATAATAGTTGCAATGGCAAGGTGTGGGATAAGTTAACCATGTGCGACCTCTGCCTCCGTCATAGCTGCTGCACAGCACCTCAGGATAAGGCGGGAGAGGGCTGGGATAAGTCGGTGCGTTAGCACTTCGCCGCGAGACCTAACTAGGTGCGACCGCACCTCGGCGACCATTCGCCGCGCCGTCGCAGGCGTGAGCAGAGCGAACTTGCCGCGAGACAGAAGAATACGACATACTAGGTGCGACCGCGCCTCGGCCGGTCAGGCCGCGCCGTCGCAGGCATGAGCAGAGCGAACTTGCCGCGAGACAGAAAAAATACCGCCAGACAAAAGACTATTGCAAACGAGGGTTAAGGTTTATCCCTCATTGGCAATCAATTAACCCTTATTTGCTCTTCTCGGGGTTCTTAACCAACCCTTAAATAGCAATCATTCACAATCATTTGCACTTTTGTTGCTAGATTGTTCGGATAAACTACAATTATGACAAATATGATTCGTATCCTTGGAATTGATCCCGGATTGCGCCGTACTGGTTGGGGAGTGGTTGAGAGCAATGGCAATAAATTGCGCTTCCTTGAGAGCGGCGTAATCACTGCCAAAACCACTCTTGCTTTGTCCGATCGGCTGCAAACCATCTTTGGGGAATTAGGCAAAATTATCGACCGGCTGGATCCGGATTGCGCCGCCATTGAGGGCAGCTTTGTTAGCGTCAATGCCGGCTCGGCGATGAAGCTTGGCCATGCCAGAGCTGCCGCTATGTTGGCAGCTAGCAATGCCGGTCTATCGGTAGGTGAATATGCACCTAGAACCGTCAAACAGGCATTGGTTGGCTCTGGTGGTGCTGACAAGGCGCAAATTGCCGCTATGGTGGCAATTTTGCTGCCGGGAACCAATACTAGCGGCGATGAGGCCGATGCGCTATCGGTGGCGATCTGTCACGCGCACCATGGTTCGAAATTGATGAGGTCGGCATAATGATTGGCAAACTAACCGGAACTGTCGATACCATCGGCAATGGCGAACTGATCCTTGATGTGAACGGAGTAGGCTATTTGCTACAAGCAGGAGCCAGAACCTTGCGCTCTTTGGCGCACGGAGAAACGGCAGTGTTGTTCGTTGAAACCTATGTTCGCCAAGATGTTTTCAAGCTATTTGGCTTTGCCTCGGAACAAGAACGGGCATGGTTTGTAAGGCTACAAGATGTGCAAGGGGTTGGTGCCAAATCGGCATTAAGCGTGCTGGACGTGCTTGACCCCGAAGAACTAATGCAAGCGGCCTTGATGCAGGACAAAGCAGCGGTCACCCGAGCAAATGGTGTTGGCCCCAAAGTTGCTGCCAGAATAGTTGCCGAACTAAARGAYAAACCAGCTCCMYTGGGRCGYGGYGGTGGCTTTGCRACTAATGTTGCKTCAGATAGTGCAACGCYACGTTCCAATGCTACTATTGATGCRGTTTCRGCCTTGGTYAATTTGGGTTTTGCCAGYTCTGATGCCGCAACGGCAGTACGTGGTGCGCTTGGTARTTTGGGCGATGARSCAAGTCTTGATGMRCTGATCCGCATTGCCTTAAAAGAGYTGAACCAATGAGTGAAGATCCGGTRYMAGGAGAGCGGTTAATTGACCGAACGCCGCAAGATGGCGATGGTGCGGATAAGGCTTTGCGGCCACGTAAATTCGATGAATTCGTHGGCCAAGCCGATCTGGTGGCCAATTTGCAAGTGTTCTGTAATGCGGCTGGTGGGCGCGGCGAGGCCTTAGATCATGTGTTGCTGTCTGGCCCGCCCGGACTTGGCAAAACYACATTGGCGCARATATTAGCCCGCGAATTGGGGGTCGGGTTTCGHTCAACTTCGGGGCCGGTAATTGCCAAGGCCGGAGATCTTGCGGCGATACTGACCAATTTGGAACCAAGAGACGTGTTGTTCATTGATGAAATTCATCGGCTGGGGCCACATGTTGAGGAAATACTGTATCCAGCAATGGAGGACTTTGAGYTGGATCTRATGATCGGCGAAGGACCCTCGGCCAGATCAATCAAGATAGAYYTGCCGCCRTTTACTTTGGTTGGRGCWACTACACGTGCCGGTTTGCTGGCGACACCGTTTCGGGATCGTTTTGGTATTCCATTGCGRCTTGGGTTCTATGAGGCCAAGGATYTGACCAAGATYGTYTTGCGCTCGGCAGCAAAAYTGCAAATGCAAGTAACYGCCGAAGGAGCCGGRGAAATTGCCAAAAGATCACGGGGWACKCCACGGGTGGCCGGGCGGTTGCTSMGGCGRGTGCGYGACTTTGCCGAAGCTGCTGGTGATGGAAAAATAGATGCCAGAATTGCCGATAACGCATTAACCAGATTGGAAGTGGATGCTTTGGGACTTGATGCACAAGATCGTAGGTATTTGCTAGCACTAACCGAGAAATTCGCTGGCGGCCCSGTGGGRCTGGAAACTCTGGCAGCATCTATGTCCGAGGCAAGAGACAGCCTTGAGGAGGTTATCGAGCCGTTCTTGATCCAGCAGGGCTTCTTGCAACGAACGCCACGTGGTAGAATTGCAACCAGTCGTGCCTTTGGGCATTTGGGTTTGGCTGTTGCATCTGGCTCCGATCTGTTTGATGGGGGCGAGAAATGAGCAAGCAGCCAGAAATTGGTTATGTAGAGGACAATACTCATATCTTGCCGCTTCGAGTTTATTACGAAGATACCGACTTTAGCGGCCTTGTTTATCATGCCGCTTATCTGAAATTTCTYGAACGTGGYCGTACTGAAAGCTTTCGCTTTACCGGTACTTCGCATCTGGATTTGCTGGCTGAGAAAGTACCGTTGGCCTTTGCCCTACGAAATATGGAAATTAGCTTTATCGCTCCGGCTAGGATTGATGACGTTTTACAGGTTCATACTAGGTTGCTAGATGCCAAAGGCGCTAGAATGAGTGCCGAGCAATCGGTGTTTTGCGAAGGTGTAAAGCTTATATCGGCCAAGGTGGAAATGGCCTGTATTGACCTTAATGGTCGTCCTCGGCGTATACCGAAATTTGTTATGGACAAAATGTTACCAGTACTTTTTGCTGAAGCTACCTGAAAATGGTCACAATTGTCGCTCACAACCCCTGTAACTCGTAATAGTATTGGAATTGATTATGGATGTTAGCTTAATTCAACCGGGACTTTCCCAAACTGATCTCTCGTTTATGGCSTTGTTTCTACATGCCGATATTGTGGTTAAAGCAGTAATGGGGATGTTGGTGTTTTCATCTATTTGGTCATGGGCAATTATCTTTGAACGTCAATTTTCGTTTATGGGTTTATCGTCCAAAGCCAAAAAGTTTGAGAAAACTTTCTGGGCGGGCAGATCTCTGGACGAAATGTTCGAGCAAGTGGAGAAAAAACCAAATGACCCGATGGCACGGGTGTTCATTTCGGCAATGCGTGAGTGGAAAGAAAGTCGAGGCAGCGCTGGCGGCTCTGATTTGCAAATGATTACCCTAAAAGGGCGTATTGATCAGGTTATGTCATTACGGGTGTCGCGCGAATTATCAAAGGCAGAACGCGGCTTGGGTATATTGGCCTCTATCGGCTCGGTCGCAATATTTATTGGCTTGTTCGGGACTGTTTGGGGAATTATGAACTCGTTTCGAGCAATCGCGGCCAGCCATGATAGCAGCTTGGCTGTGGTGGCTCCTGGCCTTGCCGAGGCATTGTTTGCAACGGCGCTTGGCTTGCTAGCCGCGATACCGGCGGTGGTGTTTTATAACAAATTTGCCTCTGATATAATGCGCTATGCCGCTAGACTTGAGGGCTTTGCCGATGAATTATCGGTTATATTCTCGCGCAGAATTGCCGGAGGAAAATCATGAGTATTTTGCTTTCTTCTTTAAGCGGTTCCAGGCGAAAACATGGGCAGAGATATAAACTTCGTGCCGAAATAAATGTCACACCAGTAGTTGATGTTATGTTGGTGTTATTGATCGTCTTTATGATCACTGCTCCGTTGATGACCTCTGGAATTGATGTCAATTTGCCCGAAGTGGTGGCAAAACCGATAACCATTGATGCCGAGCCATTGACCATCACCATTGATGCTACTGGTAAGGTGTATTTGATGGAAACCGAAATTGCCGCAGATGATTTGGTGGCAAAATTGATCGCAATATCCAAAAATGGTGCTCAAGAACGTATTGTTTTAAGAGCTGATAAAGATATTGATTATGGTGCGGTGATGAATGTAATGGCACGGGTTCATAGTGCCGGGTTTGTCAATTTGGCACTGCAAACAGAACCTAGTTTATAGCGAATAATAGAGAATATAAACGTGCATCTTGGTTTTCTCATATCGTTTCTATTGCACTTTGCGGTGATCTTTGTTGGTGTAACTATGCTTCCCGATGCTATGCAGAACCGCACAGAAATAACGCCGGTTATTCCGGTTGATCTGGTGATGTTGGCCGAAGAAACCAATATCAAAGAGGTTATAGCTGAAATACCAGAGCCTGTAATCGAGCAAAAACTAATTGCTGAGCCGGTAATTGAACAACCGGAAATAATAGAGCCAGAGCCAATAGTTCAGCCAGTAAAGCCAAAGTCTGAGGTGAAAAAACCAGAGCCAATAGTTAAAAAGGAAGTGGTCAAACCAAAACCAAAACCCAAACCAAAACCCAAACCCAAACCGCCGGTATTTGATTTGGCTCGGCTTGATAAAAAACTGGCAACAAATCGGCCAGTGGAAAACGAATTTGATAAACTACTGGAAAAAAACATTAACTCGCGGGCTGCAATCGGCGCCGGCACAGAACTTAGTGTTGATGAAGTGGACTTATTAAGGTCACAAATGTATGGTTGTTGGCGGGCGCCTTTGGACGCACCAAATCCGGAAAAACTGGTAGTGCGGGTCAAATTGCGGTTAAATGTCGATGGTAGTTTGCAAGGAGCGCCCGAGGTGTTGAACCAAAACCGGATAAACAGCTCTAATGATCCATTTTGGCGGGCAGCGGCAAATTCTGCTCATCGGGCGGTTATCCGTTGCCAACCTTACTCGCTTCCTGCTGAAAAATATGCTAGTTGGCAGGAAATTATTCTTACCTTTAATGCTGCTGAAATGATGGGAATATCACCACCATGAATTCTAAGAAAATTCTAATATCAATGTTGTTGTTAATGGTATGGGCACTTAGCGTACCAGCCAATGCTTCGCTGGAAATTGACATTACCCGTGGGCATTTGGATCCAACACCCTTGGCGATTCCCAATTTTTCAGGAAGCACTGATCCTGAACGACTGATCGGCGAGCAAATTGCCTCGGTGATCCGTGATGATCTGGAGCGCTCAGGGCTGTTCAAGATATTGGATCCAGCTTCATATATCGAGTACCAACGTAATATAGATCTAAAACCGAAATTTGCCGAATGGCGAGTGATCAACTCTGATGCGTTATTGGCTGGCCGGGTGGTGATTGAAAATGAAAACCGGATCAGGGTCGATGTGCGATTGTGGGACGTATTTGCTGAAACGCATTTGTTCGGGCAGCAAATGGGAACTACACCAGAAAACTGGCGGCGTATTGCTCATAAAATTGCTGATGCTATCTATCAAAAACTAACCGGAGAATCTGGGTATTTTGATACTAGAGTAGTGTTTATTGCAGAATCTGGGCCAAAAATTAACCGCGTTAAGCGTTTGGCTATTATGGATCAGGACGGCGCTAACCCGACATTTTTAACCCCCGGCAGTTATACTGTCTTGACCCCACGTTTTTCACCAACCGCCCAGCAAATCACCTATTTATCATATTCGACGATGGTTCCATCAGTGTTCTTGTTCAACATTGAAACCGGTAGGCAAGAGGTGTTAGGCGATTTTCCGGGCATGACTTTTGCCCCAAGGTTCTCACCTGATGGAAAAAAGGTGATTATGAGCTTAGTGCAAGATGGCAATTCTGACATTTGGGTGATGGATTTACGAACTCGCAGGCGCGTGCGGTTAACCAGCGCTTCGGCCATTGATACCTCACCATCATTTTCACCGGATGGTTCCAAAATTGTCTTTAACTCAGATCGTGGTGGCTCGCCGCAATTATATATCATGAACGCTGATGGTTCCAATATTCACCGCATTAGCTTTAATCGTGGCCGGTATTCTGCTCCTGTTTGGTCTCCCAGAGGCGATTTGATTGCCTTTACACAACAGAACAAAGGCAGGTTTCATATCGGGGTAATGCGACCCGATGGAAGTGCCGAAAGGATATTAACAACAGCATACCTTGATGAAGGGCCTACTTGGTCACCAAATGGCCGTGTGTTGATGTTTACTCGTGAAACTAGACCTGGTGGTGGCCCCAGAGTTTACAGTATTGATCTTACCGGATCGAACTTGCGCCGGGTTGAAACTCCAGGCGCATCGTCTGATCCCGCATGGTCCCCCTTGATTGAATGAGATAACAAAGCTAGTTTGATCTGTTATTATCAAAAATTTTAGAAAATTCATCTAAAAGACTTATCTTCTAACCGCTAAAGGGAAGCTAAAATGAAAACCAAGTTATTATGTCTTGTTGCTGCTTTTGCGGTCTCTGCATGTGCCAGTGATCCGCAGACAACCCAAGTTTCTACACCAACAGCACAGCCGGTACCGCCTACGACCAGCTCTCGTGTTACATCAGTGGAAACCCACACCACAGAGCCGGCTTATGTTGCTAGACCAGGCTCTATAGAAGAGTTTTCGACCAATGCCGGTGATCGGGTGTATTTTGCTTATGACAGTTATACTTTAAGCGCTGAAGCTCGGGCGACCTTGTCAAAACAGGCAGCTTGGTTGAACAGTTATCCACGTACACGAATTTTAGTGGCTGGTAATTGTGATGAACGCGGTACTCGTGAATATAACCTTGCTTTGGGTGCTAGAAGGTCAAATTCTGTCAAGCAGTACTTGGTAAATTTGGGCGTTGACCCTTCAAGGGTGACAACTATCTCCTATGGTAAAGAGCGTCCTATTGATCCTCGTTCCGTTGGTGCTGCATGGTCAATAAATCGTAATGCCCATACCGCGATCGTTTCTGGTGCCTCTAGTTAAAAAACAATAAGCTAACAAGGTTCTGCCTTGATTTTGCTTTGATTGTTTATGAAAGTGCGGGTATGAAAAATATTACCTTAGGAATTCTTGTTGCCTTCTTATTGTTATTGCCGCTTTCGGCAGCACAGGCAGCAGAATCGCGAAAACAACTTGGCTTACGGCTTGATGCGTTGACCCAGCGGATAATGATGCTGGAAGATCGTATGTTAACTGGCGATCCGGCGGCGATACAGTTGCAGCAGAGATTAGATACATTTGAGCGGCAAATGCGTAATCAAGTTGGCGAGAACGAACGCTTACGTTTTGAGAACAAACGCCAACGGCAAGATATTGACACCTTAAGGCTTGAACTGGAATTGTTGAACAAGGACGTTAAATCTGCCCGTGATGATGCCAAGGCGGCCAAATCCTTATTAGGTGGCTATATCACCGGTGGTGTAATTGATATGCCGGTTGAACAAGCACAAGAACTTGATGAAGACGAATTTGACGCAGATGAAATTGACCTTGCAAGTGCAGATTCAAAGTTTGCCGCTGCTCGTAAATTGTTGGAAAGTGGCTTTTTTGACCAAGCATATAATTCTCTACAGGCATTTGTTGTAGAGTTTCCAAAAGATGGCTTGAGCGGAGAGGCTCTTTATTGGCTGGGTGAAATTCAAATGGTGCGTGGTGATGCGCCCAAAGCTGCTGATCATTATCTACAGTCCTTAAAGAGCTTTCGAAAAGGATCCAGAGCGCCAGATGCTATGGTTAAATTAGCHGCRTCTTTTGCTGTTATGGGTGACATAAAGGAAGCCTGTCAGACGTTGAAATTATTCCCTAGTGAATACCCAGCAGCTTCTGCAGCGGTAAAAACCAAAGCCGATATAGAAAAACGTCGTGCTGGTTGTAGCCCGTAATCCTGATATTTTGTTGGAGAAATGCGAGAAGCATTTATCAGCAAATGAGCCATTAGTTGTCGGGTTTTCCGGCGGTGGCGATAGTTTGGCTTTGTTGGTTAAGTTGTTGCAATTAGGTAAAAATACCGGACGGGCGGTTCATGCGTTGATTGTAAACCATCGCATCAAAGAACAAGCAGATGTCGAGGCGTGCCAAGCATTGTTGCAAGCGCAAGAGCTAGGAGCCAAAGCGCAAATACTTAATTGGAACGGTGCAAAGCTCGTCGGACATGCACAAGCAAGAACCGCACGATATACTTTACTGGCCGCTGCTTGTCGTAAACTTGGCTCGCGACATTTATGGCTGGCTCATACAGCTAGCGATCAAATTGAAACATTTTGGTTGCGCCTTAAAGCTGGATCAACCGCGCGTGGTTTGGCTGTAATGGGCTATGACGCACCATTTCCCGTGTGGCCACAAGGTTATGATTTGCGGGTGTTGCGGCCATTATTGGATCAATGTCGAGAACAGCTACGAGATGATTTGCTAGTCCAAAATTTGTGCTGGATTGAAGATGCTGCTAATTCTGATCGCCAGTATGAGCGAGTGCGAATTAGACAGTCATTAGCGGAACTGCAAGTAGCTGGTTTGCAAACAGAACTTGTTAATGTGGGGATTGGTCAATTCCAAAAACTGGCAGAGATTGAGCAAAGCCAAGTTGAAGAACTATTGTCTTGTGTTGTCTTTGATAAATTTGGTTTTGCGGTAATTGATAACAAGAAATTACAGAAAGCCGATGAAACTGTTTTGGCAAGATTGCTTGAAAAAATAATGCTTGGCGTTTCTGGTCGCTCGCGTGCCAAGCACAGTGGACGCACTTTGGTGGCTACATGGCGTAAATTGCCAGAACAAGATTGCACGATAAATGGCTGCTTGTTGCAATTTACAAAAAATAAAGTCAGAATTTTTCGTGATCCGGGTGCTGTTTGCGGGCGGGCTGGTAAATCAGGCCTTTCGGTAGAGGTTAGTTCTGTTGGGCAATCGGTGTTATTTGATAATAAATGGCTGATTGCGCCAACTGAAACGGGAACTTTATTGCCGCTTGGAAATTGCTTGGACAGACTAACGTCTGGGCAAATTGAAGAATTACAACAAGTGCCGTATCCAGCTCGTGCGACGCTGCCAGTATTGCAGACCAAAAGTGGCAAGATAATTGTGTTTGCCACGGAGGCTCCACAACAAATAACTCCAATTGCTGCAATTAGGGGGATAGAAACTGGCACTTTATTCGCATAAACTTGCAGTGAAAGTGCTAAAATGGTGCAATATGACTAAATTCACCATTGTTTTATCGGTGATAAAACCCCATTTAAGGCAATCAACAGATCACCGGAAAATTTCGGTGGATAGATAAAGGAAGCCTTCTATGGCCATGCGTAATCTTCTTTTGTGGGCAATCATCATTTTATTGGTGGTTTCCTTGTTTTCGATGATGCAAAGCAGTGGTAGCAAAGCGCCCGCTAGCGAGATAAGTTTTTCAACTTTGATGCGTGAGGCTGAAGCTGGAAGAGTTGCCGATGTTACTTTAAGCGGTATGAAGTTATCTGGAAATTATACCGGCGGCGGCCAGTTTACTTCAACAACCACTTATCCTGATACAGAACTTGCGTCCAAGCTGAGTGATGCTGGAGTTGATGTTACAGTTAAGCCCGAAGGACGTGGTTTACTGTTCACAATTTTAATGAACTTCCTTCCGATTATGTTGTTGATAGGATTTTGGTTGTTTTACATGCGTCAAATGCAAGGCGGCGGTAAAGGCGGTGCGATGGGTTTTGGCAAGTCAAAAGCCAGGTTACTGACTGAGAATCAAACAAAGGTAACATTTGGTGATGTTGCCGGAATTGATGAGGCCAAAGAAGAATTAGAAGAAATTGTCGAGTTCTTAAAGGATCCTTCAAAGTTTCAGAGATTAGGTGGAAAAATCCCCAAAGGGGCGTTGTTAATCGGCCCTCCTGGAACCGGTAAAACTTTGCTTGCAAGGGCAGTGGCTGGTGAGGCCGGAGTGCCGTTTTTTACTATTTCCGGATCAGACTTTGTTGAAATGTTTGTAGGTGTTGGCGCCAGTCGCGTGCGTGATATGTTTGAGCAAGCTAAAAAGAATGCGCCGTGTATTATCTTTATCGACGAAATTGATGCTGTTGGTCGCTCTCGTGGAGCCGGCCTTGGTGGCGGTAATGATGAGCGCGAACAGACTTTGAACCAGCTATTGGTCGAAATGGACGGGTTTGAAACCAATGAGGGTGTTATCCTGATTGCAGCGACTAACCGTCCAGACGTATTGGATAGTGCTTTATTGCGCCCCGGCAGGTTCGATCGGCAGGTAACTGTGCCAAACCCAGATATTCTGGGTCGTGAGAAAATCCTCAAAATTCATACCAAAGATATACCAACTGCTGCCGATGTTGATGTTCGAGTTATTGCCAGAGGAACACCGGGGTTTTCCGGAGCGGATCTGGCAAACCTATGTAATGAGGCAGCTTTATTGGCGGCAAGGCGTGAAAAACGCATTGTTACCATGATAGATTTTGAAGATGCTAAGGATAAGGTCATGATGGGCGCAGAACGGCGTTCTATGGTGATGAGCGAAAAAGAAAAGCGGATGACTGCTTATCACGAAGCCGGTCATGCGGTTGTGGCGATAAAAGTACCTGCGGCAGATCCTGTTCACAAAGCAACTATTATTCCCCGTGGACGAGCCTTGGGCATGGTGATGCAATTACCAGAAGATGATAAATATTCGCAAAGCTTTGAAGAAATGACATCTCGTCTGGCGATACTAATGGGCGGACGGGTTGCTGAAGAATTAGCATTCGGAGCCAAAAATGTTACTTCTGGCGCCTCTTCTGACATTCAAGCGGCAACTGGTTTGGCCAAGGCTATGGTCACCAAATGGGGCTTCTCGGAAAAACTAGGCAATATCTCTTATGGTGATGACGGCGGTGAAGTGTTTTTAGGTCAGCAAATTATGCGAAGTAGCTCAGTCTCTCCAGAAACCGCAAAATTGATCGAGGAAGAAACCAAACGCTTTGTTGATGAGGGTGAGGATGCGGCACGGACAATTTTGACTAAACATAAGAAGGCTTGGAAAGCCGTTGCCGAAGGATTGATTGAGTTCGAAACCTTAACTGGTGAGGAAATAGAAGGCTTGATGAAGGGTAAACGCCCCAATCGCCCTGACCCCGAAGAAACATCTAAGCCCAAAGGTCCAGGTGCTGCAGTGCCGGTGATCTCAGGTGGTAAAAAGCCAAAACCAAAACCAAAGGCCGGGAAAAAAGACGGGCCAGAGCCACAAGGCGCGTGATCTTTGGCTGTTCGAGCCAACATAAATTTTAGGTCACCGAACCGACCATTGGTTTGCGGAATTGTAAATGTCACTTCGGATAGTTTTTCCGATGGCGGGCGATATGTAGACCCTAAGTTGGCGATAAAACATGCTCTTACTTTGGTCGAGCAGGGAGCTGATATTGTTGATATTGGCGGTGAAAGCACAAGGCCAGGATCATTGCCGGTTTCCGTAGATGAAGAATTATCACGTGTTTTGCCGGTGATTTCTGGTATTCGCCAGCAATCAGAAATACCGATCTCGATAGATACTATGAAGCCAGAGGTGGCCGAGCAAGCAATGAAGGCGGGGGCTGATATCTGGAATGATGTCAGTGCCTTGCGCCATGACAAAACGTCTTTGACCAAGGCGGCAGAACTTGGTTGTCCGGTGGTTCTAATGCACATGCAAGGTGAGCCTAAAACTATGCAAGATGCGCCGATCTATGAGAACGTGTTTTGTGAGGTGCTGGATTTCTTGCAAAGTCGAATTACTGCCGCTTTGCAAGCAGGTGTCGCCAAGACAAATATCCTGGTTGATCCGGGTATTGGTTTTGGCAAAACTTTACAAGATAATTTGAAATTACTGGCCAATTTAGACAAGCTACAGGAACAAACTGATTGTCCGATTATGCTTGGTGCTTCGCGTAAACGTATGATTGGCGAGCTTGATTTTTCTGCACCTACAGACGATCGCTTGGGTGGTTCATTGGCTTTGGTGGCGGCCGCTTATTACCAAGGAATTGCAATGGTTAGAGTTCATGATGTGCGAGAAACCGTGCAAATGCTGCGAGTGTTAACAGCGGTGGATTTTCAAGGAAAAGCAAATGAGTAAAGCACTTCAATCGGTGGTGCTGACTATTGCAGGCTCCGACAGCGGCGGTGGCGCTGGTATTCAAGCTGATATAAAAACAATAACAATATTAGGTAGTTATGCCGCCAGCGCAATTACTGCAATTACTGCGCAAAACACATGTGGCGTGCGACAGGTGCAGCATTTGGATGTGAGTTTGGTGCGGGCGCAAATAAGAGCAGTGCTCGATGATTTTGCTGTTGATGTAATAAAAATTGGTATGTTGGGCAGTGCGGATATTGTTTCTGCGGTGGCGGAAGAATTGCGTGATCAGCAAATACCAATAGTGCTTGATCCGGTGATGATAGCTAAAGGCGGCTCCAAGTTATTATCCGAAAATGCAATTAACACTCTGCTCAAAAATTTGTTGCCACAGGCTTATTTGCTTACCCCTAATGCGCCAGAGGCTGAGGCTTTAACAGGGGGGTCTGTTGAGGGTGTTGATGATCAGCGCAAAGCTGCAAAAATATTACTCGGTAAGGGATCGCAAGCTGTTTTGATTAAAGGCGGGCATATAGCTGGCGATACAATTTATGATCTTTTGTTATCGGAACAGGGTGAGACGGTTTTTGAAAGTCTACGAGTTAATACAAAACATACTCATGGAACCGGATGCACTTTAGCCAGCGCAATAGCTACTTATCTGGCGCAAGGATCACAATTGGATGAGGCAGTAAAAGTGGCGCGAGAATATGTGCTACAGGCGATAATTCATGCACCTAAATTAGGCCGCGGTCACGGGCCATTGGCTCATAATTGGCBAGTTANGGAGAAAYAAATGAAACTTGATATTTATCAAATAGATGCTTTTAGYRATGGTGCGTTTACTGGCAATCCGGCGGCGGTAATTCCGCTAAGAGAACCGCTTGATCCAGTATTGATGCAAAACATTGCCATGGAAAACAACCTTTCGGAAACTGCATTTATTGTCGCAAGCGCGAACCCATCGCATTGGGATTTGCGCTGGTTTACTCCAACAACCGAAGTTCCGTTATGTGGTCATGCAACTTTTGCAAGCGGGGTTTGTGTGCTGCGGCACATACACCCTGATCTCGATAAGGTGACATTTGCCAGTGCCAGCGGTTTGTTAAACGTCGAACGTGACTGGCAGAATTTTATTGTTGATTTACCGGCGGCAAAACAAAATTCGTGGCACCCATCAAAACAATTAGTCGAAGGCCTTGGGCGGCAAATTCTTGCCAGTGGTGGCGCCGATTTTCCATTTATTATTGTTGATGACCCAGCTTTCGTTAGAGACATGAACATCAAAAAGGGCGTGCAGTTAGCCAATTTAACCGAGCCTGGCGAGCTGATCGTCTCCGCTCCTGGCGATGATGGGTTTGATTTCTTAACCCGGGTATTTGTGCCAGGTGTCGGGATTGATGAAGACCCGGTAACTGGTGCAGCTTTTGCGCAAATTACTGCATATTGGGCAAAACGTCTAAACCGCAACAAAATGCGAGCATTGCAAGCCTCAAAACGTGGCGGCCTGGTCGATGTGGAATTGCGCAAAGACCGCGTGCGTCTTGGTGGCGGTGCTGTTGACTATATGCAGGGAATAATTGAAGTAGATTAAGTTGTATTTTAGCTATTTTCTCCGCTCGATCATTATCCCTGTGAAGATAACTGCCAAAGCAATAAATGCCAATACTGAGAGCGTTTCTTTCAAAAACACAATGCCTATTAAAACCGCAACCGGTGGTACAAAATAATTTGCCGTTGCCAAAAAGCTGGGGCCGGCGCTGCGCAAGGTCTGCATATAGAAAATTGAGCCGATACCCGTTGCCGCCAAGCCTAATACTAATACGGCTATTATAACTCCAATGGAGGGTATTTGCGCTTGCAAGCCATCATAAATGGCAAATGGCAATAGGCTTAAACCGCCAACTAGCAACATCCCAGTAGCTGCCACACTTGGTGGAGTTTCCGGCATAAAATGGATCAATACGCTGTTTATGGCGAACATCATTGCACATCCAAGAATTACGAATTGCGCTATGGTGGTTGGCCCGCCAAGCTCGGACAATGCCGCTGGGCCAATTAGTAATATCACTCCGAAAAGCCCTAATAATAGGCCGCTTATCTTGGCGACAGTCATGCGATCACCAGCAATAGTAAAATGCGCCAAGAAAGCCACAGATAATGGCATGGTTGAAAGCAAAATACTGACTAGCCCTGCGTCTAGTGACTGCAACGCCCACGCATTAAGTAAAAACGGCAATGACGATCCGGTAAGGCCAACAGGTAAGAACCACAACCATCGAACATCTGGTTTTGGCAATAGTGGTGGTAATTTATGTTTTCGATAAATCATCCAGCAATATAGAAGTGCGATGGCAATCCAGATACGCAACGCTGTAACTATAGCCGGTGATAATTCAACAACTGCGATCTTAGTTAAGGCAAATGATGAGCTCCAGAGTAAAATTAATGTGCAATAGCGTATCCAATCGCCTCGTGTTGGCTGGCGCTTATTACCATTTGTATTTAGTAAATCACTCATAACATGGCGGTGACACTTGTATGGGCATCTGTCAAACAATGAAATGCGACCCTCATCAATATTGAGCCGCATGACAAGAGGCCGCACCTAATGCTTGTTGCATAAAAGCTTTGTGTAATATATCCAGTTAAGAGCTTTGGGGATAATGTTTTGTATGTTTCATTGCAAAAGCTATCTCGAATAAAATAATTTCGCATAAAGGGAAAAGTAAATGAGCAAAACCATTGATAGTATTTTGATCGTTGGCGGTGGTACGGCAGGTTGGATGGCTGCGGCTTATTTAGCCAGACACCTTGGCTCAGATCTTCCAAATGGTGTAAAAATTACTTTAGTTGAATCAAGTGATATTCCTGTGATTGGCGTCGGCGAAGGTACATTTCCTTCTATTCGCACTACATTGGGGTTGATTGGAATTGATGAGGCGGAGTTTATTCGCAAAGCTGATGCGACATTCAAACAGGGTATTAAATTTGTAAATTGGAAAACTAACCCCAATACACCGGAGCATTTTTACTATAATTTGTTTGAAAATCCGCACCGGATCCAGAATCATGAAGAATTGGCACCATATTGGGCTTTTCGCCATGCCCAAACTAATCCTTCTTTCTCCGACTCCGTTTCTTTTCAACATGGAATTTGTGAAGAAAAAAAAGCCCCAAAACAAAAAGGTGATAAAAATTTCTTCGCGCCAATGAATTATGCCTATCATCTTGATGCTGGAAAACTAGCAGAATTGTTAAAAGAACATTCACTGCGGTTGGGAATCACACATCTTATCGGGACGGTAGACAAGGTTAATGTAAAGGAAAATGGAGAAATTGCCTCGGTTAAGTTGGAAGATGGTAAAGAGCTTGAAGCTGACATGTTTATTGATTGCACTGGGTTTGCCGCTGTTTTGATTGATAAAACAATGGGGTCGAAACTTAAACCGGTTGATGATGTCTTATTTGTTGATCGTGCTTTGGTGGCGCAAGTCCCGTATGAAGACGAAATGTGCCCAATTGCCAGCAGTACGCTTTCAACAGCGCAAGAGGCTGGCTGGTTATGGGACATTGGTTTACGTCATCGCCGGGGAACAGGGCATGTATATTCAAGCCGCCACTCTACCGACGAACAGGCAGAACGTGTCTTGGAAGAATATCTTGGAAAGTCAGCAAAGAATGCTTCGCCAAGATTATTAAAAATGAAAACTGGCTATCGGGAAACCCATTGGATTAAGAACTGTGTGTCAGTCGGCCTTTCTGGAGGATTTTTGGAGCCGTTGGAGGCAACCGGTATAGTGCTAATTGAAGCTGCTATTCGGATGATTGGGGATTATTTCCCTCGTTATGGAGACTTTGAAGTATCGGCTAAGCATTTTAATCGTGCCATGCGTGAACGTTATGAAGACGCTGTGTCTTTTGTGAAAATGCATTATTATTTAAGCGAAAGAGATGATAGCGCATTTTGGATTGATAACCGAAACGATGATTCTGTTCCTGATTATCTGTTGGAAAAATTAGAATTATGGAAATACCGTTTGCCGCAGGTATCTGATTTTCACTCTAATAATAGATTGTTTAGTCATGAGATTTATCAATATATCCTTCTAGGCATGGGCTTTAAGCCAGATATTATTCGTAATCAATCTGCTTTCCCATTTGTCAGGCAAGCCGATGCAGAGTTTAATAATGTGCAGTTGGCAAAAGAAAATGCTGTGAAAATGATGCCAAACCACCGGGATTTGATTGAGGCGGCTCAAGATGAAAGCTTCAAATTCGGTTAGACTTGAGTAAAAAATATTAGTTGGTGCTTGACGCTTTGAAGTAAATGTCTATTTTCGCCGTGGGTCTCGCACCCCCAATGGTGCGCGCCTGTCCAGTGAGGATAGGAGACAATATGATACTTCACGTTAAACCGGCACCAATGCCGGTGGATCGACCTGATGATGCTAGATTTTCATCTGGTCCTTGTAAGAAACGGCCAAACTGGTCGCTTGCAAACCTTCAAAACGCGCCACTTGGCCGTTCCCATAGACATGAAATTGGTAAACAACGCTTACAACAAGCGATAGATCTGTCGCGTCAATTATTACAAATACCTGATGATTACCGAATTGGTATCACTGCTGCCTCTGATACAGGGGCGATGGAGATGGCACTTTGGAGCCTGCTGGGGCCAAAGCCGGTGGACGTATTGGTGTGGGAAAGCTTTGGCAAAGGTTGGGCAACAGACATTTGCCAGCAACTAAAACTTTCCGATGTTCGGGTGTTGGATGCTGCTTATGGGGCTTTGCCGGATTTAGATGATGTCCGCAAAGATGCCGATGTGGTTTTTACTTGGAATGGTACGACTTCTGGGGTTCGGGTGCCAAATGGTGATTGGATTGCTGATGAGCGATCTGGCTTAACTATTTGTGACGCTACGTCAGCCGCATTTGCCCAAGGTTTGGATTGGAATAAGCTAGATGTAGCTACTTGGTCATGGCAAAAGGTCATGGGTGGCGAGGCTGCGCATGGTATGATTGCTTTATCGCCTAGAGCGGTGCAGCGACTTGAAAGTCACACGCCAGCTTGGCCGGTTCCAAAAATTTTCCGCTTAACCAAAAATGGCAAAATAAACGAAAGTTTTTTTACCGGTTCAACCATCAATACGCCGAGCATGTTATGTGTCGAGGATTATCTTGATACCTTAAATTGGGGCTTAAGTATTGGTGGTTTGCAGGCGCTGCATAAAAGGTGCGATGACAATTTGGCAGTGCTTAAGGAGTGGGTGTCGCAAACTTCGTGGGTGGATTTTTTGTGTACCGATCCGAAAACGCGCTCAAATACCGCAGTTTGCTTGCAATTTGCCGATTCAGAGGTTCGATCATTACCGGTCGGGGAGCAAAAGGCTTTGGTAAAACGAATGAGCGCTTTGCTGGAACAAGAAGCAGTAGCATTTGACATTGGTGGTTATCGTGATGCCCCGCCGGGGCTTCGCATCTGGTGTGGTGCAACGATAGAGCAAAGCGATTTGCAACTTCTAACTCCTTGGTTGGACTGGGCTTATCATAAAGCTTTGGCCGCATACAGTCCATCGACCCAAAAAGTGGGTACGGAGCAATCCTAGTAAAAGTGGGAACCGGTTTTACGGCAAAGGATTGCGACCACTTAAAAACTTTTCTGTAAGTTGATGGATCGCAAAGAAAACTAACTAAAATTTCTTTTAATAAAATATAGATGGAGGCAGAAATGCCAAAAGTATTAATTGCTGATAAATTATCTCCTGCGGCATTGCAGGTGTTTGACGAAAATGGCGTAGAGACTGATGTTAAAACAGATATGTCCCGAGCTGAATTACTTGAAACAATTGGCGAATATGATGGCCTCGTAGTTCGTTCGAGAACCAGACCAGATGAAGAATTGATTGCTAAGGCAACAAACTTAAAAGTCATTGGCCGAGCCGGCATTGGCGTTGATAATATCGATATTCCTGCGGCTAGTGCCAAAGGTATTGTGGTGATGAACACACCATTTGGTAATGCGGTTACTACTGCTGAACATGCGATTGCCATGATGTTTGCTTGTTCTCGCAATATTCCGGCGGCTGATAGTTCAACCAGAGCCGGTAAATGGGAGAAATCCAAGTTCGTTGGAACCGAGTTGTTTGGCAAGACATTGGGGCTAATAGGTTGTGGTAATATTGGCGCATTGGTGGCCGAACGGGCTTTGGGTCTAAAAATGAATGTTTTGGCATATGATCCGTATTTAACCGCCGAGCGAGCGATTGAAATTGGTGTTAGAAAAGTCGATTTACCGGAGCTTCTAACCAAGTCAGATGTAATTAGTTTGCACACACCGATAACTGATCAAACTAGGAATATCTTGTCGGCTGATGCTTTGAACCAAACCAAAGCCGGCGTGGTGATTGTAAATTGTGCCAGAGGTGGCTTGGTTGATGAAACCGCGCTTTATGCAGGTTTGGTAAGCGGTCATGTGCGTGCTGCTGCATTGGATGTGTTTGCTACAGAGCCGGTAATTGATAACCCATTGTTCACTTTGCCTAACTTTGTTGGCACTCCGCATTTGGGTGCTTCAACCCATGAGGCGCAGGAAAATGTCGCAGTTCAAGTCGCCCGTCAAATGAGTGATTTTCTGGTTAATGGTGCAGTATCGAACGCTTTGAATGCTCCTAGTGTTTCCGCAGAAGACGCGCCGCGCCTAAAGCCGTTTTTAGCGTTAGCTGAGAAGCTTGGACAGCTGGCCGGGCAAACCATGTCATCTGGCTTGCAACGTTTTGAAATAGTCTATCAAGGTGCGGTAGCTAGTCTTAATGTAAAACCATTATCATCTGTGGCTTTGGCTGGTGTATTAAAGCCGATATTGTCGGATGTGAATTTGGTTTCTGCGCCGGTTATGGCAGCTGAGCGCGGCATACATCTGGCTGAGACCTTGGAGGAGCAAACAGGTGATGTTGATTCGGTTATCGAGTTGCGACTTGAAGGCGATGATGGTGTGCGTGTCTTTGCCGGAACCTTATTTGCTGGAATTCCCAGAGTGATGCAAATTGATGATGTGTCGTTAGATGCTCCTTTTTGTGAAAACATGCTTTATGTAACCAATGAAGATAAGCCGGGGCATATTGGTGCTTTGGGTAAATTACTTGGTGCAAATCAGGTGAATATCGCAACGTTTAACCTTGGTCGAGCTATTGGTGGATCCCGCGCTGTATCACTAATCGGCGTTGATGCTCCGATAAGCACTCAGGCATTAGAGGCGGTGAAATCCTTGTCGCATGTACGAAAGGCATTTGCGTTAAAATTTTAACTGTTGGTGGTGGCAATTATACGTCCAAGGTTTATGCTATGGACTATATCGAATCTAGGGGGACGTTGAGATGATAAGAACAATCCAAATTTCATTATTTACCTGCGGGCTTTTGCTTGGTTTATTTAGTGGTTCAGCATTGGCGCAGGTTGAGGAAATTAGATTTGCCGTTCTTGACCACGACGTAAATGTCACCGGAAATGGTGCCGGCGGCAAAGAGGGCGGAGTTAATATTGCTGGCGAGGTGGTTTTTGCTTCGCCGCAGTTTTTGACGTGGGCTTACTCGCCGCGCCCGTTCGTTAATCTTTCAATCAATACTGATGGCTTGACCAATTTTGGTGGGGCAGGGTTGGCCTGGCAAACCGATATTGGCTCTAAGTATTTTGCTGAGTTTGATTTTGGAATTGTTTATCATGATGGCATTACTTCCCTGCCAACAAATCCTTCTGATCCCGTTCGTATCCGTCTTGATGCCACCCGGGTGATATTAGGTTCGGACTTATTGTTTCGTTCTGTGTTTGGCTTTGGCGTTCACGTAAATGATCAATGGGACGCAAGCATTGTCTTTGAGCATTTGTCGCACGGGCAGATATTGGGGAAGGGGCGTAATGAAGGTCTTGATAATATAGGTATTCGCTTGTCACGTAAGTTTGGACATTAGTTAGGAATTATTATGGCCAATGTAGTTGTTGTCGGATCGCAATGGGGCGATGAAGGCAAAGGTAAGATCGTTGACTGGTTATCGACCAGAGCCGATGTAGTAGCCCGTTTTCAAGGCGGCCATAATGCCGGACATACTTTGGTCGTAGATGGCGAGGTTTATAAGCTATCATTATTGCCGTCTGGAGTTGTACGCGGCGGTAAGCTTTCGGTGATAGGTAATGGCGTGGTTATTGATCCGACTGCATTGCTGGCCGAGATAGCTAGAGTTGGCGAGCAAGGAATTAAGGTTAATCCTGAAAACCTGATCATTGCCGAAAATGCTAGTCTGATTTTACCGTTGCATTGTGATCTTGATGTCGCCAGAGAACAGGCGGCGGGCAAGGAGAAAATTGGCACCACCAAGCGCGGCATTGGTCCAGCCTATGAGGACAAGGCCGCCAGAAGAGCCATTCGGGTGATTGATCTGGCAGATCCTGAAGTTTTGCTGCAACGGGTTCAAAGTTTGTTGCAACACCACAATGCTTTGCGTCGTGGTTACGAGCTAGAAGAAGTTGTCGCCGAAGAACTAACCGATGCTTTATTGGCGATGGCTCCGCAAATATTACCATTTGCCGGTGCTGTATGGAAGCATTTGGATAATGCGGTTAGAGCCGATCAGAAAATTTTGTTTGAAGGTGCGCAAGGCGCAATGCTCGATGTTGATCATGGCACTTGGCCGTTTGTTACTTCTTCTAACACTATTGCCGGACAGGCCGCCGGTGGTACCGGTATTGGCCCGCACCGTTTGAACTATGTACTTGGAATTACCAAAGCCTACACCACTAGAGTTGGCTCTGGCCCGTTTCCAACCGAGCTTGATGATGATGTCGGCCAAAGACTTGGCGAGCGGGGTGCAGAATTTGGAACCGTAACCGGCAGAGAGCGTCGTTGTGGCTGGTTTGATGCGGTAATGGTCAAACAAGCAATAACTATTGGCGGTATTTCTGGAATTGCCCTTACCAAGCTGGACGTGCTGGACGGGYTTGCGGAGCTTAAAGTATGCGTTGCCTACACTTTGGGCGGAAAACGCATTCACCGGCTTCCTGCGGGTATCCGCGAACAAGCAGCAGTAAAGCCGGTTTACGAGACCTTTGAGGGCTGGAACGAAACCACTCGTGGCGCGCGCTCATGGGTCGATTTACCAGCGCAGGCAGTTAAGTATGTACGGCGTTTGGAAGAGCTGATCGGTGCGCCAGTTGACTTACTGTCAACCTCACCAGAACGCGAAGATGTAATTTTGGTTCGTGATCCGTTTAAGGGTTAGTTCTCTGTGCTGCAATAAACCAAGTGAATTGGTTTTTGGGTCGATGGAGTATATACTAAGTTTTTAGATTCGACGGAGAAAACAATGACCATCAAGCAAGGCGATAAATTACCAGATGCTAATTTCATGAGCATCACGAAAGACGGACCAGAACCGCTAACCACCAATAGTGTATTTGCCGGCAAAACCGTGGCACTGTTTTCTTTGCCCGGTGCCTTTACTCCTACTTGTAGCGCCCAGCATTTGCCGGGATATATCGAATTAGCCTCAGAGCTTCGTGCCAAGGGCGTTGATGTGATMGCTTGTACTTCGGTCAATGATATGTTTGTGCTTCATGCTTGGGAAAAAGAGCARCAAAGTGCAAATGATGTTTTGATGTTGGCTGATGGTAATGGTGAGTTTGTAAAGGCGTTGGGACTGGACTTTGATGGATCGGCGTTTGGCATGGGAACTCGCGGTCAAAGGTTCTCAATGCTTGTAAAAGATGGTGTGGCTACCCATATAAACATAGAAGAACCCGGTGARTTTCGTGTTTCTTCTGCAAAATATTTATTAGAGCAACTCTAAGAAAAGTACTCTAATGGTTTGGCAAAGCTTGGGGCAATGTCTTAAAAAGAAAGAATAAATCATGGATTTGATATTTATTGTAGTATTGCTGGCCGTTGTAATTATCTTTGGCTTAATGGCGTTGAAAACWGTTCGYCAAGGCAATGAATGGACGRTTGAACGCTTTGGCAGATACACTAAAACCTTAACTCCGGGRTTTCATATGATTATCCCGTTTGTTGATAGTGTTGGTTATAAAATGAACGTCCGAGAACGGGTGGTCGATATTCCAAACCAAGAAGTAATTACCAAAGACAATGCCATGGTTTCGGTAGATGCTGTGGTGTTTGTGCAGGTTATGGATACCGCTAGGGCTGCCTATGAGGTCGATAGTTTAGATTTTTCAATCATCAACCTTTGCTTGACCAATATTCGTACCGTGGTTGGCTCGATGGATTTAGATGAAGTGCTGTCTCGACGCGATGAGATCAATGCCATGTTATTGGGTGTTATCGACAAAGCAACAAATCCGTGGGGCGTAAAAGTCACCCGGATTGAGATCCGCGATTTAACTCCGCCGCCGGATATTACAGCTGCTATGGCCAAGCAAATGAAAGCGGAGCGTGAAAAACGTGCTGACATTCTAACCGCTGAGGGCGATCGTCAGTCGGAGATTTTACGAGCCGAAGGCGAAAAACAAGCAGCAGTGCTGGAAGCTGAGGGGCGCAAAATAGCGGCCTATCTTGATGCCGAGGCCAGAGAACGTTTAGCGCAAGCAGAAGCCAAAGCAACCGAGATGGTGTCCGAAGCTATTGCCAATGGTGATGTGCAGGCGATCAATTATTTCGTTGCCCAAAAATATGTTGCGGCCTTTGAAAAGCTGGCGATGAGCGATCAGCAAAAAACTGTGATTATTCCGGCTGAGTTTTCTGCATTGGCGGCAACTATTGGCGGAATTACTGCATTGGTTGAGGCAAGTTCTGACAAAAAGAAAGGCTAATAATTATGGCAGAATTGATTGATTTTCTTCAAGTTATGACGATTTGGCATTGGATTGCATTTGCCGGAATACTCTTGGTGTTGGAGTTGTTAACCGGTTTTACAACATTTCTGTTGTGGCCAGCAGCGGCAGCATTTTTGGTTGGCTTATTGAACCTGTTTGGCTTTATGGGCTGGCAAGCTGATTTCACTGTTTTTGCTGTTTTAACTGCTATTCTGATTTGGGTTGGACAGGTCTATATCCGACCAAGAATGAAAGGCGGTGACAAGCAGCACTTAAATGACCGATCCGCAAGAATGGTTGGTCAAGTAGGCGAAGTAACCGTTGATTTCAAAAATGGCCGCGGACGGGTTAATCTTGACGATACAAGGTGGAGCGCGGTCTGCATTGATGACAGTGATTTGACCAAAGGCAGTAARATYATWGTYGAAAGAATTGACGGYGTAACCGTAATTGTCAAATCGGCTTAAATCTCACTTATATTAAGTAAAAGGGCAGATTATAAGCTTTGCCTTTTTACATTATTCGTTTTGTAAACTCTTCGGATACGGAACACTGTAAAGGCCTTTGCTATCATGACCAACTGTGGCCAGATATAACTGATTGCTGCCAGGAATTACTACTGAAATTTCAGTGAAAACCGATCCATCATGAACTGAGTAAAAYAGRACKKYTTCCCCATTTGGRCTAAGAGCCATGTAACTAGTTTCKCGTGATACCGGCATCATTGTAACAGGTAATCGTAACAAAAGGTGTTTAATCCATGGGTTTTTGTGGATCCAGTCTATAGTATTGGATCGTTGTTTTATCATGCCAATCCAGATGTTTCCATTGGCATCACGGTCAAGCCCGTCTGGCATTGCTGGCATATCCTTTTGAACAATCTCACTTTGCCCAGATCTCGAGCCGCTTATGAACATTCTTTGAATCTGAAACTTAACAGTTTCAGCGATTAACAGGCTTTCATCTTCTCCGTCTTCGTTTGTTTCAATCAAAATTCCATCAGGAAAAGTAAAGTTCTTTGAGATCAGTGATACAGAATCGGAGCTAAAATCATAAAGCCAAACCAGACCATTTTGCCCCAAGGATATGGCTTCGCGGTAAGTGCCACCTCCGCCCATGGAAGCGTTTTCATAGGAAAATGGCTCGGTGAAATAAATTCGTTTGCCATCAGCGCTTACATCAAGATCATTGCAAAAAGCCAGCGGTCGTGAATTGGATTGTTTAGTTAGTGGAGTAGATAGTTCTACGCCAGTACCCATTGCCAGCACTTTTGGCGCAAGGCCAATGCCTGAAACTTTCGGTACTTCTAGAACCAGTGGCGTGATTTGTTTGTTTGCTAAGTTAAGTTGGTACAATCCAACACGTTCGTTCTTAGGGTAGGTTGTATCATACAAAAATGAGGAGCAAAAATATACTATATTGGTATTATCCGGTGCAATACGCGCTCCAGCGGGCATCAATGGAGCATCAACAAAGCGTTTTGCGGTTTTTTCTTTAAGGTCAATTTGCCAAAACCATCCGTCGACTGCGGTSGCCAGTGCTAAATYTTGATCTTCGTATAAAATAACYTCGTCATAASCTGGCARCTCCAACGCAATCTGCGTAAATGAAGCGGCAATAACATCTTCATTTACTGTGGCGGCCATAGTTTGCGGTGAAATTTCACCAAACGCAAATGCTTGACTGACCTTAATATAAGCAGGAGGAGAAGATTTAACCCACCAAAGACCAAATAAGAATAGTAAAAAAACAGCCGTAAACCCAAATATTTTCGCCATAATATTCTCCTATAATTTATTTCACCTTATCTTAGGCGGTAGGAAAGTGCTATGCTGCATTTGGTTTTAACTAATATAGCGTAATTGTGATTGGCGGTTGTTTAGCTGTTCGGCTAAGTAGTGTTTTGGTATTAGGACTATGAAATGACCCGATTGTTACTAATTGCGGCCTTGGTGTTCTCTAGCTTTGGAAGTGTAGCGGCTTATGCTGCTGATCAAACGTCAAAGGTGCGAGCCGTTTATTTCTACGCCAGCTGGTGTTCAAATTGCCGCATTGTTGATCCAATACTGGAAAAGGCTCGTAAGCAAACTAAAAACCTGCCCGTGCAGCACCTGACTTTGGATTTTTCAAATCCCCAAACTTGGGACAAGGCGATAGAAACAGCGTTCGATAATGACGTGGTAGCTACATATAATGCTTATGCTGGAACAACCGGAATGGTGGTTTTGCTGGCCGCTGATACCGGGGAGCAAATAGATTGTGTTAATCGTACATTTACTGCGGATACTATGGCCTTGGCTTTTGAGCGAGCGGTTGAGCGGGTTGAAACAATGGCTGTTGGTTCGCGTGATACCGGTTCAATGGTTTGTCCAACAGGGCGGCCAGCGCCATAAAATGCCATAAAGGAAGTTAGATGTTTTGATGCTTAAACTTGCTGTGATTTTGTTTGTTTCGCTGGGTGCTTTTTCAATAAGCGCCAATGTAATTGCTGCCCCTGAAAGGCAAGTGGAACAAGAACAGGTTAAAGCCGTAGAGACTGATCAGCCATTGTTGGCGGTGATGTTTTACTCCAATTGGTGCGGTGCATGCTTGATACTTGATCCAAAAATAGAGGCGGTAAAGCCGGTGTTTAAAGACCGGCCTGTGGATTTTGTGAAGTTTGACTTCTCGTTTGCTTTGGTGCGCGGAAAAGCGTTGCAAGCATTAGCCAAGGAAAAGAATTTAAGCGAAATATATCAAAACAACAAAGGCAAAACCGGGTTTATGTTATTGGTAAATCCGGTTTCGTCACAGGTGTTGGATGTGATCACCATGGATGACAGCGCAAATGACATAGCAATAAAACTAGACAATTATCTTCGTCGGGATACGCTGAGCTGAGTTTACTGTACCTTGCGGGGTCAGGACTGTTTTCCTCCACCTTTATGGGGGAGGTGGGCGCGTATGCGCTCGGRGGGRKYKTTMTTSYSAAMMWWKKMCWAWWTWGKMMWWKKTTSRSAAKAAMRNNCCCCCYMCSASCSCWTMSGSGCNNACCTCCCCCRYAARSRKGGNAGGAAARMRGTSYTKRYSYYKYAARGYMYAKTWWMSTSAKMWYWGCRTWTTGTTCTCGCTTAACTCCTGGCCATGGGCAGAGGGGAAACACGCGGCGCTGCCGAGCTGAGTTTACTTTACCCTGCGTGTCCGACCTCGGCGCGGTTTGGATTTGGTGGCAGCAAGCATGGGCGCGGTCATTTCTTCGTAGAGCATAAATAAATGCTCGACCCGTTCTCGTTCGGATTCAAACGGTTTTTTGCGATACAGGCGATCCACCGCCTTGTCATTGGCTTGGTGGGCTTTGCGCARATTGGCCGGCATAGTGTCGGGATCATACAGATCAGCCAAAGTGCTATCCGGCCAAGCGGCTCTGGCATCCAAAATCGCTTGWCCGGTTTSGGTYAGTTTRGYTTTGGMCTTGTCRKYAAGRKYMGGCCAMGGRWACGTGTTGTAAACCACGCCGACGGAATACATGTAATCGGATTTCATGCGCCCGGTGACCGTTCGCATCCACGCCATATGCATGGCCGAGGTGAGTATGGCGAAAACCGGTCTGGTTACATTTTCAATAAATCGCAATTTATCACTTGGGATCGTTAGAGGTTCCATCCAACCAAATGGTACATAGTTCCTTCGTTTAGAACTGACTTGAGGTATCACTAAAAAAGAAGCCTCCGGAAAGGTTTTTCCTTCCAGCAGGGTTGGAAACTCTGCCAGTTTTCGGGTAGCTGGTTTCTTGCTATTGGCTCGAAATTCTCGAACCAAGGCAATGCGTTTTTGTACTTCCGGTAGCTGTCGAAGTTGGGCTGGTGAAACCCCGCGAAAATCCAGTATCCATCTTTGCTTGCCTTGAATGAACTCAGCGGCTCCGATATAAGGGTGAAGTAGGGCTTTGGCTTTTGGCTCCACCGCTAAAAATTCATCATATTCAGACCCGCGAAAAATATAATGCCCGCCATCGGTGGATTTTGGGCCGTTATACATTCGTGGCCTTGGTGATAATGGTTTCGATGTATCGGCAACCACCACATGCCGGTTCTTCATGCCGCTGGCATCAAACAGATACGGCGACAGCCATTTATGTTGGCTTTCTTCGGGATCGCCTTTGATGTTGTCATAGGAAAATAAGCGTTTCCATTGCTGCGCATGATCGCGGTGGCTTAGCCCAATAATCACACAATGCACATGGGCCTTGCCTCTGGCATCACTACCCCATTCAAAGGTGCGATGGGCGAAAGCAATTTCGAGCTTATAACGCTCAAACAATAACGGCCACAATTGCGCCACTTGTTCGCCTTGGGTGATCGAATTGGTTGCCACAAAGCCGATGCGAGGCGGGATTGCCCGGTTCTCGCAGGCTTCTTTGGCATAGGCACCGGCTTTTAGAAACCATGCGCAGACATAATCCAGCGAGCCAGCCCGTTTATTTTTGGCATCAATGATCCGAGCCATTTGCTCGCGGTGCAATTTACTTTGATAGCTCTGCCCAATAAACGGCGGGTTGCCNAACACGAATGAACATTGCTCTGGCGGCAATACCTGTTCCCACGGCAATTCCAATGCATCAGCATTGTGGATGTGCGGCGTGGCCTTTAGCGGGATGCGGGCATAGTTCTKYCCAAAGGCCAAGGACAGTTCCACATTCATAATGTGATCCATCATCCACATGGCGGTTTCGGCAATGCGGGCGGGAAATTCCTCCAGTTCGATACCGTAAAACTGATCGACATCGACAACGGAAAGAATTTTTGCATCCAGTTCCAATTGCTTGAAATTTGTGCCGCCCAGCGCTTCTTTTAGAATATCAATTTCAAGTTGGCGGATTTCGCGATAGGCAATGACCAGAAAATTGCCGCAGCCACAAGCCGGATCAAAAAASGTAAGTGTGCCTAGTTTTTRCGCCAGCGTGTCCAAGGYCGMYTTKYKKCCGCGCTTTAGCTTTTTAATTCGGGTAAATTCCGCGTGCAACTCATCGAGAAACAACGGCTCAATAACCTTCATAATGTTTTTTTCGGTGGTGTAGTGCGCGCCCTTTTTGCGCCGTTCTTTGGCATCCATTACTGATTGGAACAACGAGCCAAAAATCGCCGGTGATATCGGTGTCCAGTCAAACCGCGAAGCGTCGATAAGTCGTTCGCGCATTTTAGAGTTAAATGGCGGAATACGCATACGGGTCTCGAACAAACGCCCGTTAATATACGGAAAAGCGTCCAAGTCCTCATCTTCATTGGCGTTGCGATTGTCTTCGTGTGTGTCCAGCACCTCGAACAAACCGCCTAACTTGCCGCGCATATCGGAGCCATCTTGCGCCGTTCGTCCCTCCAGAAATTCCAGAAACATGTCGCGTTGGGGGAAAACTCCGGTATCATCGGCAAATAGGCAAAATACCAACCGCACCAAAAATACTTCCAAATCATGACCRGTAAAGCCCGATGCCTCGATCTCATCATGCAGTTTGCCCAATAGCTCAGAAGCCTTGATATTAACCGGATCTTGATCCTTGAAGGTGCGTTTTTCCACGCCGATGATGAAGCCGAACTTTTCCACATGTTCGTGCAAGTCTTGGAGGGTAAAGYTGACTTCCTCGCGGGTGGAAAGATCAATCAGGTCAAAATTTTGAAAATCAGACAATAGGACAAAGCGCGGTTTGTCGATATCGCTTAGTGCCTCAATATACCCAAAGGCCTGGGCTCTAGCCTTGGCAAGGTCACGTCCGGCRCTTTTTTGCTCGACMAGCAAAACYCCGCGCCAGAAAAGGTCGATAAACCCCTGACGGTTGTCTAGCTTTTTGACCGCCTCCTCATAGGTGGCAACACTGCGCCTAGGCTTGCCAAACACATGGAAAAAATCATTGTAAAAACTTTGAGTTTCGCCTTTTTCATAAGACGCATCGACCCACTCACCGGCAAATGCTTTGGCACGAATCCTAATTTCATTCCAGCTAAGACGCATGGTGGTGGTTCCCCTCTCTTGCCGATCAATCTACGCGATTGATGCGAGATGTCATCTACTTTTGCGCTGAGCATCAGGACGATAGACAACACAAGGGGTACGGACAAGGGTGCATAAGGGTGAATGCGCGCAATAGGCTGGGCCCTTGTTTGGCAATGGATTGACAAATATTGAGACTGACGGCTCTCTCTAACAGCCCTAAATTGGCACTCATTCACCCTTGGGTACCTGAGGATAGTTTATAGGCATCAGCGTGTTGGTGTGCCGAGGTACAATCAAGATTAGGGCGGTAAAAATTAACCGCACCTATTGCTCTTTGATATTGTTAATAACAGCAAACCCCATAGAAATATGAAGTTTTGATGCGTCTATTGCTAAATCAGCCAGAAATTTGTACGTAAATATGATTTTGGCTGGTTCAGAAATGCATCAATAATCCACGGTGAATTGTTACTGAATTGGCGATGGTTTTTTATCTTTTTCGGTTTTATCCAAAAAAATTAGATTTCTGATGGTAGGCCAACAGGAAAATACAGCTAAAAACTAGTTCTCGGTACGAATTTGCTCTCTAGCTTTTTCTAGCAACTCATCCATTTGTCTTCTGATTTGGTGATCAGATTGCTCGACACTGGCTGCATCAAGATCAGCGCGTAATTTGCGAAATACATCATCATCGCCGGCTTCTTCAAAATCGGCAACTATAACCTCTTTGGCATATTCTTGTGCCTGTTCTTCGCTTTTTCCCATTAGCTCAGCGGCCCAAAGCCCAAGCAATTTATTACGCCTAGCTTCTGCTTTGAACTCAAGATTTTGATCAAGAGCGAATTTGTTTTCAAAGCCTTTTTGGCGATCATCAAAAGTATTCATTGTTCATTCCATAATGCAGTTGAAAATATTTTGTCCATTGGTTAACCCGAAGTCGCAGGTAAATCAATCAGTAGATTGCATTGTTATCAGCAAAAGCCTGCTGTAAGTTGCCCGAGAAATTTGGCGATTGATTCTAGAAATATATTGATCATATTATGAGGRTGTCACGGTTTGTCTCGAGGTAAGAAAATATACGAAGGTAAGGCTAAAATTCTTTATGAAGGCCCAGAACCGGGAACTTTAATTGCTCATTTTAAGGACGATGCAACAGCATTTAACAACCAAAAGCATGGTCAAATCGAGGGCAAAGGCGTTCTAAACAACCGGATTAGTGAATTGCTTATGACCCGACTTGAGGAGGTGGGTGTTCCTACGCACTTCATCAAACGCTTAAATATGCGAGAGCAATTGGTGCGTAAAGTGGAAATTATCCCGCTGGAAATGGTTTGTCGCAATGTTGCTGCTGGCTCGATTTGTAAACGCTTCGGGTTAAAAGAGGGTGAGAAATTACCCCGTCCGATCATTGAGTACTACTTCAAAGATGACGAACTGGGCGATCCATTGGTAAGCGAAGATCATATTGCTGCGTTTGGCTGGGCAGCACCGCAAGAAATGGACGACATGATTGCCATGACTTTTCGGGTGAATGATTTCTTATCAGGCCTTTTCGGAGCTATTGGAATTCGTCTTGTTGATTTCAAGCTTGAATTTGGTAGGCAATTTGAGGGCGATATGGTTCGAACCATTTTGGCCGATGAAATAAGCCCGGATAACTGTCGGTTGTGGGACATTAAAAGCAACCGCAAGTTGGATAAAGATCGCTTTAGACAAGACCTTGGCGATGTTCCTGAGGCCTATGCCGAAGTTGCCAGACGATTGGGAGTGCTAAAAGGCTCTGCTAATTTGAAAATTGTTTCTAAGGAGAACGCAAAATGAAAGCGATTGTCAAAGTGCAATTAAAATCAGGAGTTCTTGATCCGCAGGGCAGTGCAATTACCGGAGCTTTGCAGGCATTAGGGTATGATGAAGTGCTTGACGTTCGCCAAGGAAAAATAATCGAACTGGATTTGCAAGGAACAGATCACGCAGCAGCAAAACAACGAGTTATTTCGATGTGTGGCGAGTTACTGGCAAATACGGTAATCGAAAATTTTTCCGTAGATATTATTGATTAACCCTAGGTTTTTGAGCCAATAAACAAGGAAGGAAACGGTTATGCGAGTTGCTGTTATCGTATTCCCCGGATCAAATTGTGACCGTGATGCTGCTGATGCCATTATGCAGGTYACAGGTAAAATGCCCAAAATGGTTTGGCACCGCGAAGCGGAACTAAACAGTATTGACCTTGTGGTTCTTCCCGGCGGCTTTGCTTATGGTGATTATTTACGTCCCGGAGCCATTGCCGCGCAATCACCTATTATGAAGCAAGTACATACGCACGCCGGTGCTGGGCGTTATGTTTTAGGGATATGTAATGGCTTTCAAGTGTTGACGGAGATTGGTTTATTACCCGGAGTTTTAATGCCTAATTCTGGTACGAAATTTGTTTGTAAACCGGTAAAGTTAAAAGTAGAAAATTGTGACACTGCTTTTACCAATGGTTATAAAAACAAGACAAACATTTCAATCCCGATAGCTCATCATGATGGCAATTATCTGGTGCAAGATGATGAATTATCACAGTTGGAAGACAATGGACAGGTGGTGTTTCGTTATCAGGCCAATCCAAATGGCTCGATAAATGATATTGCTGGAATTACCAATAGCCAAGCAAATGTGCTGGGCATGATGCCGCACCCGGAAAGGGCAATGGGCAAAACCGATGCGAATAATGATGGTGAAATTTTATTTAAGAGCCTAATGGAAGCATTACAATGAACAATGATGTGGAAATAACTGCACAAATAGTTGCCGAACACGGCCTTAACCAGCAAGAATACGATATTTTTTGTCAGCAACTTGGCCGAACTCCGAACCTTACCGAATTGGGTATTTGCTCGGTAATGTGGTCGGAGCATTGCTCGTATAAATCTTCTCGAATTCATTTGGCAAAGTTTCCAACCACCGGCAAAAAAGTCATTTGCGGGCCTGGTGAAAATGCTGGAGTTATAGATATTGGCGATGGTGATGCTATTATCTTCAAGATGGAGAGCCACAATCACCCATCATTTATCGAGCCATATCAAGGTGCGGCCACCGGTGTTGGCGGTATTATGCGCGACGTATTTACCATGGGGGCAAGGCCAATTGCTCTGCTTAATGCTTTGCGATTTGGCGAGCCTGAACATCATAAAACCAAATCCTTGGTTGCAGGTGTGGTGGCTGGTATTGGCGGTTATGGTAATTGTGTTGGTGTTCCAACTGTTGGCGGTGAAGTAAACTTTGATGCCGGTTATAATGGTAATATTTTGGTAAATGCCATGTGTGTTGGCTTGGCAAAGGCGGATAGTATTTTTTATTCTGCTGCAAAAGGTGTTGGTAATTCAATACTTTATGTTGGCGCACGTACTGGACGTGATGGTATTCACGGAGCGACAATGGCTTCGGCTGAATTTGATGATGATGCGCAAGAAAAACGTCCGACAGTTCAAGTTGGCGATCCGTTTACTGAAAAACGTCTGATCGAAGCATGTCTTGAACTAATGGCCACCGGCAACATCATTGCCATACAAGATATGGGGGCTGCTGGTCTTACTTCGTCTTCTATCGAGATGGCAGATAAGGGTGGCGTTGGTATCGAGTTGGATCTGGATCGTGTACCACAACGCGAAACTGGCATGAGCGCCTACGAGATGATGCTCTCGGAAAGCCAAGAAAGAATGTTGATBGTGCTAAAGCCCGGAACVGAGGMTAGCTCGCGRCVGATATTTACCAAGTGGGAGTTGGATGTTGATGTGATCGGTAAGACAACCGACACYGGACATTTGGTKTTACAGCACAAAGGCGAAACGGTTTGCGATATGCCAATTGCGCCGCTTTCTGATCTGGCGCCAAAATATGACCGACCATGGGTTAAAACGGCTAAGGCGCCACATCTGGACGCGGGTTCATTACCGCAAAGGGATGCAATTGATGTACTTTGTAAGTTAATGGCTTGCCCTGATATGGCGTCAAAGCGTTGGGTGTGGGAACAATATGACCGCCATGTAATGGGCGATACATTGATGGCATCTGCTAGCGGTTCAGATGCGGCAATAGTTCGTGTTCGCCAAACGGATAAAGCTTTGGCGATAAGCTCTGATTGCACACCTAGATATGTAAAGGCTGATCCATATCGCGGGGGCAAACAAGCGGTTGCTGAAAGTTGGCGCAATTTAATCGCCTCTGGTGCTAAGCCGATTGCTATTACTGATTGCTTGAACTTCGGTAATCCTGAGCGCCCAGAAATTATGGGGCAGCTTGTTCAAGCGATTGAAGGTATGAGCAAGGCTTGCAAGAAATTATCATACCCGGTGGTTTCKGGAAATGTGTCCTTGTATAATGAAACCAAAGGYTCAGCAATTCCACCAACGCCAACTGTTGGTGGAGTGGGAATAATCAAAGACATATCGACAGCAATGGGTTTTGCCAGTGCAAAGCAAGGCGATATGTTGATCTTGGTTGGCGAAACAAAAGGCTGGCTGGGTTCATCAATTTACGCTCGAGAAATTGAAAATTTAACTGGCCATAGACCGCCGCCGGTTAGTTTGTCTACAGAACGCAACAATGGTAAGTTCATACGTAAAGCGATTAAAAAGTCACTATTGCGAGCGGTACATGATTTATCCGATGGTGGTCTGGCTTGTGCTGCTGCGGATATGGCAATCGCCAGTAATGTTGGAATGGTATTGGAGCCGCACAGCTCTTTATCGGATCATGCTTGGTATTTCGGTGAAGATCAGGCGAGGTATTTATTGGCTATTGATGCTGCTAATTATGATAAATTGCAAAAATTAGCTATTAAAAAAGGCGTTTCATTGAGCTATGTCGGCGAAGTTACTGGCGATGATATAAGGTTTGGCTCGGCTAGAATAAGTATAAGTGAGTTACAAAATAAGTGGGAACAATGGTTTCCAGAATTTATGGAGAAAACCGATGCCAATGCCAGCAAATGAAATAACAGATATGATTAAGGCTGCAATACCTGATGCTAAAATTGAAATTGAAGATTTGGCCGGCGATGGCGATCATTATAAGGCGCGAGTAGTGTCAGCGGCATTCGCGGGACTTTCGCGGGTACGTCAACATCAGATGGTATATGCTGCATTACAAGGTAAAATGGGCGGGGAATTACACGCCTTGGCACTGGAAACAGCGGTAGAATAACTTTGGCTGGTAAATCATCAGATATGGGTAAGCTGGGGTTTGGCATTGCCGGGCCGCTTGCTTCCTCTGTTGTTTCCTCGGCGCAMRYRGAAAGCTTGRTTGAGCAGGCTCTTGCCGGTGGTATTAATTTTTTTGATACAGGGCCTTCTTATGGCGGCGGTCGGGGCGAGCAGCGATTAGGTAGAGTAATTGCCAGAAATAARCGTRAAAACATGTTTATTTCCACCAAGGTCGGGTTAACCGAACAAGGCAAAAGAGATTTTTTGCCAGCTAATATTTCCAATAGTCTGCATCGCTCATTAGAGCGCCTTAAAACAGACCATGTAGATTGTTTGTTCTTGCATGGAATTGCCTCTATGGAATTGAACCCTGAATTAATAGCGACATTGGAAGATTTACGCTCGAAAGGGTTGTTCTTAAAGCTTGGTATTGCCGGGCAGGGGAAGATACTGGATATTGTTATTGCTAATAAAGGCTCGTTTGGTTTGGCTATGTTGGCAATGGGGCCTAATCAGTTAGAGAACAATCTTAGCCGCGCTATTGCCGCCAAAAAAGCTGGTTTGCAGGTGATCGGCATTGAAATGCTGGCACATACTAGAAACCCGTGGAAATTGTCTGTGCGACCTGCTGATCTGTGGCACATGGCGCGGTATTTGCGCCGTGGTGGGCAGGTTCAAAAAAAACAATCAACCATGACAGTATTAAAGCAGGCGCTGGAGTATGCAAAAGTAGATATGGTGTTAAGTTCGACTACCAAGAAACAGCACTTACAAGAATGGCTGGACTGCCTTGACGAACACAAGAACAGTTCTTAAATGCTTCATACAATAAACCCTTGAAAGGTAATTATTATGACTGACCAAGCAATATTCGATCACATTAAGTCGACGTTAGAGGCAGATGATGTGGTTTTGTATATGAAGGGTACGCCGGTGTTTCCGCAATGTGGATTTTCATCAATGGCAACAAAAATCCTTGATGTAATCGGCGTCGAGTTTAATTCGGTCAATGTGCTTGAGGACATGGCTGTGCGCGAGGGWATTAAAGAATTTGCAAAATGGCCGACTATTCCGCAACTTTATGTCAAAGGTGAGTTTTTAGGCGGTAGCGATATTATGCGTGAAATGTATGAAAGCGGCGAGTTGAAAACCGTGTTGCAGGAAAAAGGCGTAAAAATCGCTAGTTAATAATTTCCCCAAGCAATAAAAAAGGCCGCATTTGCGGCCTTTTTCGTATCAATTTCAGTTTGGTTTTATGAATAGAATTCGATAACCAAATTTGGTTCCATGCGTACCGGATACGGTACATCGGCAAATTCCGGAACCCGCAAATATGTTGCGCYCATTGATTTACCTTCGAYTTCTACATAATCAGGTAAATCCCGTTCTGGGCTTTCAAGGGCTTCAAGCACCAAAGCCATAGAGCGTGATTTTTCACGAATTTGAATGACGTCACCAACTTTACAGCGATAGCTTGGAATATTTACTTTGCGACCATTGACCGTGACATGGCCGTGATTGACAAATTGTCGTGCGGCAAAAACAGTTGGTACGAATTTGGCGCGATAGACCATGGTATCAAGGCGCGACTCTAATAGACCAATTAGGTTTTCGGCTGTATTGCCCTTAAAGCGTTGAGCATCAGAGTAGATACGACGGAACTGCTTTTCAGTGATATTGCCGTAATAGCCTTTTAGCTTTTGTTTAGCGCGTAATTGTAAACCAAAATCAGAGGTTTTACCCTTACGGCGTTGGCCGTGTTCACCAGGGCCATAAGATCTTTTATTAACTGGACTTTTGGGGCGACCCCAAATGTTTTCGCCCATGCGGCGGTCAATTTTGTATTTTTGGCTGTGACGTTTAGTCATACCTGTCTCTTTTCTTACATGACACAAACCGGCAATCCGAATTATTTGGACTACGATTACAACGGCGGTTTTGCGACAACCCGTAATTCTTCTTTAAARCATTACTTTATYAGAAGTTTGGCGGAATTTAGCGATGAAAGTTGAACTGTCAAGCACTTATGCGCTTTGAGCTGTCTCTAGTTTTTGCCGCATTTGCCAAAAGCGTAATGTCCGTTTTGCGGCAGCTTCTGGAATTGCCGTATAAACTTTGCGAAGATCGGATGCCATTCCGGTGTTTTTGTTGGCGTTTTTACTGACAAGAAGGGTGATTGTTACGAACATTGCCGTATCAAAGCCAATGCCACGACAAATCAAAGCTAGTGCATCAACGTCATCGCGCTGTAAAACCCGATCAACAGTTCCATAATCAACATTGGCTAGTTTTGCCAAGCCCAGTGAAAATGATAATCTTTCATTTGCTCGTTCGAACTTGATCAAGCCAACGCCATCTAATTGGCCTTTTGCATGTAAGGCGTCGATGAAAAGTTCCGATTTTTTATAACCTTCTGGCCGTTGTTCGGTTTTGTCTATTGTTTTGTTTTTTACTTGGGACAGAGCTTCTTCCAAAACTTTTGGATCAATCTCTTGATTGCGGCTCAGTATCCGTTCTCTGACTTTCTTCTCCGCAAACATATACATTTCATTCATCAGATCAGCTGGAAGATCTTGATGTTCAACCAAGGGAGCTTGCAATGCAGTAACGGTTTCGGATTTTGATACCATTTTTTGCATTGATTGGCGGTTAAACCTGGCACCGCTATTGCCAGCTAATTTCACCAGAGTTTGATCATTGGCGTGTTCTATCAGATCGCTGGTTACTTCGGCGCTTAATGTTTCTCTGGTCGAGATCATCTGCATATGTTGTTGTTTGCCGCTGGTAATAATTTCTTGCAAGTGCTTGTCTTGTAAAATGACAGAGTGTTTTAGAACCGGACCAGCAATGTCAATTTCATCATTGGCTAATTGCCGTAATAATTGTAACGGGGCTTTTGGTTTATTTGCAAACTTCACAGCCATTTCTTTGCGAACTTCTGTGTGCATCTCTCTAGTAACATGGCACAAAATCTCATCGAAGTGTTCATTTTCAATGGTCGAAAWGGTGTTTTGRTTKGCRAAATATAAATCYGTKACATCGCGYAGCAATTCGCGYCGMCKCTCRGAAGAGGTCTCGCTAGCCAGCTCGGTAAGTTTTTTCAGYGAAGCYGTTGAACTCATNNNNYKTMCTTACTCTCCGGYTAGATGAGTGTCGRAGGAGGAATTATTAGYTACAGGCSGRRTKATTTTRTTAACYGYTGWTCGGSYAACTCGATGAGCAGGCAATGAATAACGTGTGACCTTATTAATTCTTGGCTTGGCTGGGTATCTAACAGGTATCGGGGCTTTAGCTAGTATGTTGTCTTGAGTTCYTGCTGGTGTATTGGCGGCAGGTTTTTGCAAAGCCABCTCTATTTGGCGTTCCAATYGTTTGGAAATACCTGATACGCAACATGGGCTATATCTTGCAGATGTAACAGCRGTTTTAAGCGAACACATGCCTTGCGTGCCAGCAATTCCCGGGCGTTGCCATGTCCATGCCTTGCATTTTGCATCRCCAGCACATCGTGACCAGCASGCATTTGCACCGGCTTGRCCRAYYGAAATKCGCTGATAGGTGGCRCCGGATCTTTCGGTGTYTTGTTCKAAAACTTGMGCWTGAGYTGSCGATGCAGYCAAAAGCAATACAAGCGCAATGCCAGAAAAYAAACTAAAACGAACCATAAAACATCTCCGATAATATTAGGGATATTCCAATAAAGCCCTTAAAAAACAATCAACGTGATTGCTTTTTAGCATATATAGTTTCCAGATCTTCAAACTTGGCAGTTAACTCATTATAAAAACTTGCCAAGCCCTCATCAGATTCTGATAAAATTTGCGGTGGCGGCGTGCTTAATTGTTTACGCTCCAGCCCCTTATGTGCGGCTTGCATAAAGTCTTTCCAGATAGCGGCTGGTAAGCCTCCTCCTGTGACCTTTTTCATTGAAGTGTTGTCATCATTGCCTAGCCAAACCCCGGTGGTTAGTTGCGCGGTAAAGCCTATAAACCACGCATCGCGCCATTGCTGGGAAGTGCCGGTTTTTCCTGCAACCTGCCGACCGTGCAGTTGTGCTGTGCGCCCGGTTCCGTACAATACTACTTCTTGCAACATGCTGGTCATTGCTCTTGCATGCTCTTGCTTAAAGACTTGCTGCGGGCTGATCTGCGGACGAGTGAATAATACTTTACCCGAAGATGTGGAAATTTCTTCTATCAGATAATTTTCCTGTAATAGACCGTCATTACCAAAAACCGCAATGCCCTGCGTTAAATCCCAAAGTGTTACTTCTTGTGCGCCGAGCGCTATTGAAGGTAATGGCTGTAACGGCTCAGATATTCCAAATTGCTTTGCTAAAGTTACTACCTTATCTGCGCCAATATCATCAGTGATTTGCGCTGATACCGTGTTGATTGATCGCCTAAATGCCTCACGAATTGTAACTCGTCCCCGATATACCTCATTATAATTTCCGGGCGACCAGCCGGCAATTTCTATTGGTTCATCACGGCGTATGCTAGACGGGACAAAACCAGCTTCTAACGCCGCCGCATAGACAAAAGCCTTAAAGGCAGATCCCGGTTGCCGCTTGGCACTAAGGGCGCGGTTAAACTGACTWTGCTTATATGAGACCCCGCCGACCAATGCCCGAACTGCACCGGTGCTATCAACAGCTATTAACGCTCCTTGGCTTACATTATTTTTCGTTCCAACTTGTTTGATTTTTGTCTGGATACTGTTCGTTGCATAGGTTTGTAGTRTGGGGTYAATAGTGGTTTTAATTACCAGATCAGGGATGCGTCCGCCGGTGAATTTTGCTGATTTTTCTACTGCGAGGTCAAAAATATATCCGTGATCTGGCTCATTTAATGGGGGAGCCGGTATTGCCGGCGCAATAATCGCCTTTTGCATTTGCTCAGCAGTAATATATCCTTGTGCTTGCATGGCTTGTAAAACCAAACCTGCTCGTTCTTGGGCTAATTTAAGGTTGAGGTGCGGTGCGAACTTTGATGGAGCTTTTGGTAGGCCCGCCAGCATAGCAATTTCTGACAAACTTAGTTTGCCCAAAGGCTTGTTAAAATAGCGTTCCGATGCCGCAACTACACCATAAGCTCGATTACCTAGATAGATACGGTTTAGATATAGGCTAAGAATTTCATTTTTGCTGAGGCGTTTTTCTAGCTCTCTAGCCAAAAGCATTTCTTGAAATTTGCGCCTAAAGGTTTGATCAGGTGTGAGCAATAATCGTTTGATTAGTTGCTGGGTGATGGTTGATCCGCCTTGCATGGTTTCCCCGGCGCGCAAATTGGAGATCAAAGCTCGGAAAATTCCTTTTTGATCGACACCATTATGTTGGTAAAACCGCTGATCCTCGATAGCGATAAATGCGTGCAATAATTGTTTTGGCATTTCTTCGGCCATAACTATTTTGCCATAGCGTGGCCCGCGTCTTGCCAATATTTCGCTATTCATATCGAGTAATACAAATGAGGGCTGTTTGCCTACAGACCAAAGAGTATCAATTTCTTGCGGTAAYTCTGGAGTSTTGCCAAAGAAATAYCTTTGCGCTGAARMCGYTCCGKACAATAATATTAYCACARYAATTATTGTAAGCCATAACCATTTGSTRCGGCTTTTATTTTTCTGCAGATCGTCTTGRTGTAATATGTCGGCGCGAAARGGCTTCATTRCTTTTCGTAACCCGAAAATTTAAYYACGAAAAGACTAGYRWASATTAAATTMWGKACGTAAAAGCTCAAAYCATGAAAGAATTCTGGAAAACTATCGAAATGYCCAACTGGACRAARGAGCAATGGGAATCCCTTTGCGATGGCTGTGGCAAATGCTGCATGATCCGTCTTGAAGATGAAGATACCGGAATTGTTCATACCACTAATGTTGCCTGTAAATTGTTTGATCGAACTAATTGCAATTGTTATGATTATCCMAAYAGAAACATCAATGTTCCAGATTGTGTAACCTTGTCGCCTGCCAATGTGGCCAAATTGCATTGGATGCCTGATACTTGTGCCTATCGTTTGATCGCCGAGAACAAGCCGTTATTTGATTGGCACTATCTGATTAGCGGTGACAGGGACACCATACATCTGGCCGGAATGTCGGTGCAAGATCGTTCAATTTGTGAGACTGGTGTTAAATTTGAAGATCTTGAAGATCATCTTGTAAACTGGCCGGGCGAGACGAGGCGAGATTAAGAACGGCGATAGTGCAAAATAAGAATATCGGGGATAGCAACAGGCAAACACGCAAACCTGTAGATATATGTATTAAACATATTAAGCGTTTAGAAACTAAATCGCTAAATCAATCCTACCGTACCGCTGATCGGCTATATTGTTGCACAGTCCAAAAAAGGGCTTAAGGGAATTAGACCTCCCATTTCAATTAAATTTTACGAGTGCAAGGGCTGGCACGATTAGGAACATGGCCTTGCCCGCTTCTTCTAAAAAACTTCACGCTGCCAACTTGCGGCAATCTAACCCCGATCAAGTACTTTGGGCATTAGAAAACTTGCCCAAGGGCTATGCAGCAAAAATACTGCGCTGTTGGTCGTTTTGGGCGCGTGATGATCAATTGCCACCAGATGGTGATTGGTCAAGTTGGCTATTACTGGGCGGCCGTGGTTCTGGTAAAACCAGAGCCGGCGCTGAATGGGTGCGAAGTTTAGCTGAAGCGCCAAGCATTGGCTCGAACAAACGCCCCTTGCGAATTGCCTTGGTGGCACCGACTATCCACGATGCCAGAGAGGTAATGATCGAAGGTAATTCCGGCCTAAAGGCTATTTGCCACCCACGGAACCTACCAAAATATTCGGCCTCTAGGCGGCAGTTAAAATGGAAGAACGGAACTATTGCCCAAGTATTTTCTGCCGAAGATGCTGATGGACTGCGCGGGTCGCAATTTGATGCGGCTTGGGCTGATGAATTTTGCGCTTGGAAAGACCCTGCTCATTGCTTGGCTATGTTGCGATTTGGGTTGCGTTTGGGGTCGGCTCCTAAATTGGTGCTGACCACTACGCCGAAACCATCAAAGGCCTTGAAGAAACTATTGGCGGAACCGGGCCTGGTATTGACCCGGGCGCGAACACGGGACAACCCGCACCTTTCTGAACGGTTCATAGGACAGCTAGAGGAATTATATGGCGGTTCGGTTTTAGGGCGACAAGAACTTGGTGGTGAACTGATAGATGATCCCAAAGGCGGGTTGTGGAAAAGGTCACAGATAGAGCAGGTAATTAAACCAGCTCCAGACGAATTTGATCGCATTGTGGTGGCGGTTGATCCACCGGCTAGTAGCGGAAAATCTTCTGCTGCTTGCGGGATTGTCATTGTTGGATTGGTGCAAACAGGCGGGCAGAAAAAATGCTGGGTATTGGCCGATCGTTCAGTGCAAGGGGTATCGCCTTCTGGTTGGGCTAAGGAGGTCAGCCGGGCATGGCATGATTTTTCCGCCGATAAAATTATCGCCGAAGCCAATCAAGGCGGTGAAATGGTGCGGACAGTATTGCATTTAGCTGACGATGCTTTGCCGGTTTGCCTGGTTCATGCACGCAGAGGAAAACGGGTCAGAGCAGAGCCGGTCGCGGCACTTTATGAACGAGAGATGGTTTTCCATGCTCGGCATTTTGCCGAACTTGAAGATGAAATGTGCCTGTTTGGTACTGAGGGTAATAATCGCTCACCCGATAGAATGGACGCGTTGGTTTGGGCGATCTGGTCGTTATTACTWGATGGAAATGGCTCGCCGCGAATGCGAATTTTATAACGCAAATAAGGAATATTAAATGTTTGGATTTGGACTAAAAAAACCAACAATACCGCCGGAACAAAAGGCTGGCAGTGTCCGGCATCTGGTCTCGTTTCATGCTGCTGCCGGTGCTGTTTGGACGCCTAGAAATTATCAAAGCCTAACCCGTGAAGGATTTATGCGAAACGCAGTGGTTTACCGTTGTGTGCGGATGATTGCTGAGGCGGCGGCTTCTATACCGATGAACTGTAATAATTCACAGGTGAGCGCTTTAATGGCATCACCAAATTTGGAGCAAAGCGGCGTTGAGTTTTTTGAAAGCCTGTACGGGTTTCTCTTATTGTCCGGGAACGGATATTTAGAGTTAAGCGAGCAATTATCTGGATCGTTCCAGCTGCATATATTGCGCCCCGATAGAATGAAAGTTGTGGTTGATAAATCCGGTCGCCCATCTGGTTGGGAATATAGCACTTCTGGTCGTAAAACTCTTCTGCCAAGAGATTTTGTAAGCGGCCGTAATCCAGTATTACACGTTAAATTATTTCACCCTGATAATGACCATTATGGCATGTCACCGGTAGAGGCTGCGGCCTGTGCGATAGATATTCATAACGCAGGTAGTGGTTGGAATAAAGCAATGTTGGACAATTCTGCTCGTCCATCAGGTGCATTGATTTTTCAAGGGCAAAATGGCGAGCGGTTAAGTGATGAACAGTTTGATCGCCTCAAAAACGAGTTGGAGCAATCACATCAGGGAAAAGCCAATGCTGGAAGACCGGTATTGCTTGAAGGTGGGCTGGATTGGAAGCCAATGGCGTTAAGTCCAACTGATATGGATTTCCAAAAGGGGCAACATTCTGCGGCTCGTGAAATTGCCTTGGCATTTGGTGTGCCATCAATGCTGTTGGGAATTCCAGGCGATAATACTTATTCAAATTATCAAGAAGCCAATCGAGCTTTTTGGCGGCAAACCATATTGCCATTAGTACAAAAAACCTCGCAAGGGTTGCAGGTTTGGTTGCAAGCATGGTTCGGCACTGATGTCTCTTTGTTGGTGTGTCAGCAAAATGTTCCGGCACTACAAGAAGACCAAGCCAGCCTATGGAGGCGGGTCAATGATGCAAGCTTTCTAAGTGATGCTGAAAAGCGATCTTTGCTTGATTTGCCAGAGCAATGAGTATTTTACAAAATGCTCCATCTAATTGGCGTATTAGCCGGYAAATCACACTTGCGGTTATTTTGAGTTTGGTGCTGCAAGCAGCAGCGGCTTTGATCTGGGCCGGCAGTGCTGCTGAGAGAATAAGCCAGCTTGAACAACGATCCGAAGCTAACCAAGACATAGCCGAACGATTGGCSGCCTTAGAAGCACACATGGTGCAAACCCGMCAATCRYTGGATCGCATCGAGCGCAAGYTAGATAGCGCGGATTAAGTCCTCGATAATAAACGGATATATTGAAATGAATGAGAACAGAAGTTTTCTAGAGATAGAGGGCTATGCGTCACGGTTTTATGTTCGTGACCTAGCTGGAGATATGGTTTTACCGGGTGCTTTTATCGGYTCGTTATCGGGWAGAAAACCCAASCGGATAAGAATGTTGTTTCAACATGATACCAGCGAGCCAATAGGCATTTGGGACGAAATTATCGAAGACAAAACCGGCCTGTTCGTAAAGGGGCGGCTTTTTGCCGATGGCCCTAGAGGCCGAACGGCGATGGCTTTGRTAAAACGCGGRTCMGTYGATGGTTTGTCGATCGGATTTCGTACCAAGAATGCCGGTAAAGCCRRSRRTGGCCGCGATTTATATGAAATTGATTTGTGGGAGGTCTCGATAGTTACCTTTCCAATGTTGCCTACTGCCAGATTGCATTTGGTGGCGGCAAAACAACCAGCCACGGCTGGCCCTTTAAGCCTGTATCAGGCTGGATAACCAGGAGAGAAATAAGTGAAGAAAGAAACYAAAATGGCGCGTGCGCGTGCCACATCTAAAACTGGCATGGAAGAATTTTTATGTGCCTTTGATGCCTTTAAAGAAACCAATGATTTGCGGCTTGAGCAGATCGAGCAAAAACAAGGTATTGATGTAATTACCGAAGAAAAACTACATCGGATTGACCAAGCACTTACCGAGCAAAAAACCGCTCTTGACCGAGTGGCAAAATACCAATCACGGCCAGATATGGAGTTAAACCAAGATCTGATGTCGGCCAAAACCAATCCAGCTTGGGATCAATATTTTCGTACCGGAGATGCATCAAAACTAACTGAGCTAAAAGCACTTTCCACCGGTATTAATGCCGATGGTGGTTATATTGCCCCTGATGAAACGCAGACCGAGATTGATCGGTTGTTGATGGAGGCTTCGCCGATCAGAAGCATAGCCTCTATTAGGCAAACTAGTTCCGGAAATTTACGAAAACCGGTTAGCCTTGGTGGTGCTAGTTCCGGTTGGGTTGCAGAAACCGCTGCCCGTCCCGAAACCACTAGTCCGACCTTGGACTTGATCGAGTTTCCGATGGCAGAGCTTTATGCAATGCCGGCAACTACACAGGCTTTGCTAGATGATGCCGTGGTTAATGTTGATCAATGGCTGGCTGAAGAAGTGCGCGATGTATTGGCAGCGCAAGAAACTACKGCCTTTGTAAATGGCGATGGCCTATCAAGACCTAAAGGYTTCTTATCTTAYACCAATGTTGCCGATGATTTGCATACATGGGGTGATATTGGTTATGTGGCAACCGGAACGGCTGGTGCTTTTGATGCCGGAAATCCGATGGATGCGATCCTAGATCTGATCTATGCGCCAAAGTCCGCTTATCGTCCCAATGCTAGGTTTGTTATGAACCGTAGAACCGTATCGGCGGTACGTAAGTTCAAAGATGCTGATGGTAATTACATTTGGCAACCGGGYTCTGGTGCTGGGCAGCCTTCAAGCYTGCTTGGTTATYCCATTACCGAGGTTGAGGACATGCCAGACATCGCCGCTGATTCATATTCAATGGCGTTTGGTGATTTTCGYCGTGGTTATTTGATCGTCGATAAAGCMGGYATCAATGTGGTTCGTGATCCATATTCCGCCAAACCTTATGTGCTGTTTTACACCACCAAAAGAGTTGGCGGTGGTGTGCAGGACTTTAACGCAATCAAGCTTTTGAAATTCGCGGCCAGCTAGTCCCCTTGAGCTGTCGTTGAAGGGTGGTTGGGTGCGTGAGCTTTTGCGCACCCGGTCGCTTTTTCCCCAAACTTTCAAAAACATTCACCGGAGACCTGATAAATGGCGATTAAAATTCTTGTAGAGCCGGCTATAGAGCCGGTAACTTTGGCTGAGGCTAAATCTTGGTTGCGGTTGGACAGCGCAGATGAAGATGATCTGCTAATTGCGCTTATTAAAACCGCACGCACTAGATCTGAAACCATTACCAACCGAGCAATGATCACGCAAACAGTGCAAGAAACCAGTATTAGATATTCTGCAACTGGCGTGATTGATTTATCATTTGCTCCGGTGCAATCGATAGAAACTATCACCAAAATAGCYGCTGAYGGATCGGAAACYATACTGCCGMCGAGYGGTTATTTTGCTGATCTGGATAATAACCGGATTAAGGTGCATTCGCTTGTTGGTGCGGTGAGTTTTCGCATTGAGTATATTGCCGGATACGGCCTGTTGGCATCTGATGTCCCTTCGCCATTAAAAACCGCGATTTTGTTGCAAATTGCATGGTTGTTCGAGCACCGTGATGAAGATGGTGAGTTTATCCCGCGCTCGGCGCAATTATTGTTGTCGAGTTATGGGCGGGTACGCTTATGAGGGGGGTAAGCGAGTTATCTGAGCGCATTGTTTTGCAAGCATTACAAACTGTTGACGATGATGGCGGTGGCAGGTCGGAAAACTGGGTTGTTTTGGCTAATGTTTGGGGACTGGTTCGTCCAGCTTCGGCCACTTACGGAACCAGAACCGGTGGTACTATTACTCGGCGGTTTGTAAAAATATTTATTCGCRRMAGATCAGAYATTGCYTTGCCGTTGCAAGTTATTTGGCAGGGCAGAGTTTTAGCCGTGCTGGCTTTTAGAGATGTGGAAAATTCTCGTATTGAATTRGAATGCGAGGAGGTGTTGCAATGAGTATAAGCGCCGARCTTGCCTTGCAAGAAGCAATTTTTGMACACCTACAACAAGATATAAATGTACAGTCGGTATTAGGTTCACCAGTTAGATTATATGATGATCCGCCAGCCACGCCTGTATACCCATTTGCTAGTTTTGGTCGCCATCAATCGCGCGATACAGATGCTGATACTCTCGCCCTAAATGAGCAAACATTGAGTTTGCATATCTGGTCGAAATATCGCGGCAAAAAAGAAGCGCAGCAAATATTAGAAGCTGTACGCGGRTCTGTAGATGACATGCCGCAAAGCATGAACGGACACAGGCTTGTYAGTATACGAACTGTATTTGCTGATGTTTTACGAGCAAGAAATGGCCGTATTTTTCAAGCAATTBTGCGTATTCGCGCATTAACTCAACCCACATCATAATCACGTCAGGAATAAAAAATGGCTGCACAGTCAGGCAAGGATATCTTGCTGAAAATTGAAAACCCGCAAGGCTCTTCGACATTTGTAACTATGGCTGGTCTTCGGGCAAAGACCATATCGTTAAATGCCCGATCAGTTGATGTTACCAACACTGATAGTCCAGATGCTTGGCGGGAATTACTGCCCGGTGCTGGGGTGAAAACTGCGTCCATTTCTGGATCAGGAGTGTTTAAGGACGAAGCAGCTGATGAAGCTATTCGTGTTGCGTTTTTTGCCCAAGAAATGCGCAATTGGCAAATAACCATACCGGATTTTGGTACTCTAACTGGATTGTTTCAAATAGCCGCTCTTGAATATGCCGGCGAATATGATGGTGAGGCTGTTTATACCCTTACCCTGTCATCAGCTGGATCCATTCAGTTTGCGGCAATTTGAATATGGTAAATCATATTCGCGGTGAAATAGAGCTATCCATCAATGGCAAGGTGCATATTTTGTGCCTGACATTAGGTGCATTGGCCGAGATCGAAGCCGGGCTTTATTTGAGTTGCAGTTCGCAATTATCAGATAGATTGAAAAAGATCAGCGCCAAAGATGTGTTGGTCTTGCTGTCGGCATTATTAACCGGCGGTGGCAATCCGGTTTCCATAGAGCAATTACGAATTTTACCGCTAGATCCAGAAGTGGTGGCCACGGCTATTGCAAATGCTTTTGCRGTATCTGGTAAATAAMAATGAGTAATGAAAARTGGGGTGAATTGCTGCGCATTGCRATGGTGMGRTTTGCYATTTCACCGGCAAATTTCTGGAARCTGTCGCTTTGGGAATGGCAACAGTTAAACAGCCCTAAAGCAAACCAACACACTTGTCGCAAGGATATGAACCAACTTTGCGAGCAATTCCCTGATGTTTGAATAAAAGGAATAAATAGATGGATAATAATTCTAGTCCTGATGATCCGTTTCTCGAAGCGGGCAGACAACTTCAGGAACTTGCACAAGGGCCAGCCCGACAAGCTGCTGATCAATTAGAGGAAATATTCGCCAAAACCGGTAATCGTATTGGTCGTGAGTTGGGAAAAGCCGCTCTTTCCGGCAGTGTTTCTTTTGAAAAAATGGTYGAGTCAATTTTGAAAAACCTTGCTCGTATTGCTATTAAACAAGTGGTGGGTTCTGCCATTTCAAGTGTGGTTGGGTCGGCAATAGAGGGCGGTTTTGGCGGAGCTAGAGCTGATGGCGGGCCAGTGTTAGGCGGTAACTCTTATCTGGTTGGCGAAAAGGGGCCAGAGGTTTTTCGCCCCAATAGTGCCGGAACTATTGACCCAATGGTTGGTAGTTCTGCGGTTACGGTAAATTTCAATATAGCGCCCGGAGTCGATGTTGATGGGTTTCGCCGATCGCAAGGACAGATCAGCGCAATGTTAAGTCGGGCAGTAGAGCAAGGAAGGCGAAGATTATGAGCGCGTTTCACGAAATAAGATTTCCAGTTTCGGTTTCTTTTCGCTCAACTGGTGGGCCGGAACGACGCACTGAAGTGATTGAACTTGCTTCGGGGTATGAAGAAAGAAATACTCCATGGCAGCACGCAAGAAGACGTTATGATGCTGGACTTGGTGTGCGCTCATTGGCAGATATAGAAAGTGTATTGGCCTTTTATGAGGCGCGTATGGGAAGATTACACGGCTTTAGATGGAAAGACTTTATAGATTCTCGCTCTTGCGCAGCTGCAGATACTATATCCGCTTCTGATCAAATGTTAGGTGACGGTGATGGGTCTAAGAGTGTTTTTCAGATATCGAAAACTTATGAAACTGGATCTTATGCCTATCGGCGGATAATTACCAAGCCGGTTGAAAGCAGTTTGCAAATTGCTGTGGCTGGAGTTCCTGCCATCGAGGGAACAGATTATTCGGTAGATTATACTCTTGGCGAGGTCACTTTTGCTGCGGGTTCAATACCGGGTGTGGAACAAGCTGTTACGGCTGGATTTGAATTTGATGTGCCGGTGCGTTTTGATACTGATTTTCTTTCTATCTCATTGGAAACATTCCAATCTGGCGCGATTTTGTCAATTCCCGTTGTCGAGGTGCGATAGCCATGCGTGAAATTTCGCAAAGCCTACAAGATAAGCTGGAAACCGGTGTTACTCGTTTGTGTTGGTGTTGGAAAATTGTCAGAAAAGACGGCGTCGTGTTCGGTTTCACCGATCACGACCAAGACTTAAACTTTGATGGTTTGCTTTGGCAGGCAAGTACCGGATTAACCCCCGGAGTAATTGAAAGCAGTGCTGGTTTTGCTACGGGTTCAGCTGGAAACGCCGGCTCGATATTGCACGACAGTTTAACTTCTGAAGATTTGAAAAATGGAAAATTTGCCGCAGCCAGTGTGCAAATTTGGCGTGTAGATTGGGAAAACCCAGTTGATCGTGTTGGGGTATGGGCTGGAGAACTTGGAAATATATCGCTTCAGGATAATGTCTTTAGCGCAGAGCTTGTTTCCAATTCTCGTAAATTGGATCGATCCATTGGTCGCTCATTTAGTAAAAGTTGCGATGCAAACTTGGGTGATGCTCGTTGCGGGTTTGATTTTGCTAACTCGCCATGGAGTGAAACTGTGACAATACTGGAAGTTTTAAGCCCGGTATTGTTTTCCGTTTCAGGTCTCAATATTTCTGAAAAAGATTGGTATGTATATGGTCGGGTTGATTGGCTAGATGCAGATAAAATAACAAATCGTCGGTTGATAGATAATCATTATACGGCAGGCGGTGTAGAGGTCTTTCAGCTATTGCTACCGCCGGGAGTTCCGATGCAAGCAGGCGATCAAATAAGAATGATTGTTGGCTGTGATAAATCGCTGACGCATTGCAGTACTCGGTTTTCCAATGTTGGCAATTTCCGTGGCTGTCCATTTATGCCCGGTAATGATCAACTTTTGGCAACACCWTTTTCTTAACTMATGCAATCGCAAAAACCCGAACCGCAACAAGTGGTGGATATTGCCATTACTTGGCTGGGAACGCCATACCTACATCAAGCTAGCGTTAAAGGTGCTGGATGCGATTGYCTTGGTTTAATYCGTGGGGTTTGGCGAGAAATATATGGGTTAGAGCCAGCTCCCTTACCAATTTATTCCCCTGACTGGGCCGAACGTGGATCTGCGGACTTGTTATCACAGGCAGCCGAAGAATATTTAATTCCAGCCGATAAACCAGAACCGGGGACGGTGTTGTTATTTCGTATGTATCCGTCCAGCCCAGTCAAGCATTGCGGGATTATGGTCAATCAACATGAATTTATCCATGCCTATTGGAGCCGATCAGTATCGCGTTCGGCGTTTGGTAATTGGTGGGTTCGACGGCTGGCTGCGACTTACAATTTTCCTTAAAATAACTGGATAGTTAATTATGGCTCAACTGGCACTGAACTTTGCAAAAACTGCTGTGACAAGAGTAGCAACCTCATTGGCTAGCAGTGCGATATCATCTCTTTTTGCAGATGATAGAGTAATTGGCCCAACTCTTGAACAATTATACGTTTTACAATCTACCGAAGGCTCACCGATGCCGATTGTGTTCGGCAGAGCAAGAATTGGTGGGCAGGTGATTTGGGCTGATAAACCAAAAGAAAACCGCCAACAGGTGCAAAGTGGTGGAAAAGGTGGTGCTTCCACCTCTGAGCGCAAATATACTTTAAGTTTTGCTGTTGGTTTGTGTGAAGGGGTTATCGACGGCATTGGTCGTGTCTGGGCTGATGGGGAATTACTAGACACTAGGCTGTCTAATTTTCGAACTCATATTGGCTCCGAGGATCAGCTGGCCGATAGCTTGATCCAAGTCGTTGAGGGTGTATCGCAAACGCCAAACTTTAAGGGTTTGGCTTATGTGGTATTTGAAGATTTTCCTTTAACAGACTTTGGAAATAGAATTCCGCAACTATCATTCGAGGTTTTTCGTAGTCCCGGCGAGCAAGTAGAAGAAAACAGTCTGCGACAACGGTTAAAAGGTGTTACTTTGATACCGGCTTCCGGTGAATTTTCTTATGCTACTGAAACGGTTCTTGCTGATGAGGGGCCGGGTATCACTAGGTCAGAGAACTCTAACAATAGTGTTGGTGGAGCGGACATTATTGCAGCACTTGATAATCTTGAGCGTGATTTGCCGGCCTGTAATACGGTTTCTGTGGTGGTTAGTTGGTTTGGCGATGACTTGCGTTGTGGAAACTGTCAATTACGACCCGGTGTTGAAACAAACGCAAAAATCACTATTGGTCAGCAATGGCAGGTGAACGGCGTATCACGAAACGATGCTCATTTGGTTTCATACATAGACGGCAGACCAGCATTTGGTGGAACGCCGTCTGATGCTTCAATTTTACAAACTATTGCTGAATTAAAATCACGCGGGTTTAGAGTGATTTTTTATCCATTTATTTTGATGGATGTTCCGTCGGGCAATGCACTTAACGATCCGTATGGAGCAGCCCAGCAGGCTGTTTTTCCTTGGCGCGGACGCATTACTTGTCATCCAGCACCTGACCAACCCGCAAGTCCTGACAAGTCGGCAGCGGTACTTACTCAAGTAGATAGTTTTTTTGGACAAGCGGGAATTGCCGATTTCTCTACAAGTGTTGAGACGATATCTTACACAGGCGCAGAAGAATGGTCTTTTCGGCGTATGATCTTGCATTATGCCAATTTATGTAAATTGGCTGGGGGTGTTGACGGGTTTCTTATAGGCTCTGAATTGCCGGGACTTACCCGTTTGCGGTCTTCACAGAATCAATACCCGGTGGTGGAGAAATTACGGGAATTGGCAGAAGATGTTGATGCTATTTTACCCGCAACCGACATTTCATATGCTGCCGATTGGACGGADTACTTTGGCCATCATCCGCAAGATGGYTCTGGAGACGTATATTTTCACCTCGATACTTTATGGGCTGATCCGGCAATAGATTTTGTGGGAATTGACTGGTATGTGCCGCTGTCCGACTGGCGTGATGGGTTAGGGCATTTAGATGCCGCCAATTATGACACAATTTACGATCCATTGTATTTGCAAGGCAATATTGAGGGCGGTGAGGGTTATGATTGGTATTATGCTTCTTTGGCGGATCGTGACGCTCAAACCAGAACAAATATTACTGATGGTGCGAGCGGAAAAGATTGGGTATTTCGCTATAAAGATATAAAAAATTGGTGGCAGCAAAGCYATTTTGATCGACCKGGTGGGGTRGAAAGYMCCRCTGCAACTGSTTGGGTGCCAGAATCAAAGCCAATATGGTTTACTGAAACCGGTTGCCCTGCTGTTGATAAGGGATCCAATCARCCAAATGTTTTTTACGAYCCAAAAAGYTCTGAAAGCTTTTTGCCATACTTTTCTAGCGGTCAGCGCAATGATTTGATTCAACACCTTTATTGTGAAGTTATGCTCGATTATTGGCAAACTGACAGCCCTAATAATCCGGTATCATCGGTGTATGGCGGCCTGATGGTGGAGCCAAAAAATATACAGTTTTGGACATGGGATGCGCGGCCATTTCCAGACTTTCCAGCTAGAACAGAGGTCTGGTCAGACGGTGATAATTGGCAACTTGGTCATTGGTTAAACGGCCGGATTGGTTTTTCTTCATTGGAAGCAATTATTAAGGATATTTGCCAAAGAGCAAATATTACAGACTTTTCGACWATATCATTGGAAGGAATTGTCACCGGGTATGTGATAAAGGGCGGGGTAACATTACGCCAAGCTATTGCGCCCTTGGGTGATTGTTTCGGTTTTGATTTAAGCGACCGTTTCGGATCTTTGGTATTTTCTATGCCGGGGTTTACCTCGGTGCAGACTAATTGGAATGCTGACAGCTTTATCAGAGGTAATGATAATAGCACATTACAATACCTTTTGGAKGATGCTGAGCAATTAKCTTCYGGTGTGCAGATAAGGTTTGCTAATGATGAAAACAGCTACCAACCTGCAGAAGCGCAAGTGCAGTTGGAAGATGCTRTTGTTGAYCGCTTAATAACTTTTTCTATTCCYYTGGTTGCAGACGCACCGGCAATGAAAAAATTRGCTAATGAGGTGCTGGCTAGGTCTCATAATCGCKCTTCTGGCTTGAAATTAATACTGCCTCCATCGCARATCGCTTATGAAGTCGGTGATGTAGTGCARTTTGATCCAGCTTTTGCAACAGGGCGCTGGCAAATAGATCGTATTGAAGARCAAGGRKYTAGAGAATTATTRTTATCGTCTGTKACGTCGCAATCAGTAATYRCARCSAGYGGTTCWAATCCRGGAAAKAACGTCGGYAATAKTGTTTTRCCACCTRSYTTTCCGGCGTTGGTGGTTTTGGATATACCRTTATTACCGGGSGAGCCGGAAAGGTTGGGKCCRMGRGTTGCAGCTTTTGCRAAGTCATGGGCGGGAGATGTTCAAGTAAAGGTMGGWTCCGACCAGCGGTATCGCGCGACCCTAACCCGCCCAGCAATMATCGGAACTGTATCAGTATCATTACCTGYTGGCGGATTTAGTGGTCGGTTTGATATGGCAACCAAGCTGGTCATAAATATGCCAGAARTTAACTTACTTTCAATTCARGGATCTGAGTTACTAGCYGGTRMAAACTCTCTTGCGGTTAAACATCAAGATGGTTCGTGGGAGGTGTTACAATATCAGTTAGCGGACTTGCAAGCCAATGGTTCGTGGGTGTTAAGCAAACTATTACGTGGCCAATCGGGTACTGAAAATACATTATTGCAAGCAATCGATGCAGGAGCGCAGGTGGTTTTGCTAGATGGATCAACTGTGCCAGCGTCGATAAACGAATATGAATTAGGTGCTGAGCTGAGTTGGTTTGGGGCATATGCTGGCCAATTTGCCAATGCTAGCGAACATTCTGGTGTCGTGGAGCTTTATACAGATCAATCTCGTCTTCCTAGAAAGCCTGTGCATTTGAAAGTTCGAAAAATGTCTGGTGATTATCTTATATCTTGGGTCAGGCGTACCCGTATCGGCGGAGATAATTGGAATAGCCCTGATGTTCCATTGGCTGAGAGCCAAGAGCAATATTCCTTTTCTTTATTTGTTAACGGGGAAGAGGTGTTATCCGATATGTTGAACGAGCCAGGAAAAACCATAACTGCTGCGGAGATGGCTGGGTATTTTCCCGAAAGTTTACCCGATATGTTGGACATTGCAGTTGCCCAAATTTCATCTGAAGCGGGGTCTGGGTCAATAAATAGACAGTTACTGGCAATCTAGCCCTTTTTTTTAGTTAACTAACAGCATACATAGTGAGCAGGAGATATCACTATGGCTGATGAGCCTTATAAAATATTGGGAGTATCTAAATCGGCCAATGAGGCGGATATTAGAAAAGCATATAGAAAAATTGCTAAAAAATATCATCCTGATGTCAGGCCCGATGACAAAGCAGCAGAAGATAAATTCAAACAAGCAAGTGCAGCTTTTGCCCTGTTGAACAATAAAGAAGAACGAGCCAGATATGATCGTGGCGAAATAGATGCCAGCGGCAATCCAACAGGTGCATTTGCCGGGGCGCGAGCAAATGGCCAACGGGGTGGTTTCCCCGGCGGTTTTGCACCCGGTGGTCATGATGATATTTCTGATATTTTGTCAGAATTGTTTGGGCGACAAGCTGGTATGGGGCGGCGCAGACCGTTTGCAATGCGCGGAGAGGACCAGCGTTTTCGTTTGAAAATTGATTTGGTTGAGGCAATCAAAGGCGGAACACGCCAGGTTCGCATTGCTGCCGGCAAAGAAATCAAAATAAAGATACCTGCTGGCGTTCAGTCAGGCAAAGCTTTACGACTAAAAGGGCAAGGTGCTTCGGGCTCCGGCGGCGGTCCTGCCGGTGATGCGTTAGTTGAAGTTTTAATAAAGCCGCATCCGTTTTATGTCATTGACGGAAACAACATACGGATTGAYCTGCCGATTACCTTAAAAGAAGCTGTTTTGGGCGCGAAAGTAAAAATTCCAACACCGGATGGTGCGGTTAGTTTGTCGTTACCTGCTAATACTTCATCGGGTAAGGTTTTTCGAGTAAAAGGAAAGGGTGGGGCTGGATCAAGAGGGGTGCGTGGAGATTTGCTGGCTAGAGCTATGATCGTTCTACCTGATGCAGGATCTAAAGAATGGCGAAATACGCTAAAATCAGTTAAGGCATTGCCGGATTCTGATCCTCGTAGTATTTTCTTTTCTTAAATGCATCATTCAGCATTGGTTCAGGCAAGAAACTGCATGGTATCGGTTATGAGATATTTATTAGACATATCGGTTTTGGCTATATTGATAATTTTGCTAGGGTTTTCTAATCCAGGGCAAGCAGCTTCGCCGTTTAATCATTCGTTTACTCCAGATGAAGCGCGAGATGCTCGTGAGCAAGGCCGTGTTTTAGGAGCCAGTGAAGTGATGCGTATTGTGCAGCGCCGGTATCCTAATTTAAAAGTTGCGGATACTAGGCTGGTATCAAACGGTCGTCATGGTTCGACTTATAGGGTAAAAATGCTTAGCCGTGATGGCAGGGTTGTCGAGGTTACAGTAGATGCTAAATCCGGGCGAATTCTTAGCACTAGAGGAAATTAGATATGAGGTTACTGGTTGTCGAAGATGATCCGGATTTAAACCGTCAGCTTACGTTAGCGTTGGAGGGTGCCGGATATGTTGTTGATAAGGCATTTGATGGCGAAGAAGGTTTGTTTCTTGGTGAAACAGAGCCATATGACGCGGTTGTTCTTGATCTAGGTCTTCCGGAAATTGATGGCGTAACTGTTCTTGAACGTTGGCGCCGAGCAGGTAAGGTTTTTCCTGTGTTGATATTAACTGCACGGGATCGTTGGAGCGAGAAAGTTGCTGGATTTGATGCCGGAGCTGATGATTATTTAACCAAGCCATTCCACACCGAGGAATTATTAGCACGGCTTCGGGCATTAGTACGCCGTGCAGCAGGTCACGTAACGTCGACAATAGAAATTGGTGATTTGTCAGTCGATACAAAGGGTGCAAGAGCATTTATCAATGGAAGTCCTTTGAAGTTGACCTCTCATGAATTTCGCATATTGAGCTATTTATCGCATCATGTTGACCGGGTAATTTCCCGCTCAGAACTGACCGAGCATATTTATGATCAGGATTTCGACCGAGATTCAAATACAATCGAGGTGTTTATCGGCAGGTTACGAAAAAAAATTGGTACGAACAGGATAGCTACTGTTCGAGGGCTAGGTTATCGTCTTTGTGATCCTTCTGCGCTCGACACGTGAAAAGCAATGCCTCTATTGCTAGGCGCTTAACTCTTGGAGCCGGGTTATGGAGTGCAGCTCTTCTTGTTGCGGGCGCACTAATTTTAACAACTCAATATCGTCAAGCGGTGCATAGAGTTGCTGATGAGCGTTTTAGTGCCGTTGTTGATTCTTTGGCCGTTTATGCTGAGACAGGTGAAGATGGGGCTATGTTTTTAACCAGAATCCCTGGTGACCCTAGGTTTGAGAGAGCTTTTTCCGGCCATTATTGGCAAATAGCTAAAATAGTTGATGGCTCGCCACGAATTGTTTTACGATCAGATTCATTATTTGACGCCGAACTGGAACTGAGCGATCAGTTATTGCTTAATGCTAATGCCAATCGGGGGCAGGCCATTAAACAGTCTATGCCTGGGCCGATTGGTGAACCTATGCGCACTTTGACCAAAGCGTTTCAGTTGCCTGACCAAACTACGGTTTTGATTATTACAGCTGCTGCGGATCGAAGGCCGGGCGATCAGGAAATTTCACGGTTCAGGCTAGCTGTTGTGGGAATATTGGGAATGTTTGGTGCTGGCTTGTTGTTGGGGATATTTTTTCAAGTGCGTTATGGCTTAAAGCCTCTTTACCAGATGGAACAAGAAATCGCCGATGTTAGAGAAGGTTATAGCGAGGAAATAAAGGGTTCTTATCCGAAAGAGCTTATCTCCTTAGCTACTGAGTTAAACACTCTTTTGCGGCACAATAAGGAAATTGTTGTTCGTGCGAGAACCCATGTGGGTAATTTAGCCCATGCTTTAAAAACTCCGATCTCGGTGATTTTGAATGAGTCTGCTGGGTCATCTTCTAAGCTTTCCAAGCTTGTCCAGCGGCAGGCTTCAAGCATGGCTACTCAGGTTGATCACCATTTACGTCGAGCCAGCGCGGCCACTAGGGCTCAAGCATTAGGTTCAAGAACACCAGTTGAAAAGAGTGTTACTGATATATGCCGCACTTTGAATAAATTGTTTTCTGATAAAAACATAAAGATTCAAAGTTCAGTTTCTGATGGCTTGGTATTTAGAGGTGAAAAACAGGATTTGGACGAGCTATTGGGGAATGTATTGGAGAATGCCTGTAAATGGACTAAATCACTGGTGGTCATCACGGCAAGGCTTGGTGATGATCAACGGCTGGAAATAATAGTTGATGATGATGGGTTGGGTCTGAATGAACAGGAAAGAGGGATGGTTATAAAGCGTGGTGAGCGTCTGGACGAGGCAACGCCAGGTTCAGGTCTGGGVHTGTCTATTGTAAATGACCTTGTTGGGGCTTACGGTGGGAAATTAAAATTAGAGAAAAGCCCTCTTGGAGGATTACGCGTAAAGTTGGGTATTCCAGCTGCCAGTAGAAAATCAGTCATATAAATAAGGTGTTAAGTAATACTATAGGATAATGCACGTCTAATTAAAGGCGACTCTGGCATAATGACCATTGCATTGGTAAAGCAAAAACAATTACGGGCAGTTTTTTCATCGCTTCCYGATAGCATAACTRCTCGCYTGTATGAAACATTCGAGAGCGCAAGAAATAGCGGTGATACATCGCTGCCATTTGATGTTTTGCTCAGTCTCTTTCCAACTAAAATATCTGAACCAGAACTGCGGGAATTATTTTATCCAGTTTCAGAGTTGRTAGTAACAAGCGTTACTCGAGCCGATCACGTATCTTTTGAATTATTGCGTAATATATGGGAAATGTATATTTCTGATACTAAACTAGAATTAGCAAGTAGCTGGAAAGATGGTGCAGCTTCTTTACGTAGACACCAAACTAAAATCTCAGAAATGCTCCGTGTATTATGGGAAAAAGAAGGTGGTATGGAGAAGTTATCYTTGCGGTTCGGYGAGGAAAATATTTCTCGAATTCGTTTAATTCTTACGGTGCTGGCTTTTGCTGAAGAAATCGGAGAGCTGATATCAAAGTTACCGATAAGAATTAAGGATCTTGACGATCGGTATTTACTACCTCTTCGTGATTTAAACGACTTGCTGGTGGAAAATGAGCCTGACATAACTCCTTTTCTATTGCTCTTACTTAAAACACGGCTTCGCTATCCACAACAAATTCTGCGGGCGATTGAGCGGCTTTCCCGGCAAAATTCAGACCTGATGATTATAAATACAGATATGAATGTAATTGTTGAAGTTTTGCTTGATGAGGCTGACGAATTGCTTTCAAGAGCCGATGTGGAAATAGTCGAACTTGAGCAGGTTGAGAAGATTGCAGAAGATTTGGAGCGGTTTGGTAATATTATTGCGGGTTCAATAGAAGAGTTTGATATCAGCTCTGATAGTAGTTGGGGAAAAAGGCTGTATGGGATCTCAAACCGAGCTGTTCAGTTCTGGGCTAGGCGCACCAATCAAGCGTGGAAAGTCATAGATAGGGTTTTACCTAGGGCAAGGTTGAAGTCATTTCTTGGTGGAAGCCTCACTGGAGCTGATATAAGCGTTGAATTGGATGCTGATCTGGTTAAGGAAGCTGTTTTAAGTACGCAATTGCTTAATTCAGTATTTATTTATGCGCCTAGGATCGGGTTTTCCGCTGCTCGTGACAGTGTGACTACAATAATAGAGGAGAGGCTTCGGGAGCAGGAAAACAACTTGATAGCCATGTTAGCCGATCCCGGGCAGAGTGATGTGGAGCAGTTGAAAAGTCACTTTGCTGTATTGGTGAAAATAACACAGGCCTTTTATGGTGATGACGCTGCTAGTGTTTTAAGTCGAAGAGGTGCTTCGGCAACTTCTTCGGCAGCATAATATCTCTAATTGTGGTTTGTTTGGCATGTTGCTCTATAAATATAGCAATTATTACTGATATGTAATAATCTCGTAATCTTCGGGAAACATAATAAAAGCCATCTTACTTATCGGCTAGTTATAATTTATTTGATCATGGAGTTTAGTTAAAGTGTTGATAGTCAAACAAACAAGAAATTTAATTTATGCARGTGTGRCCTCTTTGGTTTTGGTTGGKGCAATGAGCATTTCCCCAGCGATAGCGGAAACTAGACCCACTCCATTGTTGGGAATGCTGCAACCTGGAGCGCCAGTATCATTTGCAGACCTTATTGAACAAGTCAGCCCCGCTGTTGTGTCAATCAATGTAGTTATCCGTGAGCAATCCCCAGCAGCAAGAATGGGCAGTATGGAGGGTGTTCCTGAGGAGTTCAGAGAATGGCTGGAGCGGCAAATGCCTGGTCTTAATCGAAGTCCGAATCCTGCCCCGCGTGAAGGGCGCTCGTTAGGTTCCGGATTTCTTATTTCAGATGATGGTTATATTGTTACTAATCATCACGTTATTAACAAAGCAACCGAGATCACTGTTAGCTTTGCTGATGGCAAAGAGTTTGAAGCTGAATTGATCGGTTCGGATCAACGTACAGATTTGGCTGTGTTGAAAATTGAGGGGAAAAAGAAATTCGCCCACGTTAAATTCGCTGACAAAATAAAAGTAAGAGTTGGTGATTGGGTGGTTGCGGTTGGTAATCCATATGGTTTGGGCGGAACGGCAACCGCAGGAATAGTCTCGGCCACAGGGCGGGAGATAGGCGGTAGTGCTTATGATTTCTTACAAGTAGATGCTTCGATAAACCGAGGTAATTCTGGTGGCCCTACTTTCGATCTGTATGGGAATGTAATTGGTGTTAATTCACAAATACTTTCTCCATCGGGTGGTAATATCGGTATTGGTTTTGCGGTTCCTGCTAGTCTCGCCTCTAAAATCACTAAAGAGCTGATTGAAAAAGGCTCTGTTACCCGAGGTTGGTTGGGAGTATCTGTTCAAAGTGTTGATCAAGATTTGGCGGAAAGTCAGGGACTTGCTAGATCAAGAGGAGCCTTGGTAGCCTCTGTTGTAAAAGATAGCCCTGCGAAAAAGGCTGGCTTTAAAGACGGTGATATTATCTTAAAGTTAGATGGAGCGGATATTGAAGATCAGCGTGATTTAACTCGTCGTGTAGGGGACTTGTTTGTCGGGCATAAAGCTAAATTCTCTATAGTCAGAAATGGTAAAAGCAAAAACATTCGAGTGACAATAGGTAAGCGTGATGACAACGCACTAGAAAATCCAAATCCAAAACCAGAGCCAGAAGCTGATGTCAAAAATGAATTTGGTTTGTATCTCGACGGATTGAACGCTGACGACCGTGAAAAATTGGGTATTTCTGATGATCGTGGTGTTGCTATTAGAAGGGTAGAGTCTGGAAGCCAGGCTGCACGCAAGGGTTTTCGTGCCGGAAGTGCAATTCTTTCAGCAAACAATTTGGATGTTTTCTCGCCAGAAGATTTCGATAATGCGGTGAAGAAAGCTCGTGATCGTGGTTTGAAAGCCATTCGACTTTTGGTTCGTACTGAGCGGGGGCAAACATACACTGCTCTTCGTTTGGATAAAGAATAGAAGGAGATATCAATATGCGCTTACTAATAATTGAAGATGACTTAGAAGCCGCAGGCTACATCCAAAAAGGTTTGTCTGAGGCAGGGCATCTTGCGGATCACGCAGCAGATGGTGAAGTTGGTTTAGAGATGGCTAGAAGCGCAGATTATGACGTTTTGGTTGTTGATCGCATGTTGCCATTGCGTGATGGRTTATCGGTTATATCGACATTGCGTGAAGATGCAGTATCYACACCTGTTCTAATCTTGTCKGCACTTGGTGATGTTGATCACCGTGTTGAGGGTCTACAAGCTGGTGGTGATGATTATTTAACCAAGCCGTATGCCTTTGCTGAACTTCTAGCCAGAGTGGAAGCTCTGGCTCGTAGACGCGACCCAGAAGCTGTCCAGACGAGTCTTCAAGTTGGTGATTTGGAGATGGACTTGCTAGCAAGGACGGTTCGTCGAGCTGGAATAAATATTCTATTACAGCCACGAGAGTTTCGTTTGTTAGAGTATTTAATGAAAAATGCTAATCAAGTTGTGACTAGAACGATGTTGCTTGAAAAAGTATGGGACTATCATTTTGATCCRCAAACTAATGTRATTGATGTCCAYGTTTCCAGATTRCGKGCAAAAATAGATAAAGAATTTTCCACTCCSYTACTTCACACGGTTAGAGGYGCAGGCTATCGCTTGCAGGCATGAARCAACTACCTGCATTTTACCGAACCACCACATTTCGTATTACTTTGTTTGTGGCGTTTTTGTTTGCCATTTCGACATTTGTTTTATTRTTGTTTGTATATCAGTCAACAGCGGGTGCTTTATCCCGCCAGACAGAGARCTTGCTTGCGCAGGAAATTGATTCATTAACCGCTCTTTATCGCTTAAACGGGATCAATGGGGTCAATCGCGGAGTTGTAGAACGTAGTGCAGCTAGAAGCCCTTATCTTTATCTTTTTACAGGTGCTTCTGGAGAAAGAGTTTCTGGGAATTTGAATAGTTTGCCAAGCAATGCGGCTGATCAATCTGGATTCTTTGGCTTTACTTATCGTCTTGAGGAAAACTTCGATGACGGCGCTGTCGAGCATAGAGCGCGAGCAAAATTAGTAAAATTGCCGAATAATTAYTTRYTRYTGGTWGCTGCTGATATAGAAGATCAGGCGCAAATTGCCGGTCAAATTCTAAAAGCCATGTGGATTGGAGCCGGGTTGATACTGGTGCTTGGCTTACTTTCGGGCGCATTGATAAGTCGCAGATTTGCAGCACGTATTGAAGCGTTAAATGCGGTGGCCAGAGATGTTATTGCCGGAGACCTTAAGCGCAGAGCGCCAAGAAACAATACTAATGACGAGCTTGATGAATTATCGCTGAACCTTAATCAGATGCTGAACCGGATTGAGAGCTTGATGGCGGCTAGTATGTATGCCGGCAATTCTATTGCGCATGATTTACGCTCGCCGCTGACCCGAATGCGCGCCAGATTAGAGCAGGCAATTAGGGAACAAGGGGATAATCCTTCTGAATTATCGTTGGCGACCATGAATGATGTTGACGAATTGCTGGTTATTTTTAATTCCATTCAACGTATTTCAAGGTTGGAATCCGGTGAACAAAGAAGTGTTTTCCAAATGATTGACCCAGCGTCGCTTGTAGAAGACATTGCTGATCTTTATGGCCCTTTATGTGAAGAAGAAGGCAGAAATTTTAGCCATGAAGTGCAAAGCGGTTTACAGATCAAAGCCGATCAAGGGTTATTGGCTCAAGCTATTTCAAACCTTGTAGATAATGCAGTTAAATATACCGATACCGATGGCGGTATTGTTTTGCGTCTTCGTAAAACCCGTGCGGGAAATATTGAAATATCGGTGACTGATACTGGCCCAGGTGTGCCAAAGGAACAACGCGAAGAGATAATAAAACGCTTTGTTCGCCTTGAAAGTAGTCGCTCAAAACAAGGAAGTGGCCTTGGTTTGTCACTGGTAAAGGCAATAGCGGAGATACACTCTGCAGAACTTGTGATCGAAGACGGGCCGGGGTCTAATGTCGGTCAGGGAAAAGGCTTGCGAGTGGCAATTGTCTTTCCTAAAATCAGGCGTAAAAACAGCAAATAAAAAGCCAACGTAATTATTCTTTCACAGCATACAGAGCAAATGCTTGAGCTTCTGCAATTTCTTGTAGTCCAGCGTAACGACCTGATGCTCCGCCGTGACCCGCGCTCATTTCTGTTTTAAGCAGATACGGCCCACCTTTAGGTGCTTTATCGCGTAAAGTCGCAATCCATTTTGCTGGCTCCCACCATGTAACGCGGGTATCACATAGTCCTGCTGTGGCAAAAATTGGTGGATAGGCTTGATCATTTACATTGGTTACCGGGCAGTAATTGGCAATAGCTTGGCAGTCGCTAAGGCTGGTTATCGGGTTTCCCCATTCTGGCCATTCCGATGGAGTAAGCGGTAAGGTTTCATCACTCATTGTGTTCAAAACATCCACAAATGGAACTTGGGCAATAAATCCTGCAAATAAGTCTGGGCGCAAATTAGCGACCGCGCCCATTAGCAAGCCGCCGGCAGAGCCACCTTGGGCGATAATCTTTACTTGCTTGGTAATTCCTTGGTTAATTAGGTGTTCGGCTACATTGATAAAATCAGTAAAAGAATTTTCTTTGTGTTCCCGTCGTCCCTTTTCATACCAATCAAAGCCTTTTTCCTTGCCGCCTCTAATATGTGCGATGGCAAAAACAAATCCGCGATCAACCAATGATAATCTGTTGCTATTGAAACTTGCTGGGATGCTATAGCCATAAGCACCATAGCCATAAAGCAGTAATGGTCTTGCTGTATCTGGTTGATTATCACGGCGACTAAGCACGGTAACGGGTATCATCTGGCCATCATTGGCTGGCACATAAATGCGTTTCACTTCGTAATTATCGGGATTGTGACCAGAGGGTATTTGTTGTTGTTGCAGAAGTTTTCGTGAATGTGAGCGCATATTATAATCATAGACCTCTTGCGGTCTTGCTGGGCTGGATATTGCAAAGCGCAAAGTCTCAGTATCAAATTCAAATCCACCTTCTAGCCCTAGTGCATAAGCTGCGTCGCTGAATTTAATTTGCTGTTCTGTGCCGCCTTCTTCGCGGCGGATGATTATTCTAGGAAGTGCATTTTCACGCTCGACACGAACATGAAATTTAGAAAATTGTCGTTGTCCAAGTATCAGTATTCCTGGTTTATGTGGTATAAGAATTTCATATTTTTTATTGTTTGGATCAGCAAAGTTAGTTCGTAATATTTGGAAGTCCTTCGAATTATTGGCATTGGTGAGTAATGTAAATGTACCAGCTAAGTGCTCAGCATCAGCTTCTATTGCGATTTGACGGGGCCACAAACAATGTGGTTTGGGTTTTGCAGAGGTAAGGTCAATAGTCCAAATTTCAGATGTTTGGTGGTCGTTACAGTTAATCAAGGCGTATTTGTGATCTGAAGTTTGATCAAGTCCAAGAAAAAACCCATCATCATCTTCAGTGTATAATACTTGGTCTTTGTCTGTATCTGTTCCCAACACATGAAGTCGTACTTGTTTCGGGCGACTGTTTTCATCGCGCCATATCCACAAAAATCCAGAACTATCCGCTAGCCAAATCAAATCGTCTGAGGCCGTGCAAATGCCGGTTTTACTGATTTTTGATGTTGCTAAATCGCAGGTGAATATTTCAAAAAATTCCGAACCTTTAACGTCCTCTGACCAAGCAACCTTGTTATGGTCAGGGCTGTGGGAGAATTCACCAAGTTGGTAAAAGTCACTTGCCTTTGCGCGGTTGTTACAGTCTAGCAAGACTTGCTCATTGCTCAAGTCGGCGCTCAAGYCGRGTTTCTTGTCGCBAAGTATTGGGTATCTTACAAATTGTGGGTGTTCGGAACCGGGTAGATATTTGCTGTTATAAAACCAATTGCCGTCTTTTGCTGGTACATGTTGTAACTCGTCGGTCATACGGCCTTTCATTTCACCAATTAATTSTTGTACCAGAGTTTTTGTTCCAGCTAGCATTTGYTCTGTGTAATTRTTTTCYKYTWGCAAGTGCTCACGTATTTCTTTGTYCAGGGTTTTGGGGTTGCGCACCACTTCTTGCCAGTTTTCGTCCYGTAGCCAGTGATACTCGTCGGCRAAGTCCTGCCCATGGCGGTGATGTGATACCAGCGACTTTTTTGTTTTTGGTGGAGTTATCTGCGGCCATTTGCCCATAGGAAATACCTTTCGCACTTTATTAAGCTAAAGCGGTGATTCTGTATCCAGAAACTTATCGTTGAAAAGCCTAAGATCAAGGACATATATATAGATGGCAATATCGGAATTTGAACGACCTCGTTTTGCAAGTCCTCTCAAACGGCCTGACGGGGCTAGAGTTGTTGAGTTTTTTGCTGCGGGCGGCTTATCTTTATTGTTATTGCCACTGGCCTTTATATTTGCTCCTGATGGTAATGAGGCGCGACTTGGAATGGTTGCTGTGGCCAGTTTCTGGCTAGCATATATTATCAATGATCCGCATTTCATGGTGACGTATCAAATTTTCTATCGTGACTTTACTGCCAAACTAACTGGAAATGGCTATCAGCGACCTGAGCAAATAAGGTATTTGGCTGCAGGTGTGATTTTGCCAATACTCTTATTATTGTGGATTGCTGGTATATTCGCTTTTTCTTCGGCAGCGATGGCTGCAGGTTTGATGCAACTAATGTTTATTCTGGTTGGCTGGCATTATGTGAAGCAAGGTTATGGTGTGCTTTCCGTGCTTTCTGCTCGTCGAAAGGTTTATTATTCGCCCTTGGAAAGCCGCCTCATTGTTGCCCATTGTCTAATTACTTGGATTTATGCGTGGTCAATGCCGATGGCCGAGCGTTCGCCATTTGAAACTGATGGCGTTGAACACATGGCGGTTGGTTTTGGACAATTACCAATTGATGTAATGTTTGGTCTGTTTTTGTTATCAGGCATTGCTGCGATCGGTATTTTGGTTCGTAAATTTGTTTTGGCCAGACAAATCCCGCCTTTGGCACCATTGTTCGGGTTGTTTATTACTCTTTATCTTTGGGTGGTTTGGACGAATGTGAACGAAGCTTTTAGCTATCTAATTCCGGCATTGCATTCGGTGCAGTACTTGTTTTTTGTTTACCTGTTGGAGAAAAACAGAGCGAAAGATGCTGCGCAAAACAGTTCTTCAAAATCAAAAGTATTTAAGCAATTAGCCGTAATTGCAATGATTGCATTATTTATGGGTTGGATTGGTTTTCATCTAGCACCAAACTGGCTGGATATGAATGTATATTGGGACGAGGACTTGCTGGGACCGACGATATTCTTTGCCACAATTACCGGCTTTATCAACATCCATCATTTTATGATGGACAATGTCATCTGGCGTAAAGGCAATCCAGACATGGGTTATTTGCGTGATTAATCCGTCGGCTTAAAATCAAGAACACTACCATTAACGCAATAGCGCAAGCCGGTAGGTTGTGGGCCATCATCAAACACATGTCCCATGTGGGCTTTGCATTTGTCGCAATGAACCTCAACTCTTGTCATACCCAATTTTGTATCAGTAGTTGATCCCAAAGCTTGATCATTTGTTGGTTTCCAAAAACTTGGCCAGCCGGATCCACTATCGTATTTGCTATCACTGCTGAACAGTTCATGCCCACAAGCAACACATAAATAAACTCCATCACGCTTTTCATCAAGCCAAGGGCCGCTAAATGGCGGCTCCGTTGCTTGCTCTTCAGCAATGCGTGCTTGTTGTTCGGTTAAGATTTTCTTGGTCATTTTTCCCCTGACGAAATTGTTACTGGTTATTTTCGCCAAGCAATGGCAATTTGTATATAACGCTCTTTGGGGAAATACGGTCATGAAAAAACTATTATTATTGTTGTCCATCATATTGGCTTTATTCCTGATTTTCATGGGGGTGCAAAAATTTCTTGGCGCTAATCCAGTGTTTTCGTATCTAGCTGAAACTACCGGCTTTGCTTTGTTTGAGCCAGTGATCCGTATTCTAACCGGAGTAATGGAAATTATTGCCGCCTTGTTATTGTTATGGCCGACCAAGCGAAAATACGGTGCATTGTTGGCAGCAGCGATAATCGGTGGAGCATTAGTCTTTCATCTATCGCCGTTTTTAGGTATCAATGCGCCAGTGGCATTTGCACCCGACGGAAGTTATGTAAAAAGCTCGATGCTGTTCTTTATGGCTATAGGGTCATTTGTTGTGGCATTAGCGGTAATCTCGTTGGATCGAAAAAGTCGCGAGTAAGCTGTTTTTCGCAAATTTGGTGACGGATAGTTAACCAAGCCTTGTTTGACTGCCATCTTATGTTCTTCAAATTGAGAAATGAGACGAATGCGACCTGTTGCTGCCATTGATGACACTACCGACCAAAGCGCTGCGCCTATTGGCCGGGCGCGTTCAACGCTAATAAAGCGGTTATCGGATTTGGTCTGTTTGCCAGAAAGCCGCATTTCGCCGGTTGAGCGACACATGTCTGGTGACCTGTTGATGGATATTTTACGCGAGGCCGAGCCGGTATTGCGGGAGAAATGTGCAAAAAGAGTTGCTGCCCTTGGTGATGCTCCACCATTGCTTTTGCGAATGCTAGCCGTTGACAAAATTGAAATAGCAGCGCCAGTTTTAGAAAAAAGCGTATCTATTTCCGATGCTGATCTTGTAGCTGCTTCGATGCATGGCGGATTTCAACACCGATTGCTAATCGCCCAGCGAAAGCAGGTAAGCGAGTTATTGGCCGAAGAATTAACTTCGCATGCCGAGGCAGAAGTGGCTAAGGCATTATTGCGTAACCCCAAAGCGCGGCTTTCGAACCGCTCTTTGGAAAGTTTGGTTGAGTTAACCAGAGCGCATACCGATCTGTGTTCATTATTGTTGGCGAGACCGGAATTGCGCCCCTCACAGGGTCTGACCTTGTTTTGGTGGGCCAACCGTGAAGATCGTAAGCGGATTTTTTTACGGTTTTCGGTTGATAGAGTGCTTATGCAAGAAACTGCATCAGATGTGTTCGAAATGGTAGCTGCTGAAAACTGGCAAGATCCATTGGCCAGAAAAGCCATGCAATTTATTGAGCGCCGGCAACGTAACCGGGCGGCGATTGATAAAAGTCCTTATGATAGTCTTGAGGGCGCGATTGATGCAGCCGTGGTGAAAATGGATGCTAATATTGCTGGCGAAATTTCTTATCTTAGCGGTATCAAGCCGATAACAGGTGCGCGAATACTTGCCGATACTGGTGGTGAGGCTGTAGCTATTTTATGCAAAGCTACCGGTTTGAAGCGCGATTATTTGGGAAAACTGTGGGTTGCCATGCGTAGGTGTACTTTGGAAGAACTGCACAGTGATCCGGGATTTGAGCGAGTGCAATATATTTTTGACACAATGTCATCAAATAAGGCGCAAACTGTTTTACGTTATTGGAACTGGGCGCTTAGTTCTTCTTTGTCCAGTGATTTACGTCGCCGCATACGCGATAATGATGTTGGTGATATTAGCGAATTGAGTGTTACAGAGCGCAGTGCAGCATTGGTTTTTGGCTCTAGGGTCTAATTCTAGTCAAAAAAACGCGTTTAGAATCCGAAAACGCTGGTATTCAGAATTTCCTTGATTATTATCCTTCGCCACTGATCGACTACGAGTCGGGTCAATGTCGAGGGGACTATGGGGTACAAAATTTTATTGATTGCTACACTAGCTGTGTTGTGGCTGACCTTGTCCGGGTATTTCGATAAACCGTTATTGTTGTCATTGGGCGTTGTTTCGGTGTTCATATCTATTGGCGTTGCTTGGCGGATGCGAATACTTGATAATGAGTCTGTGCCATATTTACGGATGTTCGCTCTATTGCCTTATTGGGGTTGGTTGGCGCTAGAAATTGTTAAATCCAGCATTACCATTAGCGCAGTTATCTTGCGGCCAGATATGGTGCTTACCCCGCGACTTATTCGGGTCAAAACCCTCCCTAAATCACCTTTTGGCCGGACCTTGTTTGCCAATTCTATCACATTAACCCCAGGCACGGTAAGTATTGATATCGATGATGATGAAATCATCGTTCATACTTTGATTAAGGAAATGACGGCGCGTGAGGATTTTGCCGAAATGGCTAGGCGTTGTGCCAAAGCTGCTGGTGAAAGGCATGTGTCGTTTTGATTATTATTGTAACATTAATGATGACCGTTGCCATGGCCATGATCTTGGCGCGGTTGTTACGTGGGCCACAGGTTTATGACCGAGTGTTGGCGGTAAATTCATTTGGTACTAAGACCGTGTTGTTCTTATGTTTGTTTAGTTTTTTGATCGAGCGCCCGGACGGGATTGATATTGCGATACTTTATGCCTTGATGAATTTTATTGGCACTATCGCTGTATTGAAATTYTTTCGTTATCGYTCAYTGGATGTGGCCTTGTCGCAAATGGCTTTRAGCCGGGCAGTTTCAGGGGAAGACGAATGARCGAGTGGCTGCCAGATCTRGAACTAATYCGKCATATAATTGCCGGGGCGATGATGTTCGCCGGTGCTGTTTTTATGTTGATAGGCTCTTTGGGTGTMCTRCGTTTGCCGGACTTTTATGCCAGAATTCATGCTGCTGGRATTACCGATACATTGGCGACGATTTTGTTGCTAGGTGGAATGATGCTCTCGTCCGGGTTTACCCAAACTACGGCCAAGCTGGCATTGGTCGGGGTGTTTTTATTCCTTACATCGCCAACTGCGACACATGCAGTGGTAAATGCCGCTCATAAGGCCGGCATCAAGCCGCGTCTGGGAACTATTAAATCACCACACCCGCGCGATATTCAGGAGGACTGATTTATTATGGAGATGAGTTTTCCAATAGATATTTTTGTAATTATTGATTTGATTTTGATCAGCATGTTRTTGGTGGTTGGAATTTCGATCGTCCGCTTGAATAATTTRTTTGTAATTGTCATGCTKTACGGCGTGTATTCATTGTTGGCGGCGACTTGGTTTGTCTCATTAGATGCGGTTGATGTGGCCTTTACCGAAGCTGCGGTAGGTGCAGGTATTTCAACHGTGYTGATGYTAGGGGCAATGTTGCTTACCTCGCGBGAGGCHAAGCCAACGACACCTATKCGYCGSTGGACWTCKTTRTTGATAGTTSKYGTTACTGGCATTGCYYTRATTTAYGCAACATTWGATATGCCKGCATTTGGCGATCCTAATTCACCGGCMAATAGYTATGTTGGTTTAATGTACCTAAAAGCYACTATTACCGAYATTTCARTACCAAATGTGGTAACGGCCATTTTGGCAAGTTACCGTAGTTTTGATACCTTTGGCGAAGTGGTTGTGGTCCTAACTGCTGGTCTTGGGGTGATGTTAATTTTGGGGATTGATAGTCGTCGTTCTCGTTCTGGCGAAGTAGAAGATACCGACGAAAGTGCCGAAGATGCGATCGAGCCGCCGGCAGTAAAAGAAACCACAAAACAAATTGACGCGCTTAATCACCACATTGTATTGCAAGTGGTAGCTAAAATGTTGATACCGATCATTATTTTATATGCCCTTTATGTGCATTTTCATGGTGATTATGGTCCTGGCGGTGGTTTTCAGGCTGGGGTGATTTTTGCGTCGGCGATTATTTTGTATTCGCTGATTTTTGGCATGGATCAAACCAGGCGGGCTATCCCGCCAAAACTGGTGCAATTTGGCTCGGCTCTTGGGGTGTTAATCTACGGCGGTACCGGTGTTATAACTATTTTAATGGGCGGCAAATTCCTTGATTATAATATGCTGGATCAAAGCGATACAATCCATGCTCAACATATGGGGATATTGATGATTGAGGTTGGGGTTCTGGTAACCGTGGCTTCGGTAATGCTTTCAATTTATTATGGTTTTGCCGGTCGTTATCGGCAATTAAAAGATCAGAACTGGTAGGAAAACGTGGATTTTTTTGTTGGACATTTTAATTATTGGGTGATCATCACATTGATGATGACTGGTCTTTATGTGGTTATTTCAACCGGTAATTTGGTCAAGAAACTGGTTGGCATTGGCCTGTTTCAAACATCGGTTTTCCAATTGTATATTTCGTTAAGCAAGGTAAGAGGTGCACAACCGCCAATTATCGAGAAGCCAGCAAAATACAGCGATGCTGTAAAAGGTGCTGGTGAAAAGAGCGCAGAAGCAGCAACTGATTTGCTGGCTAAAATACCCGAAGTCACTGCCTTGGATCCTGCAAGTTTGTATGATCCATTGATGGGCGTGGCGTACTCTAATCCTTTGCCACATGTGTTGATCCTGACCGCGATTGTAGTTGGCGTGGCAACTTTGGCCGTTGGCCTTGCTCTGGTGGTGAGAATTCGCGAAGCTTATGGCACGATAGAAGAAGATGCGATTGATGATGCCGAGTATAAAGCAGAGGTCAATGCATCATGAGTTTTGAAATTTTGTTGTCAAATGCTGCAGCCTTGGTGGTGGTAGTGCCGCTGCTTGGCGGGGCTATTGCCATGTTGCTTGGGTCCAGCCGACTGGCTTGGTCTTGGTCGTTAATTTGTGCGTTGGCGACATTTGCGCTTTCATTGGTTTTGTTGAGCGGCGTTCTTAGTGGCGAAAATATATCCTATGAAATGGGTGCTTGGGTTTCTCCTTTGGGCATTTTATTTGAAATAGATGCCTTGAATGTTTTGCTTATCACTTTGGTTTCGGCGATGGGTCTGTTGGCCTTGCTTTATGGTTTGCCAACTATCGATCAGGAAATAGACCGACATAAACATGCGATGTTTTTCGGAACTTTCCTTATTTGTGTGGCCGGCTTAATTGGTGTTTCTATCACTGGTGATGCGTTTAACGTGTTCGTGTTTCTCGAAGTTTCATCAATCTCAACTTATGTATTGGTGGCTATGGGTTCAAAACAAAACCGACAGGCTTTGACCGCTAGTTTTAATTATTTGATTTTAGGAACTATTGGCGCAACTTTTTTCGTAATTGGTGTTGGTCTTTTGTATATGTCGACCGGTACATTAAACATGGTCGATATTTCCAGAGTGCTGGCCGAAACTGGCAGCGACCGTGTGGTTCGGGCGGCCTTTGCGTTTATCGTTATCGGGCTTGGTTTGAAAATCGCCATGTTCCCGCTGCATACATGGCTACCGAATGCCTATTCATTTTCACCATCAATGATCGGTGTTTTTTTGGCGTCCACCGCGACCAAAGTTGCGCTTTATATGCTGATACGTTTTCTGTATACCGTATTTTCCGCCGGCCAATCATTTGAAACCGCAATGTTTGATTATGTKCTGGCKCCGATGGCKGTAACRGCRATGATAGTTTGTTCRGTGCAAGCKAGYTTYCARTCTGATGTGCGTMGGYTRYTGGCMTATTCTTCGGTGGCRCAAATTGGYTATATGTTGCTTGGCCTGTCCATGGGAACCGTTGCAGGTCTAGCGGCGGGACTAATTCATTTGTTTAATCATGCACTGATGAAAGGTGCTTTGTTTATGGCGGTGGGTATTGCTGGACTGGGGCTTGGGGTCGTGCGGATAAGTGACATGCGCGGACTTGGAAAAACCATGCCGTTAACGGCTGCTGGATTGACTATTGCGGGCATGTCGTTGATGGGCGTGCCGTTGACTGCCGGGTTTATCAGTAAGTATTATTTGGTTATCGCCGCATTGGAAAATGGCTGGTGGTGGGCTGTGGTGGCAATCGTCGTTAGCTCGGTCTTGGCGATCTTCTATGTTGGCCGGATGATCGAAGTTATGTATTTGCAAGAACCGCCAACAACCAAAGATGATGTCGTTGTAACTGTTCGTTCGCCGATTTTACCATTAGTTGCGCTTTATGTGCTGGTGATTGCCAATGTCTGGTTCTTCTTTGACCCGTCATTACCAATGGGACTGGCTAATACCGCGGCTAATGAATTGATCGGCGGGGGTGGGTCATGACTTGGACACCTGAAATAGGCTTGGTATTATTATTGCTGATCCCGGCGTTTGGTTGCGTTGGTATATTGATGTCCGGAAAGTCACCAAATATCCGTGACGGCGTTAATCTTATCATGGGCGCTACATTGCTGGCCAATGTAATTGCTTTGGTAATTGCCGTTGGCCAAGGTGCAAGGCCAACATGGTTGTTAGTGGATATTGGCGGCGGTCTTGAACTATCATTTACGCTAGAGCCATTGGGTGCATTGTTTGCAGCCTTGGCTAGTGGTTTGTTTTTGCTAAATACCATTTATGGCATTGGTTATATGCGTGGCACTAAGGCCAAAGACCAAACTCGGTTTTTTGCGTTTTTTGCTGTAGCTATCGCCGCAACCATGGGGGTGGCGGCATCGGGTAATATGCTTACCCTGTTTATATTTTACGAGATTTTGACTCTGTCTACTTTTCCACTGGTTACTCATAATGGTGATGAAAAAGCCCGTCGTGGTGGACGAATTTATCTTGGAATTTTAATGGCCACCAGTATTGGCCTGTTATTACCAGCGGTGATTATCACACAAGTATTTGCTGGCTCGACAGACTTTGTTGCCGGTGGTTTGTTTGGTGGAAATTTGTCGGATGTTCTGATCGGTGTGTTATTGGTGCTTTATACTTTTGGCATCGCCAAAGCAGCGTTAATCCCCGTGCATATGTGGTTACCCAATGCCATGGTTGCGCCAACTCCGGTTAGTGCGTTTTTACATGCGGTGGCGGTGGTAAAAGCTGGTGTGTTTACCATGGTGAAAATAGTTATTTATTTGTTTGGAATAGACGTTGTTCGMGAATCTGCGGTGTCTAATTGGCTAGCGATTTTGGCAGCGATTGCGATAGTTGTTGGCTCGATCATTGCGATGACCAARGAYAACCTAAAAGCCAGACTTGCATGGTCAACTATCGGGCAGTTRTCTTATGTTACCTTRGGCGTGATGATCGCTACACCTTTGGCTATATTAGGCGCGGCTTTGCAGATCGTCATGCATGCCTTTGGCAAGATCACTTTGTTTATGTGTGCTGGGGCTATTTATAGCGCCAATAAAACTGTGAATATTTCAAAGATGGGTGGCATGGCCAAAACAATGCCATGGGTGTTTGTTGCATTTTTCGTTGGCTCTTTGTCTATAATTGGTTTGCCTCCATTTGCGGGTATTTGGCCAAAATTATTATTGTTCATGGGCATGACCGAGCCGGGTGATCGTTGGTTGGTTATTGCTTTGATTTTGTCTTCGTTATTGAACATTGTTTATTTATTGCCGGTGTCGGTAAATGCGTTTTTGAAAAAGCCGGATGTGGAACCTGATGTCGATGCGGTTTTGACAAAGCCGCCAATACTGACGGTAGTTCCGCCGGTTTTAACTGCTATTTCAGTGCTGGTATTATTTTTTATGGCCGAACCTATTATGGAATATTTGCGTCCAATATTTGAGGGAGGCAGCTAATGGCAAAAACACCTAAAGCCAAGTCGAGCGTTAAAAAGCCGGCGGTTAAAAAAGCCAAACCTGTTGATGCCAAATCTGTTGAAGCCAAATCTGTTGAAGCCAAATCTGTTGAAGATGGTATTCACCCGGCGGCAAGGCCGTTTTTGTGGTTAGCTTCGAATTGGGCGCAGCGAAACTTTATGTGGTTTATTGGTGTGCTTGCTGTTTGCTCTGTTTTGCTTGATTTAGTGGTTTATCGAAAATCGTATTTTGCGTTGGACGGTAATATCGGGTTTTACGCATTTTTCGGCTTTTTTGCATTTACTTTTGTGGTGATGATGGGCTGGCCGTTGCGCAAGTTAACTGGCCGCAAAGACGATTATTATGAAGATGGAGAGCCAGATGATTGAGCTTCTGGCCATGCCGGTTAATCCGGCGTTTGCACTTATACTTGCTGGAATATTGATGGCGTTTATTCCCGATTGGCGGATACGCAAATTCGTAGCTCTTTCGGCGCCGGTTTTGGCCTTGTGGTTATGGCTACAGGTAAGCGTTTTTGGTAGTTATGGCGGAATTCATATTGCCGCGATTGGTCTTGATCTSGARCCGTTTCGATTTGACGGTTTGTCGCGAATATGGGCGCTAATTTTTATAATAGCTGCCTTTATCAACGCGATTTATTCACTGCACGAGCGCGACCGGGTGCAAGATGCAATGGCGGCGATCTATGGCGGCGCGGCCATGGGCGCGGTATTTGCCGGGGATATGTTAAGCCTGTTTGTGTTTTGGGAATTAACTGCGATCACTTCGGTATTCCTTATCTGGCGGGCTGGAACCATCGCTTCACGCTCTGCTGGCATACGCTATCTGGTAATGCATGTGGGTTCGGGCATTTTATTATTGGCCGGTGCGGTGTTGTTACATGCACAAACCGGAAGCTGGAAATTTGAGCATATTGGGCTAGAAACAGGCTTGGCTGGCTGGCTGTTATTGATTGCATTTGGTATCAAGGCTGCCTTTCCATTATTACATAGCTGGCTTCAGGACTCGTACCCCAAGGCAACCGTATCTGGCGCGGTGGTGTTATCTTCATTCACCACAAAAATGGCGATTTATGCTTTGGCGCGAGGCTTTGCCGGTGAGGATGTATTGATTTATGTCGGCATGATCATGACCGTCTTTCCGGTGTTTTTTGCGGTTATCGAAAATGACTTGCGCCGGGTGTTATCGTTCTCGATCAATAACCAATTAGGCTTTATGGTGGTTGCTATTGGTATCGGTACGACATTGGGGATTAACGGTGCTGCTGCTCATGCCTTTGTCCATATTCTTTATAAGGGCTTATTGTTTATGAGCATGGGCGCGGTGTTGTTGCGTGTGGGGACTACCAAGGCAACCGAGTTGGGGGGCTTGTTCCGATCAATGCCGTTTACAGCTTTTTTCTGTCTTATTGGTGGCGCGGCGATTTCGGCATTTCCGTTCTTTTCAGCGTTTGTCACCAAGTCACTGATCTTGGCGGCCGTGGCCGAAGAAGGGCACTGGTTTGTGTTCGGGGTGTTGATATTCGCCTCAGCCGGGGTGCTGGAACATTCCGGTATTAAAATTCCGTTTTTTGCTTTCTTTGCTCATGATAGCGGTAAACGACCCAAAGAGGCTCCGTGGAATATGTTGCTTGCAATGGGTATAGCTGCGTTTTTGTCGGTTTATCTTGGCGTTAATTACGGCTGGCTGTACTCTTTATTGCCGTACCCGATAGCTTATGAGCCTTATACATTTGGGCATATTGTCGGGCAGATGCAGTTGTTATTGGCGGCGATATTTGCCTTCGGGTTATTGGTGCGCATCGGCTGGTATCCACCAGAAAGAAAGATGACGATATTGGATATAGACTGGTTTTGGCGAAAACCGGGCAAGAAAATTCTAATATGGACGAATGCGGTCATGGATCGTTTGATCGCAGCCATAAACAACAGTATTGGCCGCAAAATAAATGGTGCTGGTAAAATGCTAACCGCAATGCTTAGTCCGCATGGTGCTGTTGCTAGATTATTACCGCGCGGTATATYGGTGGGCTGGGCTGTCGGGTTTTTAGCCTTGGCTCTGCTTACGGCTTATCTGGCGAACTAGGTTCTGACCCTAGGCTCAGGGGCTAATTTAACTCGACAATTGCTATTATAGTTAACTATAGTTAGTATGCTTAACTGTTGATAAGAGCAAAGTGTATTTATGGAAGATGAGGATAGACATCTAGAACTGACAGTGAAGATCGTTACTGCATTTGTTGGTAACAATACTGTTCAGGCATTAGAACTGCCGGATCTAATTAACAATACACATTCTGCTTTGTCCGCCTGTTTGCAGCTTGATGCATCAGCTACTGCTTTGTCTKSTWMKYCAGCTGTTCCGATTGATGCTTCTATATTTGATGAATATATCATTTGTCTTGAAGACGGATTGAAATTTAAATCACTTAAGCGCCACTTGCGCGCGAAGTATGACTTATCGCCAGAAGACTACAAGAAGAAGTGGGGTTTGCCGGCCTCTTACCCGATGGTTGCGCCGGATTATGCCAAAAAACGCTCTGAGTTGGCCAAACAAATCGGTCTTGGCCGAGGTAAAGGGTCTAAAAATTAAGGGAAGTATTGATTTTTTCGCTAATTAGTGTGCCATTTTTGACTCACACTTACTCAAAATCCAAAAAACGATTCTAAAAAGCAAAAAAACACCATTGGGACTCTTGCGCTGATTCCATTGGTTAACCGATATTAACCAAACGAATCACTCTCAATAAAGAGAGTTCTGATAAATCCGTGGGGGATAATATGGCGCAACTTCATTCTATATTTCGCAGTCAGTTGGAATTTGATACTCAACGGTATTTATTTGATTATTGGCAAAGTAAATGTGGTCAGGAAAAATTGCCTAGCCGTCAGGATATATCGCCATCAGGTTTTGCCAAAGTGCTGCCGATGATTTCATTGATAGATGTCGATGAAAAAGACGGCTCCCGCCAATATCGTTACCGGCTTGCTGGTACCGGATTGCGTACCCATTACCACCAAGAAATTACCGGCAAAACATTTCAAGAAATAAATACATTGGGTGTTTCTGAGCAATGGAATGAAGTGTTTGACGAAATTGTATTGTCGAAGAAGCCATCAAGCGGCTTGCTCCGTGCCGGTTTGGAACATGGGGGATTGTCTCATTTCTGGTTGCGGCTGCCATTGATTGATGAGCAAGGAATGGTGAACATGGTTTTGTGCTATGATATATTCGCGCCTTTATCCGCCTCATCTTTGCAAAGAAGCAAACTAGCAACGATTGCTTAAACCCATAAAGCACTAGCTATTAAGAAATCTCGAAAAGGTTTTTCATTGACAATATAGGAATATAATCCTCACTATAGGAAACAGGGTATAGGCTGCTCCGTGTACTAGTTAGAGGATTATACAATGAACAAACAATATTCACTTAGACTTCACGCTGATGAGGCCAGAGCGCGGTTAAGCCGAGCATTGGTTAGCTTTGCGTTTAATATAGAAGAAAAAGATTTATCCGGCGCAACCCGTGGCAATGCACGGGCAGCTTTTGGTCGGCAAGTGGCGATGTATCTGTCGCATGTAGCTTTTGAATTATCTCTTAGCCGGGTTGCTCATGCGTTTGGCCGTGATCGAACAACTGTATCGCATGCTTGTCATCTGATAGAGGATCGCCGAGATGATGCAAAATTTGATGATAAGCTTGATGCGTTGGAAAGCTTGCTTCGTGAGGTGCAAGACCCGGCATGAATGCCACAGAAAAACGTTTGTTTCGTATTTTGTCGAAATTGGCAAAACATCCACAAGCATTAACAAAGGATAATACTGGAGGCTATAATGGCAATGGGGCAGGCGGCTTCGTTATCAAAATTCCAGCTGCAATAGTTAAATATGCAATTGCCCGTGGCTTGCTGGTAATTAGCGAAAACCGATTGGAAGTTACCGATGTTGCTGGACAATGGCTTCGTCGTAACAGCTCTGTAAAGGACGATAACACAGACAATGGCGAGAGCTTTGCCGCCCAGCACTGGCAGTTGGAAGAGCGTGAGGTTTTTAGCGACGATGGAGGATTTACCGCTGTTCGGGTTAATGTTGAGGCATCACCATTGCTTAAAATGTACAGACAGCGTGACAAATTTGGAAAGCGTTTCTTGAGCGACCGTGAATTTGCCGCCGGTGAAAAATTGCGAAATGACTATGCCTGCTCGAATATGGGGCGAATGTCTGGATCCAACTGGACAGGCGTTGCGCGGGATAAATCTGTTGCTCTGTCCGTAACGTTTGCTGATGGCAATATTAATGCAATCGACGCGAAGAGGCGAGTAATGGAAGCCTTGGCTTGGTCTGGGCCAATGTTGGATCGGGTGTTGTTTTCTGTTCTGTTGCGCGAACAGGGGCTTAATTCACTGGAGATGGATCGCCACTGGCCGAGCAGATCGGCAAAAATTGTGTTGAAAATAGCTTTGGCGCGATTGGCCTTGCATTATGGTTTGTGAAGTTTAAGCGGCGATGGTTTTGTTGATGTATTCAATCATAGAGTTTAGACCGTTGGCGCGTTGCGGTGAAAGATTATCGGCCAGCCCAATTCGCGCAAATATAGCTGCTGGATCAATACTGGTAATTTGCGTAGCGGTTTTATCGTTGACCATACGCAATAACACAGCGACTAATCCGCGAACGATAGCTGCATCGCTATCACCCTTGAAAGTAAATTTTCCTTGTTGGTCTTTATTTACCACCAACCAGACTTTGCTAACGCAGCCTTGTATTTGATTGGCGTCGGTTTTATCCGCATCACAAAGTTTCGGCATTGCTTTGCCAAGTTCGATAAGGTGAGTGTAGCGATCTTCCCAATCATCAAGAAAGGCAAACTCGTCTTCAATATCTTGCATAATACC
>NVWT02000012.1 GCA_002733735.2 Robiginitomaculum sp. | reverse complement strand
TGGTGGACCTGTTGTTGCGCCAGCAGCATTGCAGGGTAGCTATGTACGGAACGGATAACCGCTGAAAGCATCTAAGCGGGAAACCAGCCTCGAAACTAGAATTCCCTATCAGAGCCGTGGAAGACCACCACGTTGATAGGCTACGTGTGGAAGCAAGGCAACTTGTGAAGCTTAGTAGTACTAATTGCTCGATTGGCTTGATCTTACAATGTTCGTAAGTAGCGATTGTATCGTTACTGCGCTCATCGCAAAGCAAGCTAGATACCACAACCAAAACAAACCAAAAACTATACTAGAATTATGATTTGGCCGATGTGTTTCTGACTTACCTTAAACTTACAACCTCATCCTGAGGTGCTGCTTTTGCAGCCTCGAAGGATCAGATGTAGGGACAAGGTAAGCTCCATTCAATCTCGTCGATCTGGTGGCTATGGCAAGAGCTCCCCACCCGATCCCATTCCGAACTCGGAAGTTAAGGCTCTTCGCGCCGATGGTACTTTGTCTTAAGGCACGGGAGAGTAGGTCGCCGCCAGGTCCACAAGATTGAATGGAAAACAAACCCTCCTTTACACTGATTAGAAAAACCCCGTAGCTGATGGCTGCGGGGTTTTTTTGTGTCTGGGGCTGGGGAAATGCTTCGTGAGAAATCGCGGGGCGTTTTTTTGTTTCTATTTCGCCCCGCTGGGGAGAGGGTAGGGTAATGGGGTACCATCTGGTAAGATCGTCCCCCATACCTGATCACCGAACACGCCCTTACCCTTGTCCACGGGAGAAAGAGTCCGATGCTTAGAGGTAGAGTTGGGTTTAGGAGCCGGCAAAGGGCTCAGTGGGTCGGAAAAGTTATACTGACGAATCGAAATAATTTCGGTTACAATCACGGTGATTAACTATTATTTTAAATCCTTGGAGCTGATTTGGATGGTTGTTTCTTTTCCAAAAATAACAAATCGAAGCGTAGGTGCATGTAAATCACGTAGCTGGATAAAAAAGGTAATGGCCTGTTGGCATCCGCTAAGCTAACACATAGCCTTTGGAAACGTCGTCGTTCAGCTTTTACAAGAACGGTACAAGACCCAATAGCACGTAGGAAGAACAGATCGAAAAGATGGTGTGAATTAACGGGGCTGCCAAGAGCTTCAATGCTGCTTCTTGGATATTCCGTTGAAATGTTTCTTAAGGCTGGTTTGGTTAAAGTATATAGAGGTTGCAGTGAAGAAATGTTTACACGTGATGTGCAACAAATGTACGGTCATAAATACCTAAAAATTGCTGAAGAAATTGCCTTCCCATTTGAGGCTGGTGATGAATTGTATTTTCAACTTCTCAAAACAATGGTGCATTGTGATGCTCGGTATCCGGTAATAGCGGAAAGCCACTCCACCTATGCAAATAGAGTCAACAAAATCACTCATGATACTTGGGATACTGAAAAGTTTATGGCATTGGTAAATCTTGCTGATCGTATACGTAAGCATGCGTTGAAAATTGATATGGATAGATATACTCCAGCGTCTGTTGGCTCGTGGAAAATAGATGATGATGGGTATATCACAACGAGATACGGTGGCCATTTGCCTTCACGCATCACATATTGCCCAAGCTCACAACAAATAGATGATAAAAAAGCTGAATGTCAGAATATGAAAGAGCTTTACCATAATTTAGAAAGGCTCTTCGGAGTCACTAAGCCAGATTGGAATACTGCAACAATTATTTGTGATGGCAAGGACAAAACAAGAAAGTTACAGTGAGTTACAGTGGTTACAGTGACAGTAACCGAAATTATTTTGCAACATTTCCATATTCTTAACCTTCAATTACTTGCAGTTGGTGCTGGTGTAAACAGTCGGCAATCACTACCCGATCTTGACGCAATTCTCATTGGTAGATGACCTCAACTCAGTTTGGCATCCAAGTTATAACGATATGCGCTTGGCAAGATGTAATGCCGCTTATCCCATTTCTTCCCATAGAGATTCTTATACGTTGTTCATTTAGTTCTATTTTTTTTCCAACGCTATCAGCATGCTCCCAAGCAATTGCTGTCAATTGGCTTTTACATGCTGTGGCTACAGCATCGCTTTCCGGGACAAATTGGTATCGTGAATAGAAAACCGTAAGACCAAATCCATCACTGCGATCAAGGATGTTGTATTGAGTGTTTTTGTCGTATGTTGAAAGAGGCAAATTAGTATGGCTGACAGGTGTAGCGCATGCGCTAAGAAGCCCGAAGAATATTGCCGCGACTATGATGTGTAATGGTTTGGTAATGGTTGTCTCCTGTTTCTTTAGTAGTATTGTATCAGCACAGGGTTTGCTTTGCAACTTTGCTGATTTTATTGGGGCTGTCCCAGATAACTAGTTCAAATACCGAAACCGCCGGGCGGGGTTTGTAACCCCGTTCGTAATGTTCTAATTTTGGCTGCAAAAGTAATCTGGTCAATTGAAACCAACAGACGGGGTTCAAACCCCGTCCGGCGGCGTTGCATTTTTTAGTTCCTCTTCCTTGATCGGGGAGGTGGACGCGGATGCGTTCGTAAGGGGTGCTAACGAGAATTACTAATCTGATGTTTCGCTGGATATGCCGGTTTCACCCCCACCACCCCTTTGGGGCACCTCCCCCATAAAGGGGGAGGATAAAAGGCGGTCGGCGTGTGTTGCGTGTAATTTCGACTTCGGTTACAGGAACCGAAACTGTTTCATCTAGGTTGCATCTCTGACCTGACGTTCTTTTATGTTTCTAATTTGGTTGCGGTAAATGGACTTACGTCTCGGGGGTCGCAGTGACGAAATTGGCCAAGTGCAAACAAGGGTTTTGTTTGCACTGCTCGGTACCCCTTAATTAGCAATAATTGGCAAAGATCGCCCATAAACTAAGGCTTAATTGGCAAACATTTAGCACTTAATTGCACTTACCCACCCTTGGTGTATGGGGATAAGTTTTAAGCATACCCGCAATGTTCACCATTGCTATAATGGTGTTGCAAATGGCTTTAACTTAGTCACTTGCGGCTGTTTGACATTGTGAATATACGATAAACCCAGTGAACCGTGGGGGTTGCTGAAGTATGCAACGGGATTTGTGATAGCAACAAACCTTTCATTGCCGAGGCTTTTGAAAATTTATCCACTGGGGAAATATCAAAAACTGGCTATGGGTTTTTTGATTTTCGTTTTCGCTCAAGGAGCGGCCTCGCTTTGCCCTAGATTGTCGTGCAAAAATTTGTCTAATTCGGTGAATAATTCTTTGCGATGATCAAAGTTTATCAAGCTGTGATCGCCATCCTCTAGCTTTACGAAAGTTGTTTTGGCGCGGCTTGATTTAAGAGCTCTTCGCATACGGGTGAATTGATCAAAATGAACGACTACATCGTTGGTGCCATGTGCAAGAAATATTGGTATGGAGATTTCTTTGGCTCGTTTGACCGGAGAATTGGCGTTCATATCGTCTCTGCCTGAGAAACCCCGGAGTAAGAAGTGCTGGGCATTGTGCCTGCCAAAACGGTATCTTTTTAGATCGCTCACCATATCTTGCAAATCTGTCACTCCGGCAATACTGGCCGAACATGCGTAGATATCCGGGTTTTTAATTGCCGCGATCAACGCCGCATAGCCACCATAAGACCAGCCAACAATGCAAACTCGCTTGGGGTCAGCATAACCTTTTCTGATTAGCCATTTGGCGCCATCTTCAACATCTTCTTGCATTAATACCCAGTTTTTACGCCCCGCTTGCGAGAATTCATATCCATAACCAGTCGAACCTCGAAAATTCATCTGTAAAACCGAATAGCCGCGTGATGCAAAGAATTGTGCCATATAGTCAAATTGAGACGTATCGCGTGCATAGGGGCCACCGTGAGGCATGATAATAAAGGGTTGGTTCTTAAAAGCTATTTCACCGGAGCCAATTTTCGCGGGTGTTGTCACGTAGCTTGGAATCTTAAAGCCATCGCGGGCTGTATAACGTACTTTGGTGACATCACCTTGTACGATGTTATCTATTTCAGGATAGTCCGGCGCGCTAAATACAATTCTTTCTTTAGAAAAATCATATACATACAGGCTTGGCGGTATGCTGGGGCTTCTGGCCTTGAATAATACTTTATTGCCATCTCTAGTCTGTTCAATGATGTTTATCTGGTATCCAGTGAAACCTTTTTGCAATTTTTCCATTTGTGATTTTGACGTTGGATCAAAAAACCCGCGTTTAATGGCATAGTCAGTATAGCTGGCACCCACCACTTTTTGGCCATCGGCACTAATTATAATGCCATTAACGTCGTATTTTTCGTGGTGAAATAACTTACGGGTACGTTTCTTTTGTGATAAATCATAAATATATAAGCCAAGCGTATCCTTGTTGTCATAGTCACCAATTATCATTTCGTTTGGATTGCTCGTGAACCCGAAAATAGACCTTCCGGCACGCAATTCCGGAAAATCCTTATGTGAGGTCCACCGTTCATTACCGACTTCCTTGATTTTCATCTGCCAAATGCCGGTACGTTCGTTACGACCTTGCGCGACTCTAACATTTCCACTTAAATCGGTTATCCACTGTTGAAAATTTACTGACCCGCGCTCGATACGTCGTTTTCTTAGTGTATTCATATTGACCTTATATACTCCGGGCGCAAATTGATCTTCTATGCCATAGGACATCAAAATATGCTCAGGATCATTAGGTAAAAAATCTACCACTACATTATTGAATTGGCGCAAGCTTCCAGAATTTGCTAGGCGACCAGCTGCGCCTCCGCCATCTTCTAATTGAGGTTTAAGAACAACTTTAACGTCACCTAAATCCTTGTTCATGACATATAAATAGCCGGTATTTATAATAGTGCTGGAGCTGGCTATTTCCTCTGTTTGCCGGGTGCTTAATAGAATTTGTTCATTGTTTGCCCAATGCACCCAGTTGACCTTAATTTTTTTTGGATATTTGATGGCTCTAAGCTTTTTATCTTCTGGGTCGGCAATGTTAAATACCCGCAAAATGTACGCATTGTTATTATCCATTACTGTGGCTAAAAATTTACCATCTGGAGATAGAGCCGAGTCATAAAATACAGGCAGCCTAGAATAATTCTCGACGGGTACAGGTTTAGACCAAACGATTGATACAGAAAACAACCAAAACACAGAAACAAAAATAACTAGAAAATTACGCATAATACCCCCTAAATGATGGAAGCATGATATGTGACGGGCAGGAAAATGCAAGTTGTAATTGAGGAGAAAGCTTGCCGTGATTATAGGCTGAGTCGCTTGCTTGCGCTAAGCTCGTGTAGCTAAAATTATGGCGGTAATTACCCATTGCCCTAGCATTCAAGGCAAGAACGCTATAACCTGCTACCTCAATTATAATATTAAAGGGGATTGTTATGGGCTTTTTGGATAAATTCGAGGGGCAGATTTACGCCATTTTCCGCATCGTATTTGGTGTCCTGTTTATGGCGCATGGGGTGCATAAATTTTTCAATTTTCCAACTCCTTTTCCATATACCCCGTTAACCCCACTTACTATTACCGCCGGCGCAATAGAGCTTGTTGCCGGCATATTGATCGCTATTGGTTTTTTCACTCGTCCGGCAGCGTTTTTGTCTAGCGGTCTGATGGCGGTTGCCTATTGGATGGCACATGGATCAAAGGGTTTGTATCCGATCACCAATGGTGGRGAAYTGGCKATTTTGTTTAGTTTTGCRTTTTTGTATATTGCCGCMAAAGGTGCCGGGCAGTGGGCRATAGAYAARAAATAAACTGTTTTSAATTCACGAAACTGTGACGAATTAGCCGGTTGTGTTGCTGCGGGCTTGCGTCTAATTTGCGCCGATGATTGAAACTGTATCGAACAAYTTGGCMAATGGAATAACTCTGATCCACTCGCTTTCGGACGAGCAGTATTGTGATGATTCCGTTGCCCCATACCATTCCAGTGTCGGCAGTCATATCCGCCATATATTGGACATTTTCGATTGTATATTTTGCGGGCTTGAGGCCGGACAAGTAAATTTGGCTGATCGTACCCGTGATRTAARCGTGGARACCTGCCGCSAAGCGGGGCTWGCCTATTTGCAAGATACTTTGGTCAAGTTGCAAGCCTTAAAAACTGMTGATSTTGAACAACTAATCGACGTAAGCGATGATCTTGGCGATGGCATGGTAACTAATAAATATACCTTGGCCGCAGCAGTTATTCAGGCGCATGGCCACGCAATTCATCATTTTGCCGCCATGGGATATGTGCTTTGCCAGCTGGGAATTACCCCGCCAAGCGCAAAGTTCGGTGTTAATCCAACCACGCCCGACAAGTGCCGGGAGGTTTGAATTATTATTCGGCGTAAGCTGGAAATGCTGGCAGACTATCAACGTCTTTTTGGGAATGTTGAATAATTACCCGCGCATTTTGTGCCACGGCCAAGGCTTCGAATTTATCCATCGAAACCAGCGTTTGCTCTGGTGATGTGTTGAACACCGGAATTGAACGAAGCTCTCTGCTTTGCGGCATGTGATACAGATCACCGCTTAGTAATAAATTGCCAGTTTTTGGAAGCTTGACCAGCAATGCAAGATGCCCCGGAGTATGCCCCGGCGTGCGAATAATTGTGACACTACCATCACCAAATACATCATGATCGCTGGTGATTTTAATCGCCGGTTTGTCTTTGAATTGAATAAAGCTGTCCAGTTGTGCAATGCCGGCTGCTGGAGCTTCTTCAAACATCCACGCATGTTCATTTGCATCAACGATCCATTGTGGTTCGCCAGCAAACATATTGGCATTTCCGGTATGGTCAAAATGCGAATGTGACATGGCAAAATATTCAATATCATCAGGAGCAACGCCAATTTCATCAAGCTGGCTTTTTAGGGTTTTCGGAACCGAAACATGAAAAACGCCATTTTGCATGCCATCAGGATTTTGCGCCAAAGCATCGGGCAGACCTGCATCCCACATCAAATCTCCATCCGGGTGGCGTATCAGATAACAAGAATTGCTAAACACACTCTTTTTGCCGTCAAATTCGCCCTTATTCGAGAAAGCGGAAATGTCGGAAATGTTAATTACACCGCATGACATGGTATAGAGCTTTATCTCTGGTGCAGTATTTGACTCTTGTGGTTTAACTTCTGCCGCCGGATTACAAGCCGCCAATATAATAGCAAGTCCAGCAATAGCCGTGATTTTTAATGACATTTTTCTCTCCAACAACAAAAATTTTATGAGAACCATTGTGCCGGATCAATATTGACGAAACAAGCTATTATTTATGTAAATTAGCTATTCAAGAAACCAATTAAAAATTTCCGGGGTTAATTGCTCAAAATTGTTAAATACTTTTGTCGCCCCAAGTTGGCTGACTTTTTGTTCGCTATAGCCGTGCTCCAGTAAAAAACAATCAACACCGGCAGCTTTGGCCGCCAGCAGATCAGTATTGCTATCGCCAATCATCAACGCGTCTTTGGTCTGCGCTGGGGCAATCGCCGCCAATACGTGCGCTGGATCTGGTTTTTTTGCTGGGACTGTATCGGCGCAAAAAATTCCATCAAAATAATCTGTCATGTTTAGTTTGCGCAAAATGGGTAATGTCAAAGCTTCGGGTTTATTGGTGCAAATGGTTAGTTTCGCGCCTTCTGCCTTTAATTGTTCAAGGCAATCAATAGCACCAGCAAATGGTTTGGAAGTCTTGGTGCTGTTTTGCGAATAATGCTGCAAAAATACTTGCAGCAAATTGTCAATTTCAAATTCGTCTTGGCTTAAGCCATGATAACCATGTGCGGCAATGATCAAAGCCTTTGCCCCATGGCCAATTTTATCACGAACAATATGACCGGGAGTTGTCGGGTGATTGGCATTTTGCATGGCATGATTTAACGCGGCGATTAAGTCGGGAGCAGTATCAACCAAAGTACCATCAAGATCAAAAGCGATAATCTTTCCGGCGAGGGTTTGTTTATTGTTCATGAAATCAACACCTCTAATGACTGGAACGAAGTTAGTTGTCGCGCTACAAGGACAAAACCTATTAACTGATTCCAATGAAAGAACCAATAATGTCAAAGCTCAGAGCCGCTATTATTCTTGCCGCTGGACATGGCTCGCGTATGAAATCTGATCTACCAAAAGTCTTGCACGAAGTCGGTGGCCGCTCAATGTTTGCTTGGCTAGTTGCTTTATCCAAACAAGTCGATGCAACACGTATCGCAGCTATTGTTGGAACCCAGACACCGTTGGTCAAGCAGGCAGCAGAAACAGCTTTGGGAGCGGAGTTTGTGGCAATACAAGATCCGCCAAATGGAACCGGTCATGCCACATCTTGCGCAGCAGATATTATGGCCGGCTTTGAAGGCAATGCGTTAGTGGTATTTGCCGATAGTCCACTGATTACGGCGAAAACTATCGAGCGGGTGTTTGATGCGCTTGATGATGGCGCAGCGGTTGCGGTTCTTGGTTTTGAGCCAGAGGATGCCGGTGCTTATGGTCGTTTGGTTGAAGATGAAGCCGGTGATTTGTTGGCAATTGTGGAGGCCAAAGAAGCAAGTGTGGAACAATTGCAAATAGGTTTGTGTAATTCGGGAGTGGTGGCCGCCGATGCAAAATTGTTATTTGAGTTATTGGAACAAGTTACTAATGACAATGCTAAGGGCGAATATTATCTGACCGATATAGTAGGTTTGGCGGTGGCACGAGGGCTGAAAGCCAAAGCAGTGCGGGCTTCGGCTGACGAGGTTCTTGGGGTTAATTCACGTCATGAATTGGCGCAAGCCGAGCGGATATTTCAAGATAGATCACGCACCCAAGCCCTTGAAGACGGGGTTACTATGCTGGATCCGTCCAGTGTTTATTTTAGCTATGATACAAAATTAAATTCCGACGTAATCGTCGAGCAAAATGTGGTGTTTGCCAAAGGTGTTTCATTGGCCAGTAACGTTACAATTCGTGCTTTTTCACACCTTGAGGGAGTTCAGATTAGTTCCGGCGCAATTATTGGCCCTTATGCGCGTTTGCGAGCCGGGACAATAGTCGGCGAAAATGCCAAGATCGGCAATTTCGTCGAAACCAAAAAAGCTATTATCGGTGATGGTGCTAAAATTAGCCATCTGTCATATATTGGCGATGCAAATATTGGTGCTGATGCTAATATCGGTGCTGGGACTATTACTTGTAATTATGATGGGTTTGATAAGTTCCAAACGATAATAGGTGAGGGTGCTTTTGTTGGTTCTAACAGCTCGTTGGTTGCGCCGGTAACTATCGGCGCTGGTGCAATAGTTGGCGCGGGAAGTATTGTTACCAAGAATGTTGCCGATGACGCGCTTGTGGTAGCGCGATCCAAGCAAAAAGAAATCACTAATTGGGCTAAATCTTTTCGCAATAAGAAGAAAAAAACATGAGCATTAACGTCAAAGAGCAAGCCGCAAGAGCCGCTTTGAGCTATGTCGAAGACGGCATGACATTGGGGCTTGGCTCCGGCTCCACAGCGGAAATTTTTATCGAGTTACTGGGGTTAGCGGTAGATGACGGCCTAAAAGTACGTGGAGTGCCAACCTCGAAACGAAGTGAAGAGGTCGCATTAGAGGCCGGTGTGCCGTTAATTGATGTAGAACAAGTCGATCATATTCACTTGACCGTAGATGGTGCTGATGAAGTCGGGTCAGAATTTGCTTTGATAAAAGGTGGTGGCGGTTGTTTGTTACGCGAAAAAATAATCGCTAATGCTTCTGATCTGATGATTTGCATTGTTGATGAAAGCAAGTTGGTCGAGGTTTTGGGCGCTTATCCGTTGCCGGTAGAGGTCGATCAATTTGGCTTTACTATTACGGCCAAGAAAATATTTGACGCTTTGGTGGCGGCGGGAAGTGAAGATCCGCAAATTGTCCAAAGAATGAAAAAAAATGGCCGAGAGCCTTTTGTTACTGATGGCGGTAACTATATCTTTGATTGTGCCTGTTCTGCTTTACCTAGGGTTAGGCAAATTGCCAGCCGGCTTTCGGCGATACCGGGAGTGGTCGAGCATGGATTGTTTATTGATCTGGCGCGAATTGTAATTGTTGGCACCGAAGAGGGTGCCGATATTTTGGAGCTTTGAAACTTGATGTCTGAATCTGTAAATCAACCGGAATTTGATCTGTTTGTTATTGGTGCCGGTTCCGGCGGAGTGCGGGCGGCGCGGATGTCAGCGCAATTCGGAGCCAAGGTTGGCATAGCCGAAGAATATCGCATTGGTGGAACTTGTGTGATCAGGGGCTGTGTTCCAAAAAAATTACTGGTGTATGCTAGTCAATACGGCACCTCTTTTGAAGAGGCCAAGGGCTATGGCTGGAGTGCGGATAATTTGCGGTTTGACTGGTCRAAACTAATCGCCGTCAAAGATGATGAAATTGAACGYTTGTCGGGTATTTACCGGCGCAAYCTTGGYAAAGCCGGGGTYGATATATTTGAGGAGCGGGCAGAACTGCTCGGAAATGGTCAGGTTAATCTAATAAAATCCGGGCGGATAATTACCGCCAAGAAGATTCTGATTGCTACCGGTGGCACACCGCGATTGCTTGGGTTTGCTGGCGAAGAATTGACTATTTCCTCGAATGAGGTTTTTCATCTAAAGGAGTTGCCAAAGCGTATTTTGATCGCTGGTGGTGGCTATATTGCCTGTGAATTTGCCTCTATTTTTGCTGGTCTGGGGGTGGAGACTTCGTTGATTTATCGTCGTGATACGGTGCTACGCGGATTTGATGCCGACTTGCGAACCCATATCCATCAAGAACTAATCAATCATGGTATTACGGTAATTACCAATGCCAGTATCAGTGCTGTGGCTAAACAAGGCGGACAGTTAAGCGTTGACCTGGACAATGGCGAGCAGCTGATCGTTGACCAAGTAATGATGGCTATTGGCCGTGTGCCAGCAATAGATGGTCTTGGTTTGGATACGGCGGGGGTTGAAACTAGTAAATCTGGAGCAATCAARGTTGATGAATTYGGCCAGACCAGTGCGGWTGGYGTWTTTGCTTTGGGKGATGTKACCGAYCGGATCAATCTTACACCGGTGGCAATCAGAGAAGGCGCAGCTTTTGCCGATACBGAATTTGGCAATATTCGTCATTCATTTGATCATCAACATGTGGCCAGTGCGGTGTTTACTWCGCCGCCKGCAGCATCGGTTGGTTTGTCCGAGGAAGATGCGCGAAAAGAGTTTGGTGAAATAGAYATTTATAAGGATATATTTCGRCCAATGCGCCATGTWTTGTCTGGTGCCAAAGAGAAATACTTKATGAAATTRGTGGTTMGAGCCAGYGATAATGTAGTGGTMGGYGTGCATTTGGTAAGCGATGCYGCGCCGGAAATTATCCAAGTTGCGGCMGTGGCGGTAAAAGCTGGTTTGACCAAAGABCAATGGGATCAAACGTGCGCTGTTCACCCAACCGCCGCCGAGGAATTAGTACTGATGCGCGAAAAGTTTCAAGGTTAATGATACAAAAAACAGTCGCTTTTTTAACCAGCTCCAACATGGTTAAAGATGATAGTGGTAAGCGCGAAGACAGTTATGAACATGATCTGGAGTTCGCTTTATTTCATGCAGCAGCCAAAGCTATAAACATAAAACTGGTGGAAGTTGTTTGGGATGCGCCAAATATAAACTGGAGCCAGTTCGATGCGGTATTGGTTGGCACCACTTGGGACTATGTGCAAAAGCGTGAATTGTTCTTTTTTGTAATGCAGCAAATCGACAGCCAGACATTATTGCTTAATTCGTTAAAAACTTTAACCGCAAATTCTGATAAGCAATATTTGCTAGATCTGGCGGTAAAAGGCGTACCGATAATTCCGACAATATCGGTGGAKTTGGTAACDGCGGMAAATGTTGCGGCGGCTTTTGAGCAGTTTAATACTGAACAGCTGGTGATAAAGCCAAAAACCGGAGCCAGTGCATGGCGCCAAGTTTTATTGCGGCGTAATGATCCATTGCCACATTCTGATGAACTGCCAGAGGGCGCAGCTTTTATACAACCGTTTTTGCCAAGCATTCAAAGCCATGGCGAGCTGTCAATGTTGTTTTATGACGGTGATTTTTCACACGCTATTCGCAAAACCCCAAAATCCGGTGATTATCGCATACAATCTATTTATGGCGGCATTGATACTAAGGACGAGCCATCACACCAAGAAACGCAACTGGCAAAAGATGCGCTTGGCGCACTGGACGAGATGCCGCTTTATGCCAGAGTTGATATTGTGCTTGGTCTGGACATGCAGCCATTATTGATTGAGCTGGAAATGATCGAGCCATATCATTATGTGGAGCAGGGCGATAATTGCGGCAATATGTTGATGCAGGCATTATCGCGTCAGCTTAGATAGTTTACCGACCAAATCCTTATTATTGAGATTATGTTGATCATACCTGTTCCTGACAGGCTGATGAGTGTTGCTGTGCGTGATCATTTTAAGTTTGAGTTGTGCTTGACAAATTTTTGATCCTGTTGTACCCCTACTTCAAATGGTACATTATAAGGCAAAAACAATGCAAGTTACAATTAATATTGATGATCCTGAGCCGGCCTTTGCGCAACTAATTGCCCAAATCAAACAAGGTGTGCTGGCAAAGCAAGTAATCCCCGGCGATGCTTTACCATCAATTCGTCAATTGGCGCAGGACTTAGCATTAAACCCAAAAACCGTGGCCAAGGCTTATCGGATGCTGGAGCGGGATCAGGTGATCGAGAGCAAAGGCTATCGTGGCACATTTATCCATCAAAACGCCATGGTCGGCAGCACGTTGGATCTAGCGGCATGGGTGCTTGGCCGACTTGTTGAAACCATTACTGCGGTGCGTGATGCCGGCGCAACCGATTCTGAAATTCGCATTGCGTTTGGCAATGCCATGAACCCACAAGCTTCCAAAGGAACCTGATATGTCTATTTTAATCCTGTTTTACATTGTGTTTTTAAGTCAAATTTACTTGTTATCGGTATATTTTCCCGGTCAAATCGCCAAGCGGGTTCGCCAAGTATTGAGCAAATACCCGCCGCATGAATTTGGCAAATTGTATCCGCCTCCCTATGATTATTTTGCTTCGCGTGAAGGCGCTTCACGTATTCGTAACTGGCAATTACTAAATTGGGCGATTGCGGTTATAGGCGTTGGCATATTACTGGCTGCAGTATCTAGCGGTTATAAACCTGACCCTATGGGCGGTGATGAAATTTTTGCATTGGCTTATGCTATGATCCAGTTTGCGCCATTATTTTTTGCCGAGGTAATGACAGGTAAATGGTTGCGTCGGATGCGCCAAGAATATGCTGGCCGACCAAAATCGGCTGAATTGCAGCCCCGCAAATTATTTGATGTGGTCTCTGTGTTTCCCTTATTGTTGGCGCTGGGTGTGTATCTGGCAATGGCCGCTTGGTTTTTGCAAAATCATATGGGTGAAAACGAACGAGCTGCGACACTAATTACGATTATTGGTATTGGTGCAATGAATCTTGGGTATTTATTACTGTTAGTTCATCGCACGAAAGGACGAAAGATTGACCCTTATAAACCTCATGCGGATCAATTGCGGGAGTTGAAATTGCTGGCTCGTCTTTTGGTTATTTCCAGCATCGCCGCAAGTGCCATCATAATGTTGAGCGATATGGCTGAYATATTTGCGCTTGAGGTGTTTGACCCAGTTTTGATCAGCTTATTTGTCCAATTYTGTGCCRTGTTCTCGATYGGWTTGCTTTCGAAWAAATCTARGATAGAGGACGTTGATTTYGARGTTTACCGTGAAGATGCRGGYCCTGTGGTGTGAACTTRAGCCATAGRYGCTAACTGGGAATAATATTGTTTGTCACGCTTTGCATGCWGGAATATTCGAAATATTGTAAGKCATATCAACTTTGCTGTTTCGACTTGTGATTAGTTCCGCTATAAACCCGGTCTTAAACTTTAAAAGGTGCAAGCCCGTGACCAAATGGCAACCAGATAGCTGGCGYAATAAACCGGCCAAGCATATTCCAGAAGATTATCCTGATGCGGCGGCTCTGGCGGAGGTYGAAGACACTTTGCGAGCCGCGGTGCCATTAGTGTTTGCYGGTGAAGCGCGCAATTTGAAATCTGAACTTGCCGCCGCTGCCAATGGCAATGCATTTGTTTTACAAGGCGGTGATTGCGCCGAAAGTTTCAAAGAGTTTTCCGCTGATGCWGTGCGYGATACTTTTCGGGTKYTRATGCAAATGGCGGTGGTTYTGACCTTTGCTGGTGGTAAGCCTGTGGTCAAATTGGGTCGGATTGCCGGACAATTTGCCAAGCCGCGTTCGTCAGCCATTGAAACCCGTGATGGCCAAACTTTGCCAAGCTATCGCGGTGATATTATCAACGGCATGGATTTTACCGAAAAATCCAGAATACCAAAACCAAAGCGAATGTTACATGCTTATGGACAATCGGCGGCGACATTAAATTTGCTGCGGGCATTTGCTGCYGGTGGTTACGCGCATTTGGGCAATGTGCATCAATGGACTTTGGGGTTTGTGAAACGCTCGCCAGCCGGTGCTAGATACCGGCAAATCGCTGATAAAATTTCCGAAGCCATGGAGTTTATGGAAGCCTGCGGTATTACYCCGGAAACTGCRCCGCAACTGGCCGGTACGCCRTTTTATACCTCGCACGAGGCATTATTGTTGGGTTATGAAGAGGCGTTAACCCGTGTGGATAGCACTTCGGGCGATTGGTATGATACCTCGGCACATTTGTTATGGATCGGTGATAGAACCAGACAAATTGACGGCGCTCATGTGGAATTTTGCCGTGGTGTTCGCAATCCTATTGGCATTAAATGCGGGCCTAGCCTTGATCCTGABGAAGCVATGCGCTTGCTGGATATTCTAAGCCCAGACAATGADCCGGGCAGGATTATGCTGATCAATCGTTATGGYGCCGATCAGGTTGARAAATATYTRCCGAAACTTATCCAAAAAATAGAAGGCGAGGGGCGYAAAGTGGTCTGGTCGTGTGATCCTATGCACGGCAATACGATCAAAGCCCAAGGCGGTTATAAAACTAGGCCRGTTGATTTGATBTTACGCGAAGTGGCVAGCTTTATGAAAGTAGCDCATGGCGAAGGCGCVTGGCCGGGCGGGGTGCATTTTGAAATGACCGGCCAAGACGTAACCGAGTGCATTGGCGGGGCGCAAGCTATTACCGAGGCTGATCTAAGCTCGCGTTATCATACCCATTGCGATCCACGGCTTAATGGCGAGCAAGCGTTAGAACTGGCATTTCTGATTGCCGAGCAGTTAAAACACCATCGCGATATAAGTGTTGCGGCGGAATAATTCAGGCGTTCTTATAGGCCTCGGTTAGCCATTTTATCAGTTCTTGGTCAATTTGGTTAAGTTCTGTTATTTGTACTTTATGGGTGCACATTGCATTTTTTAAGGGCAATAAGCGTGAAGTTCCGTCATGGCCTTTTAGGTTAATTCCCAAATCAATTCTGGTTTTGGTGGCGGGTGTTATTACCGCAAACTGTTTGTTACGGCGCAGGCTAACGCAAGTTTTCTTTGGTGATATTTCCACGTCCACCCCGAATTTTTCAACCTCACTAACCAAAGCATCATGTATTGGCCGCAAATCAGTTTTGCCGCCGCTGTATTGCGCATCTACCAGATTAATTGGTTGGTCGCTTTTCAGGTGCTCATGTACTACAAGGTTGGCATAACCGTGTGTAAGTCCGTATTCTAATTTTAGATGTGAAACGATTTGTCCGTGTTTCTGTAATTTACTATTTGCTGCCAGTTTTAGCCATTGAGTCAGTGATTTTCCGGTTTTTTCTGGCATATTAGCGATCATTGATTTGATAGCGTCTTCTGGTGATTTAGACATCCGTTACTCCTTGGTTATTTTGGCATCAAAACCAGTTGGGTGCAGCGAGATTCCGCCAGTATTTCTACTGGCGAGGTATTATCAGGAATAAACGGATTGCTCATTGGTTAAAGTTTTACCAGCATTTTGCCTTTATTGCCGCCAGAGAATAACTTTATGAAGGCCGTTGGTGCGTTGGCAATTCCGTCTTCAACGGTTTCTTCTGCTTGGATTTTTCCTGCCATGAACCATTCGCCAAGGTCTTTGGTGAATTGCGGTGTTTGATCAAGAAACTTGGTAACTACAAAGCCTTCAATGCGCAGGCTTTTGCCAATTACGTTAAATAAATTCCAAGGGCCAGGTGTTGGTTCGGTATCATTATAACCAGAGATCATGCCGCAAACCACGATCCGGCCATTCATATTCATGGCCTCAAGCGCTGCAACCAAATGATCACCGCCGACGTTTTCGAAATATACATCTACGCCTTCAGGAGCAGCAGCTTTTAACGCCCGTATCAGGCTGCCTTGGGTTTTATGTTCCTTGTAATTGATCACTTCATCAACGCCGACAGATTTTAGCCAATCGCATTTTTCTTGTGATCCGGCGGAACCGACAACCCGGCAGCCTTTGATCTTGGCAATCTGGCAAACCAGTGAGCCAACCGCTCCAGCAGCACCGGAAACAAATACTGTTTCGCCTTCTTTCGGTTGGCCGATTTGTAGCAAGCCGCCCCATGCGGTAAGACCCGGCATGCCGGCAACGCCTAAAAATGCCTGTTCCGGTAGACCAAAGGTGTCCAGTTTTTGTAATTCTGCGCCATCGGATATAAACGCTTCACGCCAACCAAACATCGAAAGTACCAGATCGCCCTCGGCAAATTTATCATTATTGGAAGAAACTACTTTGCCAACTGCGTGACCTTCTAATACTGCGCCAACTTGAAATGGCGGAATATAGCTTTTGCGATCAATCATTCGACCACGCATATATGGATCAACTGACATCCAAGTGTTTTTTACCAAAACTTCGCCATCTTTAATGGCAGGTAATGTTACTTCGGCCATTTCAAAGTTAGCGGCAACTGGCATGCCCTCTGGGCGTGAGGATAAACGAATTTCACGGGAGATAGTGGTCATGTAAGATTTCCTAATTTGTATCTGAGATTAATAGGTCAAGATTTTGAAAAATAAATGATATAGGGCCTAAACTATGGGTTTGATCAATTATGGTATTTAATATCACTTGCAGCAGTATGCCCATAATTGCGGTGGCGATAAGCATAATAATGAAGGTGAGAATGATTTTCCATATACCGTTCCAAGTTGACTTCCGATAGAACTGCCAGACGAATATGCTCGTTACCGTTATTAATATAACTAAACTTGCCAAAATGTATAAGTCTAGGCCTGTAGATCCGAAATTAGTTAAAATAGTCAAGGGTATCGAGATCAAGGTAACAGAGTTTGTTATGACGATAAATAATAACACATGTCCAAAATAAGTGTAGCGTCGGTCAATCAACTTAAACCAAGCGCCTATAATAAATGCCATTAAGGCATTAAGCGGTGCAGATAATAAATTGACCCACTCCTGCATTGATCTGTTTACACCATCAATTGTTTGTCCGTTTTCTGCCAGTTGTTTCGCGTAAGCGGTAATCAGAGCCTGGTTTTCGCCAAACAAAAGTTCAGTGCTGACATTGTCATAAAATTGAGTAAAGGAAAACAACAAGGCTTGTAGGCCAACGAGTAAGACAAGTAATCGTACCTGTCCGAGATATTGTTCTTTATTGCCACTTAGTGCTTGCCTACCGATTTTAACTGGAGCAATCACCAAATCGCGTATTGTCCGCAAGGTTTTAATCTCGAAACCGGTAAAAGCTTCCAGCATATCTCTAAAATTTGGRCCAGCCTGAAAGTTACTMGTATTAGGGTTTTTATTTTTTTCTGATAATTCGRTCATATTCTTTTCCCCTAGGTTGATCATGCCGTGGCTTGCAAAAAACTACAAGCAGAAAGAAACCGTCATATATATTGACCGCTGGGTTTGTTGTCTTTGCGTCCGTTACCTGACACAAGAAATTGGGGCGCAATAGGTTATAGTATGTCAAAGACAAGTTTGCGAGTTGGAATTACCGGAGCCGGTGTATTTGGTGGCTATCATGCAGCCAAAATGATTGCTCATGAGCAAGTGGATTTTGTTGGAATTTATGATCCGGTTCACCCGGAGCGGGCGCAAAAACTTGCCAGCGAATGTGGCGCCAAGGCGGTAAATTCTCGAGAAGAACTTATCGAAGTTGCTGATGCATTGATTATTGCCAGCCCGGCCACGGCCCATGGACGGCAAGGTTTGGACGCTCTTAAAAACGGTTTACATGTGTTGGTTGAAAAACCGATCGCAACTGATTTAGAAACCGCACGAGAGATGGTAGCCATTGCCCAAAGCAAGCATTTGGTGTTGCAAGTCGGTCATCAGGAACGATTTGTATCAAAGGCTATTGGCTTGTTTGATGTGCCACAAAGCCCCAAGAAGATATTTGCAAAGAGGGTTTGCGCATTTTCGGAAAGAGGAACTGACGTTAGCGTTACTTTGGATTTGATGATCCATGATTTGGATATGATCACTGCTATGGTTGGCATGATGCCAATACGGACTAATGCAACAACACTGATCGGCCCTAGCGGTGGAATCGACGAAGTAGCAGTTCGACTTGGCTATGAAAATGGCCTTGAGGTCGAGTTGTTAGCTTCGCGCATGCAACAGCAACCAGCTAGAACTATGGAAGTGGTTTATGATGAAGGGCGGCTGCATATTGACTTTTTGAACAAGAGTTTAATCCATGATACACCGTTTGAGTTAAACCACGAATTTGGTAATGATCCTGCCGCCATGGATAGTTTGGGCGCATCTGATAATGCCTTTGTTGATGCCGCATTAAATGGCAAATCAACCGCAGTTTCTGGAATAGATGGGGCTCTTGCTTTGTCCTTGGCATTGGAAATTGATCAACAACAATCAATGGCCGCCAATATTGCCGTTTGACGGCATAATCACTGTTACGCTACACCCACTGACATGAATAAGAAAATCCGTATAATAACAGCGCAATTAAATCCGGTAATGGGCGATTTAAGAGGTAATATCGCCAAAATCCGTCAGGCTCGTGACTTTGCAAAACAACAACAAGCGGAGCTTGTGGTTTGTCCTGAAATGTCGGTGGTCGGCTATCCGCCAGAGGATTTAGTGCTAAAGCCTGCTTTGGTGCGMGACAGTATGAATATGGTCAAGRAATTGGCCAAAGATACATCTGATGGTGGTTCTGCTTTGATAATTGGCTCGCCATGGCTGGAAAATGATAAATTATTCAATGCGGTTTTATTGCTTGACCAAGGAGAAATTCAAGCGGTCAGGTATAAGGTGAACTTACCGAATTATCGAGTTTTCGATGAAAAACGGGTGTTTAGCCAAGGGCCATTACCCAAGACGGTTTTGTGGCGCGGTATTAAGCTTGGTCTGCCAATATGTGAAGATATATGGTTTGACGAAGTGCCGTGTCATCTTGCGGCGCAAGGCGCTGAATTGCTGATTTGCATCAACGGTTCCCCGTATCGTAAAGACATACATGCTCTACGAATGAAAACTTTCCAGCACTGGCAGGACAAGATTAGCATTCCGATGTTGTTTGTAAATCAAGTCGGCGGACAAGACGAATTGGTTTTTGACGGAGCTAGTTTTTCATCTGATGCAGAAGGAAGTGTTGTGCAACAGCTTGCCGCTTTTAAGGAGGTTAATTCTTTATCCGAATGGAGCAATGCCGGCAAAGGTTGGGTTTGTTCAAATGCCGAGAAAATAGACTTCCCCGATGTGCTTGAGGCAAATTGGCGGGCATTGGTGTTAGGCTTGGCCGATTATGTCAATAAAAACGGATTTCCTGGAGTAGTATTGGGGCTATCCGGTGGAATTGATAGTGCGCTGGCTGCTGTTTTGGCTGTTGACGCTTTGGGGCCAAAACGGGTTTGGTGCGTGATGATGCCATCAAAGCACACCTCGCAAACCAGTTTGATTGACGCAAGTGCCAGCGTAAAAGCCCTTAATTGCCGGTATGAAACCATCAGTATTGAGCCAACTATAAATGCTCTAACTACTACCTTGCAGCCATTGTTTGAGGGGCGTGAAGCCGATACCACAGAAGAGAATTTGCAATCCAGAGCCAGAGCAGTAATTTTAATGGCATTATCGAATAAATTTGGCTCAATGGTGTTAACTACTGGCAATAAATCAGAAATGGCCGTGGGGTATGCAACGCTTTATGGTGATATGTGCGGTGGGTTTAATGCCTTAAAAGACGTATATAAAACACAAGTGTTTGAGCTGGCAAACTGGCGTAACTCAAATTGCCCTGATGGCATGCTTGGCGCAGCAACAAAAATAGTGCCACAAAATGTTATTGATAAACCGCCATCGGCAGAATTGCGCGATGACCAAAAAGACGAAGACAGTTTACCGCCGTATGATGTGCTTGATGAAATGCTGTTTGCTTTGGTGGAGAACGAGTCTGATATTGCTGATCTGTTGGCCAAAGGACATTCAAAAGAAGATGTTCGACGTATTGAAAATCTGTTATATCTGGCAGAATATAAACGCCGCCAAGCACCGCCGGGTGTGAAAATGGGGCCAAGGAGTTTTGGCAAAGACCGTCGTTATCCGATTACCAATAAATACCGTGATCGCGGGGAATAGTCTCTGCCGATCTTATATGAGGAATGCAAATTGTTTAAATCAATATTGATCGCTAACCGAGGTGAAATAGCTTGTCGGGTTATTGATACTGCCAAGCAAATGGGTATTCGCACCATTGCGGTTTATTCCGATGCTGATGCAAATTCTCGCCATGTGCGTTTGGCTGATGAGGCGGTGCATATTGGTGCATCAGAGGCCGCCAAGAGCTATCTTGATATTGATAAAATCATCGCTGCTGCCAAGCAAAGCGGGGCAGAGGCCATTCATCCGGGATATGGGTTTTTGTCGGAAAACCCTGAGTTTGCTGAAGCTTGTGATGCTGCCGGAATAATTTTTGTTGGGCCAAGCGCAAGCTCCATGCGGCAAATGGCGATGAAAGACCAAGCCAAAAAGCTTATGGAAAAGTCTAATGTTCCAGTAACACCCGGTTATCATGGTGATGACCAAGACGATCAAGTTTTGGCTGATGCTGCTGCTAAAATTGGTTATCCGGTGCTTATCAAGGCGGTGGCGGGCGGCGGTGGCCGGGGAATGCGTAAAGTCGAGGCGGCGGAAGAATTTGACGAACAATTACAATCGGCACGGCGCGAATCCAGTTCTGCCTTTGGTAATGATAAGATGTTGATTGAAAAATTTATTTCCAATCCACGGCATATCGAAGTTCAGGTGTTTGGCGATAGTCACGGTAATGCCGTGCATTTTTTCGAACGTGATTGTTCAGTACAGCGCCGCCATCAAAAAGTAGTTGAAGAAGCACCGGCTCCGGGCATGAATGATGCAATGCGCAAAGCCATGTGTGATGCAGCGGTAAAAGCGGCCAAAGCGGTAAATTACGTCAATGCTGGCACTGTCGAGTTTATTGTTGATGGCTCTGGAGCGCTGGATCCTGAGAAATTCTGGTTTATGGAGATGAATACCAGATTGCAAGTTGAACATCCGGTATCAGAGGCAATTACCGGCTATGATCTGGTGAAGTTGCAGCTTGAAGTGGCCGCCGGTGGGGTGTTGCCCAAGCAGTCAGAAATACAATTATCTGGTCATGCGGTGGAAGTGCGACTTTATGCCGAACAGCCGGATAATGGTTTTTTGCCTTCCACAGGTAAGCTAGAAATATTTGACGGTTTTGATGGGGGTAGTGTTCGTGTGGATACTGGTTATGAGGCCGGTGATACAGTTAGTGAATATTACGACCCGATGTTGGCAAAGATCATTGTTCATCGGGAAAATAGACAGCAAAGTATTGATGATTTAGCCAATGCATTGGGGTGCATTGCGAGTTGGCCAGTGAAGATAAACGCACAGTTTTTGCGACAAATCTTGCAAAATGAAGAATTTATCCGAGCTGAACACAATACCGGATTTATTGAAAAATATATTACTGGGTTTGGCGATCAAAACATCAAGGCGCAAAGCATTGCGGCACTTGTAGCGGTTCATAATGCAGCTGAAATTGTCAAAGAAAATAATAATATTGACCTTTGGCAAGGATCAAATGGCTGGCGGTTAAACAGCAATCCTAAAACAGTAAAAAGATTGCAAATCGGTGATGATGTATTGAATACCTGCGTCACTGAAATTGATGGTACGCAAATTGTGCTGGTTGATAATGCACCGGTGGTGTTGGAAAAGGGCTTGTCAGGCTCTAAGCTAATAACAACCCAAACTGGCGAACAGGTTTTGTTTGTTGCCGGCGGCGCTTACGGGATCTTTGAGCCAGACGCTAGTGATGATCAGCAACAAACCGCTGCACAGGACACAATCAGTGCGCCAATGCCGGGTAAAGTTCTGCTGGTACATTGTAAAACCGGGGACGAAGTTGCCGCTGGTGATGTTTTGTTGGTAATGGAAGCCATGAAAATGGAGCACGCGCTAAAGGCTCCACGCGATGGAGTGGTAGCGGTTATTGGTTTTACTAAGGGGCAGCAGGTCGGTGATGGCGATCTATTGGTGCGTCTCGAAACTACCTGATTTTTACTCTTTGCTAACCAAGCCGCTTCACTAAATTTCAAATGGTTGTTTGTTATTATGCTCTTTAATGGAGTGAATGATGAGCCAAACATACACAGAGTCTTTTTCAAGCGAGCAAGCAGCTAAGTTCAAAGTCGAGCCAATTACATGGCAACATGATTTGCACAAGAGCGATATGTTCTCTGATGCCGCATTGATCAAATTGATCGAAAATCACCCTAGAGATTACGCAGATTTCTGCACGATGAACAAGGACGTAAACGATATGGCTTCGTGGCGCGGTGGCGATCCGGGGTCACTTAGCGGCGAAGAACTATTGGCGGCAGTTCGCAAGGGTCATTTGTGGATTAATTTGCGAAAAATTCTGAATACCAATCCCGATTATCAGCATATCTTGCCGGAAATGACCGCGCAATTACAAGATAAAATGCCCGGGTTTCGCCCACAAACCATGATGGGGGGATTGTTAATATCCTCGCCAACTGCCGGTGTTCCATACCATATTGACCGATCCGACGTGATGTTATGGCATATTCGTGGGCATAAGCGGGTCTGGGTTTATCCGATTAATGATCAAACTTTACCAGAAACCGAGGTTGAGGAAATTCTACTGCATGATCATAATGATGATGTTCCATATAATGAACAAATGGACGATCATGCATTGGTGATTGATATGCAGCCGGGCATGGCTGCTACTTGGCCGCTACATGCGCCGCATCGGGTAATGAACCAAGGCGATTTGAATGTCTCATTAACTATCGAATGGTCGCCTATGCAAACCATTATCCAAAATGGCGCGCAGATAACCAATGGTATTTTGCGTCGACGGCTTGGGCTAAATCCGCGAATAGAGAACCAAGGCAAGATAAACCGCTTTATCCGCTTTGCGGCATCACGGGTTTTGCGGAAAATGAAACTGGTAGAAGGCAAATCACCACAAAAAGAAGGTTATCAGTTTAAGGTGGATTTGGATAATAATACTGGTGTTGCGGAATTTGAGAAAACCAGTAACAAAGCTGCGTAATATATCGAGTTTCGATAATTCCTTGCCAAAGTCGTTTACTGTGGGTAGAAAGTTAATCTAAAGCTGTGGGGACGGTTAGATTATAAGCGGAGCATCTATGCCCTTGGTAAAAGCTTTTTTGGCAATAGTTATTGCTATTGTTATATTCCCCTTTTCAGTTACGGCTCAAAGTGACCCAGACACATTGCTACAACGGGTAAGCGACGATATTGTTGCGCGTAGTGTGGCCGCCGATGGTGTTCGGTTTTCTTATAATATGGATACTTCGGTAGCTGGATCAAAGGAATATACGGTTTCTTTAGCTTACCAACCATTAGCTGATAGAGCTACGCAATGGCAGGTCATTTCCCCCAGCTTTGCCGAGAATGAAGAAGTGTATGCCCAGGCGAAAAAGCAAATCGATAAGGATGTCGAGCATAAACCTGATGCCAAAGATGACCAGGCTTTAATATTGAGGGAAGTACCCGGTAATAATGCGAAAGAACTGATATTTATTTCCGAAGAAGATGGCATTGCCAAATATGCTATTCAATTGACCGAAGGTTTCATGAACCCTGATGGTGGTGACGATAAGGGTATGAGCAAAATGCTCAAATACCTTAAAGGTGAAATAGCTATTGATGTTGCAAGTGAGCAATTGCTTTGGTTTCGGATATTTGCTGAAAAACCGTTCAAACCAATGGCGGTGGCGAAAATCAAAAAATTTGACATAAAACTGCATTTTGCCCCGGCTTGGCACGAAGGGCCGATAGTACAAGTAAGATCAGAATCTATAGTTTCCGGATCGGCATTGTTCCAGAAATTCAACGAAAAATCAGAAATTACATTTTCCAATTTTGTTCAAAAATAATTAGGACTAATTAGTATGAGATACCAAATAATCGCCATTTTGTTTTTGAGTTTATTTGTCGTGACAAACGCCAATGCTACTGAAAAAGACAGTGAACCCACGCTACAAATACCGGTGGAATTGCAATCTGCTTTTGAAAAAGCAGAGGCTGCGGCAAGCTCTAATCAAGGTGTGCGTTTCAGTTATAAATTCCAGCACCATTCCAGTGGTGAGTTAATGATCGAAATTGCATTTAATCCAGCGCTTGCTAATGGCGAGCAGTTGCAAATTATAGTGCCAACTGAACAATCAGCTCCCAAAAGGTATGCCGGACTATTAGCGCAAAAGCAGCAAGATGACTTGCAGTCAGATGTTGAAAAAACCGCTCATGCGGCGGAAAACATTGAGGCCTTTATGGGTTTAATCGGCTCGCCTGTGCAACAATCAATCAGCGAAAATGGTAATGCCATATATTTATTTCCAATAGCTGGAGAGTATATAATGCCTGGTGGTCAGCTAAAAGCGGATGTTGCCAAACATCTTAGTGGGGAGATCGAGCTTGATGCGGCATCTGGCATGATCGTGCGAACCAAAATTTTTGCTCCCAAATCGTTTAAGGCTAGCAGAATGGTGAAAATCAAAGCTTATTCAATGCAGTCTGAATATCAACAAGCTTGGTTAGATGGGCCATTGCTGGAAACAAATATGGATGTGAAAGTGATAGCCAAGGTGCTGGTAAAAAGCTTCAATGTTGAGGAAGTGTCGCGGCGTTACGACATAGAAAAGCGCTAAACTCATATATTTGGGTTTGCCAATAACCATCATGCTGGCTACACATATCTATGGTTTTACATCTGGTTAAATTATGTGTCGGCGTCAAAAGCATAAAGCATTTGGCCGAATTGCAAGCCGTAAAAAAGCTTATCAGGCAGCAGGCGGATGAACGGCAAAACCCGTTTCACATTACTCGAATGATGCCACGAAGAGTAGATGAAATACTTGGGTCTGGCTCGCTTTACTGGGTGATCAAGGGCTCGGTTTGTGTGCGCCAAAGCATTGTTGCGATAGAGAGAATTACCACTGATGACGGCATAAAACGTTGTAAAATTGTGCTGGAACATGACCTTGTCGCAACTGAGATTCAACAGCGTCGTCCGTTTCAGGGCTGGCGTTATTTACCAGCTGCTGACGCTCCTGCTGATTTAACCAGCACGAAAAAACCTAATTCATTACCGCAAGATATTGAGGCCGAATTACGCAAATTAGGGGCGTGGTAAACAAAGCCTATATTAACTTTTCGGCAAGGAAAATCATAGCAATAAGAAGCTATGAAATTTCATCTGCCAATTATGCTGTTGCTTTTGTTTCCATTGCTGTCTGCCTGTGTTGATTATCGCATCGATGCTACTGGCGCACAGCAGGAAATGGAGTATTTGGAGCCATCTGATCGCGATTTGCGCATTGCTGCCAATGTTGTTTCTGAACGATTGCGCGAGGTGAGGGCAAAAGACGATTGGGAAACAATCAAACCATTGGCTCCGCAAATTTACTCACTGGCCAATGCATTACTGACAAAAAACTTCAAACAATCGGCATTGCCTGCAAAAACAAGCCAAACAACGACATTGTTACCCGCAGAACCAAAGCCAACTTCGCAATACGCTTTGCCGGTATTATTGCCATTGGAGAAACAACAGATCGCACCAGCTGCCAAACTTCATCTTGCATCAATGCCTAAATCTACTGCTGAACATATTACCAAGCCAAATAATCCAGTCTTGGCTCCAGCGCCGCAACTTGATAATGCGAAATCGTTGTTTTTTGCTATGCAAATAGGTTCATACCGTGATCAATCACGAGCGATTGCCGGTTGGAATGAACTAAAAGCAAAAGCGCCGGAAGCCTTTTTCGGGCTTAGGGCGCGAATTGAGCAGGTTGATCTCGGGGCAAAGGGTGTATTTATGCGGCTAAAGGCTGGGCCAATATTTTCAAAAACCGAGGTAATGAAACGCTGCCAGCAATTACAGAGCCAAGGAATTTCTTGTATCGAAACCGATTTTACTGGGACTGATCAGGGCTAATTTGAAAAGCATGTTCGGCAAATAAAATACCAGTAAATTCAGCATCACCGATATAGCGGACTTTCATGGCTCCCTTTGGCCATGTGTCCATGGCGACAGAAAGTGTAACAGGTTTGTTTTGTGAGAATAAATTTACATTATTTAGTGTTGCTAGCCGCCTACCGTATTGATCGAAAACCACTAAATATCCGTGAGGACTTGTTTGTCCAAGCTTTTTAAGTGTTACCAACAATCTTTCATTACCTTGCGCGCTCACGCCAAGTATTTGCACATCTGTCTTAGATGAACCATCACGAACAAACACCGGAATAACCGCTGCCCATCTGGGGCCGTTGCCAAATTGCGGGTCAACATTAAACCGCAAATGAATACGGGTTTCACCGGATATTTCTCTTTCTGGGTCAAGTAATACTGAAAAACTAATGGCTTTTCCTGCCTTTAGTATGGCGGTGGTCGGCCAAATTTTGATCGGTGTATAATCAAATGGAGCTATTTCCTTACCGCTGGGGTGCAAAACCCCGTCTGCGGCTTGGACAAGATCCGTCCAAACCGGTGTGACTATTTGTGGCAACAGACTTGAGTTGCTAAGAGTGATTATTGCGGTGCGGTTATCATGCTCAAGTACTATTCTGGTTGGCTCGATGTTTATCTGTGCCAAGGCCGCGATATTATTCAGCATAAACAGTAAAAATATCCCGACAGAGACAGCGACTCGCGTCATACTGCTCTTGCAGGGAAAGCGGGGGCTTGCAAAAAATGACGGCATGGCACTCTCTTTTAGGGCGAGAAATAAATTATGGAGACAGAGTTTAACCCACAAACCGTTACCAGCCCCTATACAATAGTTGTTGGTAATGAAAAAGGTGGAGCTGGAAAGTCAACAATTGCGTTTCACCTTGCCATCTCCTTGTTACGAGCCGGTGCCAAAGTCGGGGTGATTGACCTTGATGTGCGCCAACGTACCTTATCAAGGTTYTTGGAAAATCGGGAAAAYTGGTGCGAGCARTCCGGYTCAGAATTACCACACCCTGCGCATATCGCCATTGAGCCGTCATCATTGCGCGATCTTGACGCAGCAGAGGCCGAAGAAACATCACGCTGGAATGATGCGGTTTTAGCAATGTCTGAACATTGCGATCATATCATTGTTGATGCTCCGGGCAGTCATACTCATTACGCCAGAATAGCCCATGCTGCGGCCGATACTTTGGTGACACCGATCAATGACAGCTTTGTTGATTTTGATTTACTGGCCAGAGTCGATCCATCAACCCTAGAGGTGCAAAGCCCGTCATTTTATAGTGAAATGGTCTGGCAGGCTCGTAAAATCAAAGTCAGAACCAACAAAACACCAATAGACTGGGTGGTGATGCGCAACCGGATGAGCAGCATAAATGCCCGCAACAAACAACGGGTTGCCGAGGGTTTAACTGTTTTGGCCAGTCGTATCGGTTTTCGTCTGGCACCGGGTTTTGCCGAGCGGGTTATTTATCGCGAACTGTTTCCGGCAGGGTTAACCTTGCTTGACCTAACCGAAAAGGGAAGCCCGGTGAACTTCACCATGAGCCATGTGGCGGCAAGACAGGAATTACGTGATTTACTGATTGTCCTAAAACTGCCATTCCTAGAAGGAAAATCATTACCGTTTTAGAGCAATGGTTCTCAGGCATTTTCTTGATTGAGTTTTGGTGCAAACACTGGCAGTGTTATATTAGAGAGGTCTCATACAAGGGGCAATAACAGCTGGGGAGCGAGTGTTGAGCAAAAATCCATTTGCAACGATCAAGGAAAAGGTCAATTTGTCGCCAGAAGTGGCCGATGAGGTAAAGACTACAACCTGTTATATGTGTGCCTGTCGTTGCGGTATCAAAGTGCACCTTAAAGAAGGCAAAGTTCGTTATATCGAGGGCAATCCCGATCACCCGGTCAACAAGGGTGTGTTGTGCGCCAAGGGTTCTGCCGGTATTATGAACCAATATTCGCCGGCGAAATTAACTAAACCATTATTGCGAGTTGGCGAGCGCGGCGAGGGCAAGTTCAAAGAAATAGAATGGGACGAGGCTTTGGCTTTGGCCGAGAAATGGCTGGGCGATGCAAAAGCAAAAGATCCGTCACGCTTGGCGTTTTTTACTGGCCGCGATCAAAGCCAGTCACTAACCGGTTGGTGGGCAAAACAATTTGGYACTAGGAATTTTGCCGCGCATGGCGGGTTTTGTTCGGTAAATATGGCRGCTGGYGGTATTTATACTGTTGGCGGYGCRTTTTGGGAATTTGGYGARCCGGATTGGGATYTRACCAAATATTTCATGATGTTCGGAGTGGCCGAAGATCATGACAGCAATCCAATCAAAATCGGTTTGGGTAAACTAAAAACCAGAGGTGACGCCAAGTTTGTGGCGGTTAATCCATCGCGTAATGGCTATAACGCTATTGCTGATGAATGGATCGGTATTCGCCCCGGTACTGATGGTTTGTTTATCTTTGCTTTGATCCATGAATTGCTCAAAGCTGAAAAAGTCGATTTCAAATATCTGGCGCGATATTCCAATGCGCCGTGGCTAATTATTCAAAACCCCGGCGGGGAAGATGATGGTTTGGTTTTACGTGACAAAAAAGGCAATCCGCTTTGTTATGATTTGAAGAAGAAAAAACCGGTCTCGGCGATGGACGCAGATATTACGCCGGCTTTGGTCGGCGCAAGAATCGTTCGCAAAAAACAAGTTATTCCCGCGTTCGAGCTATTGGCCAAACGGTTCATGGCCGACAAATACTCACCTGATGCAGTCGCCGACACCACTGGTGTACCGGCTGATACTATCCGGCGGATAGCTGCCGAATTGGCGCAAGTGGCATTTGAAGAAGAAATTGTCATTGATCAACCTTGGACAGATGTTTGGGGTCGTAAACATGACAAAATGATCGGCAGGCCGGTTTCATTTCATGCCATGCGCGGCATCTCTGCCCATTCAAACGGATTTCATACTTGTCGGGCTATTCATATTCTACAAGTGTTGCTGGGTTCGGTTGATGTACCGGGTGGCTGGCGCAATAAAGCCCCATACCCAAAGCCGATACCGCCCGGACCAAAGCCATCTGGCGAGCCAATTGGTCCAAATATGACATTAGAAGGCATGCCGCTGGGAACTCCTACCGGCCCTGAAGATTTGCTGGTTGATGMTGCTGGTGAGCCATTGCGTATTGATAAGGCYTATTCATGGGAATACCCGCTTAGCGCCCATGGTTTAATGCACACGGTAATGCGAAACGCATGGGCAAAAGATCCGTGCGAAATTGACGTGATGTTTATGTATATGGCCAATATGGCGTGGAATTCGTCGATGAATACCCAAGGCACATTGAAGTACTTTACYGATAAGGACGAAACCGGYGAATACAAAATTCCMAAGATMATWTAYTCYGATGCCTATTGGTCGGAAACSGTGGCCTATTCGGATYTAATCCTGCCCGATACCACATATCTTGAGCGCCATGACTGCATTTCATTGCTGGATCGCCCGATTAGTTCGGCGCATGGGCCAGGTGATGCAATTCGCCACCCAGTGATCGAGCCGGATCGTGATGTGCGCGGTTTTCAAAGTGTACTGATTGATTTAGGTGCGCGTTTGAAATTGCCGGGGTTTGCCAATGAAGATGGCTCGCCGACTTATCCCGGTGGTTATGAGGATTATATCGTCAATCATGAACGTGCGCCGGGGCTTGGCCCTTTGGCCGGTTGGCGGGGCAAAGACGGTAAAAGTCACGGACGAGGAGCACCTAATCCGGATCAATTAAAACGCTATATAGAAAATGGTGGCTTTTGGGTGCATAAATTACCACCGGAGCAGCAATACTTTAAGACCGTCAATAAAGACTATCTGGAATATGCGTGTGAGATGGGCTGGATACCATCGCCCGAGCCGATAATATTTCATCTATATTCCGAACCAGTGCAGAAATTCAAACTAGCAGCCCAAGGCCATGGCGCGCATCAACCACCGGAGCGGCATCGTAAACGGGTCGAGAAATATTTCGATCCTTTGCCGTTTTGGTATACGCCATTTGAGGAAGCGCAAACTGATAATGCTGAATTTCCATTACATGCGCTCTCACARCGCCCAATGCACATGTATCATTCATGGGGTTCGCAAAATGCTTGGTTGCGACAGATAACGTCGGTCAATAAGTTACATATTCATCGTGATACTGCTAAGCCTTTAGGCATTGTTGATAATGACTGGGTGTGGATAGAAAGCCGTTTGGGGAGAGTAAAAGGACAGGTAAAACTGATCACCGGTGTTAATCCTGATACTGTTTGGACGTGGAATGCCATTGGTAAGCGCAAAGGTAGTTGGGGCTTGAGCAAGGACGCGCCGGAATCCAATCAGGCATTTCTGCTAAACCATATTATTGGCGAAGTATTGGCTCCCGACAAACAAGGGTTAGTATATTCAAATTCTGATCCGGTAACTGGACAGGCCGCATGGTTTGATTTGCGGGTTAAGTTGGTAAAGTGCCAGCCAGAAGAAGCTGGCTTTAGCGAGCCGATGTTTGAAGCTTTTGAACACGCACCAAAAGCCGACATACCGGTGTTGCGTTTCGGCTCCAACTTACAAGGACAGCAAAAGGGAAATTCAGTTCCAGAAAAAACATGGATCGGTAATCGCCATGAAAACTCAACCAATATTTTTGGGTTAAAAGATGGCCACGGAAACAATATTAAGGGGAAGGACAGATGACTTGTTTGCCAAAAAACCCTTCAGCTAAAAAATTAGGTCTGGTGATTGATCTTGATATTTGTGTTGGCTGTCATGCCTGTGCGGTAAATTGTAAAGAGTGGAATACTGCCGGGCAAATGGCGCCGTTAACCGATCTTGATCCCTACGGCGCCGAGCCAGACGGGGTTTGGTTCAATCGGATACATACTTTTGAAGCAGTAGATACTGAAAGCGGAATTAGCCGAACTGTGCATTTCCCAAAATCATGTTTGCATTGCGAAGACGCGCCTTGTGTAACTGTTTGCCCCACTGGTGCTTCGTACAAGCGTGAAGAAGACGGGATTGTGCTGGTCAACACTGATATTTGTATTGGTTGTAAATTATGCTCATGGGCCTGTCCATACGGGGCGCGGGAATACGATGAAGACGAGGGGGTGATGAAAAAATGCACTCTTTGCATTGATAAGATTTATAATGAAAACTTGCCGGTCGAGTCTCGGGTTCCGGCCTGTGTTTCCAGCTGTCCAGCTGGTGCGCGCTCATTCGGTGATCTTGGCGATCCTAAATCTGATGTCTCGAAACTGGTGGCGGCTAGAAAGGGCTATGATTTGATGCCGGAACAAGCTACCAAGCCGGTCAATAAATATTTACCTCCGCGTCCAAAACGAATGGCAAGCGAAAATTCGCCAAGGCAGCTGGAATATAAAGATGATAGTAGCGATGGTGCTGGATTGCTGGCTCATTGGGTCGATAGAATTTTAACCAGTTAGGTCATTAGACATGCATCCTGCAAAATCAGTGATATTTTTTACTACCGCAACCGGAGCCGGTTATGGCTTGTTGTTCTGGTTGGGGGTGTTGGCGCATCGTGGTTTGATCAAGGCTGATTTCAAATTCGGTTTGGTGGTGTTTGGCTTTGCCTTTGCGTTGGTGATTGCTGGGTTATTGGCTTCGACCTTACATTTAGGGCGACCGACAAGAGCTTGGCGGGCATTGTCGCAATGGCGCTCTTCTTGGCTTTCGCGCGAAGGGTTGTTGGCAGTTTTGACCTTCATACCAACCGGATTGTTTGCTGCTGCTTGGGTGGTTTTGGGTGATAATACCGGCTTGTTCGCGTGGCTTGGACTGGTTGGCGCAGTGTTCTCATTGGCCGTGGTTTACACCACTTCGATGATATACCGTTCGTTAAAAGCTATTCCGGCATGGGCTACTGGCTGGACTTCGCCCGGGTATTTGCYRATSTYKWWAMCYAKTKSTKKCWTMWWRAWMWKYKKCWKRKCGKSCRKKSKYKSWWWYWGGCSMRCYKTGSMKWRSTYRSYAWKKCCGATATTGTTTTTCTTGGCTTGCGGGTTTGTGATCAAACTTTCTTATTGGAGCATAATTGATCGACCAATGGCTAGCAGCGCAGAAACGGCAACCGGACTTGGCGAGTTCGGCAAGGTGCGCCTGATTGAAAGCCCGCACGATCAGCCGAATTTTTTGATGAAAGAAATGGGTTTCAAGATTGCCCGCAAGCATAGCAAAAAATTACGGCGTATTGCTTTGGTTTGTGGGTTTTTATTACCATTTGCTTTAATCATAGGTCAGTGGCAATTGCCTTCATTGGCTGTGTATTTTCTTGGAATTGCGGTTGTTGTTACCATGGTCGGCTTGGTCGTTGAAAGATGGCTGTTTTTTGCCGAGGCAAAACATGTGGTAACACTGTATTACGATACCTAAAGGTTTTGCTACCACCTTTTGAGGGTGTTTAACCTTATAACAATCAATAGTTGTTATTGCTCTTGGCTTATTGCTGGCGCATTTGCGCTTTTAAGTAAAGCCAAAGGTAAAATAATGACAATACCTGATAAATTTAGTCGCAAAGTCCAAGAGGCTGCTAGCTCTCATTCGGTGATTGCAATTACTGATCCAAAAGGTGTTATTGTTTTTGTAAACGGACACTTCGAAAAACTATCAGGCTATAGCAGCAAAGAACTGGTGGGAAATACCCATAAAATAGTCAATTCAGGTTTGCATTCTTCGTCGTTTTTTGCTGACCTTTGGCGCCATATTTTGGCTGGAAAGACTTGGCATGGACATATTTGTAATAAGGATAAATCTGGCGGGTTATATTGGGTGGATACAACGATTTATCCGGCACTAGACAGCCATGGGAAGATTGAACATTTTATCAGTGTCCGTACCGATATCTCAAAGGTTGTGTTTGAGGGCAAACAACAAAGGCAGTTTCGTGAAAATGCCGAGTTACTGAACCAGTTGGTTGAAATCAATATCCCTGAGTTTACTTTGCAAAAGGTGATGGAAGAATCATTGAAACTATTACTTCAATTGTCGTGGCTAAAGACCAGGCAAATGGGCGGGATATTTCTTGTTAATTCGGCAAAGGAGCGTCTAGAGCTTGCCGCTAGCCATAACCTTGGTGATGCTGAACAGGCTTTGAAGAAAGTCAATTTTGGCGAAGAACTTTGTGGCCGGGTGCCCTCGCAGGATAAGGCCGTTTACGCCAGTTGTTTGGAAAGCAAGTTAGAGCTATGGCCAAGTAGTAAGCAGCCAAGAGCGCAGATTAACATGCCAATTAGAGGTAGTGGCGGCTTGGTCGGTGTGTTGACCTTATATTTTGAAGAGGGTGTCATCAGAAATTCCGAACATGAATCTTTTCTTGAGAGCTTTTGTCATACTCTTGGCTTGATCATTGAAAATCGCCAACAACGCCAGCATGTGCAAATGGCTTTTGTTGATGCGGTAAGAATGCAAGGAATAGCCGATCAGGCAAGAGAGGCTGCTGAATATGCTGCTGAGGTAAAGGGTAGCTTTTTGGCCAGTATGAGCCATGAAATTCGCACACCGATGAATGGTGTATTAGGAATGTTGGGTTTGTTGGAAAGCTCCAGCTTGAACGAGGAACAAAGCGAATTGGTCGATATTGCCAACAGCTCGGCAAGATCTTTGATGACGATCATTAATGATATACTTGATTTTAGTAAGTATGAGCGAAAAGGCTTCACACTAGAAGACGAGCCAATAGAACTGGTCGCAGAATTTGCCAGAATTTTATTGCCTCTACGCAATCAAGCAGAGAGTAAGGGCTTGGAATTAAGCGCGGTATTTGCTGATGATTTACCGGAGCAAATTGTCGGTGACATAACCAGGTTGGGTCAGGTTCTGACCAATTTATTATCAAATGCGATAAAATTTACCGAAGACGGAGAGGTGAAATTAACCGTCGGCATTGATGAGCAATCGGGTAGTCAGCAATTGCAAATTATTATAGAAGATAGCGGAATTGGCATGAGCAAAGAGGCGCAATCGATAATATTTGAGCGCTTTAGTCAGGCTGATAATTCGATAACCAGAAAGTTCGGTGGTACAGGCTTGGGTTTGGCAATAGTAAAACAACTGGCCGAAGCAATGCTTGGTACGGTAAATGTGCAAAGTGAAATCGGTAAGGGAAGCTGCTTTACTTTTTTAATTCCGCTAAAAGCGGTAAAAGCGCAATCTGTGCTGCAAAGTGATGATGCGCAGATAGAAAGCTCAGGCCCGTTGAATATTTTAGTGGCCGAAGATAATCCGGCAAATCAGTTTTTAATGCGCAAGCTTTTGGAGGCTTTTGAGCATCAGGTAACAATAGTTGAAAATGGCGAATTAGCGGTTGCTGCTTTGAATGATAGCCATTTTGATCTGGTGCTGATGGATGTTAGAATGCCGGTAATGGACGGGTTGATGGCAACAAAAATTATCCGACAATCTGGTAAGGAAATGGCTATGGTGCCGATAATTGCAGTGACGGCTGATGTAATGCCGGAGCAGGTGGCAGAGATTTTAGCCAGCGGAGCCGATGCCCATATTGCCAAGCCAATAAATCCAACGGTTTTATTTGAAGCTATATCGACGTATGGACATAAAAGCGCATCTGAATCATTGCTTGCAGATACTGGAACTTGATTAAATAGCTCGCCAACGGCCATCAAATCCACGGCAAGCCTCAATGTCGATCATCTGCACATGCAAAGTGCGACAAGTAACAATTGCTTCGACATGGTCACGCAAAGTTGGTGCAAAATCAAGATTAACCGCGCGGTTAAAACTTGGACTGGCACCGGGAAATGATTTTGTAATTCCGGTAATTGGCCGCAAATCGGCTTCTAAAACATAACCAACACCAGTTCCTTTAACCGCAATCAAGAGATAATGCTCACCAGATAGTCCATGTATTCTGGCCAGCACTTGCACTTTGGAGGCGGGGGCTAATCTACCGATGATTTTACTGCGGGCTTTTGTCGGCGCAGCGCGCACCATAGCGCCACCCCAACTTCGCCATTTTCCAGAAACTGCAACTACTTTTTTCGAAGTTTTGTTTAAAATATGCAGTCGGCGTATTTTCATATTTTGTAATTGTTGGTTGGTTGAGCTAGTGCTTAAAACTGCTTGTCCATTTTGCGGGTCTAAGGCCGTCCATTGCCGCGAGCTTATCTTAGGCTTGTTCATTATACGCTGAATATCGCCGTCCAATATTGCCCGATCCCAGTCACTTAAATTCCAAGTAAGATCAATCAGCAGGTTCTCGCTATTTTCGAAAAACCGTAAAGGCGGGCTGCCGGCTATGAGCGTTAGTTTACGTTCTGTGAAGGCTGGCGCTGGAACTTCTTGTGGTTTTATCGGTGCAATTTTTCTTTTGTTTTCTGTTAGCCATGGTTTTGGCACATTAGCCGGCAACATCGAGTTTATCATGCTGCAACCGGCTAACAATATTACGCAGATGCTCAAAGAGATGATTTTCTTTAGCGAAACTGCATACATTTATAGTTGACCAATATTAAAATAAGAAAACCTATGCGTACTATGGCTCGATTCGGGTAAAGCGCAATTTTAGTTCCCCAAATAAGGGAAAACCTTAAGGACTGAACCCAGCCCTAGTTGACCCATCTTGATTAACCGTTCAAATTATCGCTGAATCGATATAAAATCGAASCATCAGGTATAAGGATTATTATAATGGCTAAAAGAATTATTGGTTTAAGTGCAATGGCGCTTTCTCTTTTCGGATTTACCGCTTTGGCTGATGAAGGGATGTGGACACCGGATCAGGTGCCGCAAATTGCCAAAACTTTGAAAAAAATGGGCTTGAAGTTAAAACCATCGGCATTGGAAGATTTAACGGCTCACCCAATGGGGGCTATTGTTTCCTTGGGCGGCTGCACTGCGTCATTTGTGTCCAACACAGGTTTGGTAGTGACTAACCATCATTGTGCCTATGGCTCTATCCAGTACAATTCTACGGCTGATAACAATTTGATTGAAAAAGGCTTTTTTGCAGAAAAGTCAACTGATGAACTTGCCGCTTCTCCGGGAAGCATTGTTGCCGTTACCACTGCTGTTGAAGATGTAACTGCTAAGGTCAATGCCGGTTTGAATGATGCAATGTCGTCCCGTGAGCGGTTTCAATCTATTGAGGATAACAGAAAATCGCTCGTTGCCGCATGTGAGGTTGACGAAGCTACAAGGTGTTCGGTTACAGCCTTTCATGGCGGTTTGTATTATTATTTAACCACCAGAATGACCATCAATGATGTTCGCCTTGTTTACGCACCAGCTGGTGCTGTTGGTAAATATGGTGGAGACATTGATAATTGGATGTGGCCACGACACACTGGTGACTTTGCCTTTTACCGCGCCTATGTCGGCCCAGATGGTAAACCAGCGGAATTTGCCACTGAAAACGTTCCATTTACTCCAAAACATTTCTTGAAAGTACAGCCCAAAGGCGTGCGCGCTGGCGATTTTGTTATGGCCGCCGGATATCCGGGGCGAACCAGTCGCTATCGGCGGTTAAGCGAGGTCGAGCATGCTTTTTCATGGCAATACCCGCTAATGGAAAACCTAATTGGTGAGTGGATTAAAACCATTGAAGATAATGCCCCTAAAGGTTCAGATGCTAGAGTGAAGTATGCGTCGCTTTTGGCTGGCTTGAATAATTACCATAAAAACCTTGGTGGTCAGATGGAAGGCGCTCGCAAAGTTGATCTTACTGGTCGCAAAGCTGCAACAGAAATCGCCTTAAATAATTGGGTTTCACAAGCTACAGAACGGGTAGAGCAGTACCAAGATTCAATTATCGAGTTGGATAATGTTATCCGCGAAGGATATGATACGCGGGTTCGTGACCTTTATTATCGTTATGCCGGTGGCCGTCCAGCGCTGCTTGGTGTCGCTAAGCGTCTATATAGGTTATCAATAGAAAAACAAAAAGATGATGTCCAGCGCGATCGCGGTTTTCAAGAACGTGATATGCGAAGATTCACCCAAGGAATGAAGCGAATTGACCGCCGTTATGATGCAGCAATTGATCAAGCGGTTTGGCAAATGTTCCTTGGTCATTATGTAAATTTGGACGAGGGTGAGCGTGTTGCGGTTCTTGATCAAGCTTTGAAAATTGAAAACCAAGAAATACCTGACGTTTCTTCTTTCTATGTTGATCCGTTATTTGCCAGTGAAGATGTTAGACTAGAGTGGATGGATAAATCACCGGAAGATTTCAAAACATCTGATGATCCGTTTATCAAACTGGCTGTTGCGCTTTATGATTATGATATGAAGCGTGAAGAAGAAGCCAAACAAAGTGCCGGCAAGCTACAATCATTACGTCCGCGTTATATGGAGGCAATAATTGCGTTTAATAAAACAGCCGGCAAAGCTGTTTATCCTGATGCCAATTCAACTTTACGGATCACCTATGGTAAGGTATTGGGCGGTAGCCCTCAAGATGGTCTTGAGTATTTGCCGTTTACTACACTTGAGGGTTTGGCGGCTAAAGACACCGGTATTGAGCCGTTTAATTCTCCAAAATCACAGTTGGATCTGATCAAGGCCGGGACTTATGGTGAATATGCCTTAAAAGACATTGGTTCGGTTCCGGTGAACTTTTTGGCGGATCTAGATATTACCGGCGGCAATTCCGGATCCCCAGCTTTGAATGCCAAGGGCGAATTGGTTGGACTGTTGTTTGACGGCACTTATGAAAGCATCAATTCCGATTGGGACTTTGATGTAAAAACTACTCGCTCGATACAAGTTGATGTTCGGTATATGCTTTGGGTGATGAAGTATATGGACGGTGCTGATCGTTTGCTTAAAGAAATGAACGTGGAATAGGGAGATTATGATGAAAATGTCTTTTGCTTTGGCTGGAATTGCCTCTTTAAGTTTGCTGGCGCTTGGCGCTTGCTCACAGTCTAATTCGGTAGCAGATGTGCCCGATAAACCGGTTAAAGCCGTAAAAGGACCTGACTTTAGCAAGATAACGCCATTACCTCGGGGAGAAAAGCCAACTGATCCGATTATGGAGACGGTTAAAGTCAGCATTTCTGAAACCGGACTTCGTGCCAGAATCGCTGAAATAGCTGATGATAAATATGAGGGACGCGCGCCAACTACTCCCGGTGGAATTGCGGCTAGCCAGTGGATCGCTGATGAAATGCAAAGAATTGGTCTGCAACCCGGTGTGAATGGTTCTTGGTTTCAAGAAACACCTTTGGTTTCGTCAACGTTAGACGAAGCAAGCTCTTCTCTTGATTTTTCGGTAAATGGCAAGGGCTTCGATATTGCCAACAAGGTGTTTTGGACCAAACGAGTTGCAACCAACCTATCATTTGATCCAAGCGAAACTGTGTTTATTGGCTATGGTGTGATTGCTCCTGAATATGGCTGGAATGATTATGCTGGTGTCGATGTAAAGGGTAAAACCGTAATAATGTTGATCAATGATCCGGGGTTTGTAAATCCTGATAGTGATCTGTTTAACGGTAAAGCCATGACCTATTATGGTCGCTGGACTTACAAGTTTGAAGAAGCTGGCCGTCAAGGTGCGGCAGCTGCCATTATCGTGCATGAAACCGCTCCGGCTAGTTATCCTTGGGAAGTGGTGTCTGGTTCTTGGGCTGGTGCGCAATACGATCTGGAGCGTAAGGATGGTGGCGCAAATCGTACCAAGCTAGAGGGGTGGATATCCTTTGATGATGCTAAGGATTTATTTGCTGCTGCCGGGGCTGATTATGAAACAATGCGTAATGCCGCTGGTAAGTCTGGTTTTCAGGCGACAGTGTTAGACGGCGTTCAGACCTCTGGAACAATTAATTCAAAGGTTGAGCATCTGGTCTCTCGCAATGTTGCTGGCATGATAGTTGGGGCTAAAAACCCTGATGAGTATGTGCTGTATACCGCGCACTGGGATCATTTGGGTAAAAAACAAGTGGCCGAGGGTGAAGATGGTATTTTTAATGGCGCGGTAGATAATGCCACTGGTTTGGCTGGAATATTGACTATTGCTGATGCGTTTGTGCGCCAAGAAACCGCTCCGGATCGCACAATATTATTTTTGGCGGTAACGGCCGAAGAATCCGGTTTGTTGGGTTCGGCATATTTTGCTGAAAACCCGTTTGTGCCGTTGAACAAAATTGTTGGCGGGATAAATATTGATGCAATGCTGCCTGCTGGTCGTACCAAGGATATGGAAGTGGTTGGCTTTGGTTCTTCCGAATTAGAAGACATTTTGAAGGTAAAGGCGAAATTGCATGGCAAATACCTAGTGCCAGATCAAAATCCGGAAGCCGGGTATTTTTATCGCTCTGATCATATCTCGCTGGCAAAAAAAGGTGTGCCAATGCTTTATGGCGGTGGTGGCGCCGATTTGGTTGTCGGCGGCAAAGAGGCCGGTGAAAAACTGGCGGCGACATATCGTTCTGATAACTACCATAAGGTCTCGGACGAGTATTCTGCTGATTGGGACATTACTGGCATGACGCAAGATTTTGATATTTTGTATTTGGTTGGCGAAGCTATTTCTCGTGATGGAGTGTGGCCAAACTGGTATGTAGGTAATGAATTCAAAGCATTGCGCGATCAGATGATGGCCGAATAATCAAAGGTTTAATGCTCTCCACTCCAATATGAATTTGATGCAAGTGTTTTGGCGGCGTAGCTTTGTTTTTTGCTGTCAAACAGATATGTAGACTTTGAGCGCTGACCGCATTGCTGGCGTTCACATATCTGACAATTTGCACCGATTGCGGTAGGTGAAAGTTCACGGGCTTCGCCAATCTTTTGACCGTATATGGTTTCCATGGCTCTGGTGCTGGCGCAACCGAATACCATGATTTGCGAGTATGCGAATTGTTCTGACAAAGGATCGCGGTGTTCGGTGGCAAATGCTACACTAAGCAGGCGTGCGCCATCACCTAGTTCGACAAAATCCACTTGCGGCGTGGGGCTGTTAGCTAGGCTGTTCCAGATATTCCATTTTGGGCAATTACCTCCGGCTTGCGCAAAGCCAAATGATTTATCGCCGCCGCGCTCAATTACAGTTCCACCGCGATCCAAGCGCAAAAAGAATATTGGCAAACCCAACGAGCCGGGTTTGCGTAAACTGGCCAGTCGGAGAATTATCAGCTCAATACTGGTGTCGAATTTTGCTGATAGTCGTAATACGTCAATTTGGTATTCACCGGCTTGTTCGGCGAACTGCTCGTATGGCAATAAGACTGCCATTGCGAAATATCTGGCCAGAAAATCGCGATACAGGTCTTTTGCTGAATTACCGGCATCAAGCAAAAGAGGGTGCATGCAATTTTCATCAAATAAATCGCGTAATTCAAGGTGAGCTATTTGCACCAACATTTGAAAGCAGGTTTGCTGCTGGTCTAGCAAATCAGACAGCAATAATCGCCGGGAGTGTTGATCAAGCCGTCTTTGGTTCTGGCGCATTATATTTTGCGGCATGATACGGGTGCGAATAGAGTGTAATTGTTGCAGCCTAGCGGATAATTGGCGAAACATATCACGGCGATCAAAAGATATTTCTGATGAAAACATCTCGGCTGCTTCTTCTATTTCGACAAAATAATTATCACTTTCTTGAACCAATTCACGCACGGTTTCTTCTGGTCGTTGCGCCAAGCCACCGAAGCTGGTTTCGCCGGAAACTTTTTCCGTAAGGCCAGCCATGGTGTGTGCAAGATTGCGGTGCGCCTTGTGCAAATTCACAATGGCCTGCGCCCCCAATGGATGCACTTCATTTAGTTCTTTTAAGTCCTGATCATCAAGTCCTAATGAAGCCAGAATCGGATCACTGGCTGCTTCGCGCAATGCCAGGAAAGTTCTTTGTTCCGGCTCTGCGGAAAACACCCCGATGTCAAGGTCATATATCTCCACCAGACGTATCAAAACCTGTGCAGTAATTGGCCGCTGGTTGCGTTCCATCAAGTTAAGATAGCTTGCCGAAACACCTAGCTCTTCGGCCATGCGTAATTGGGTGAGTTTTAAGTTACGGCGAAGGCGTTTAAGCCTCGCGCCAGCAAATAACTTACGTTGTTTCAATTGAATATATTTCCCTTGCCTATCGGTTAATCAATAGAAGTATATTTACAAGATTTACAATATTACAAGAAAAAAATTACAAAACTTACATCTAAACCTCATTTTTCTCGACCTTTGTTCAGGTTGCACTAAAAACAGACACAAGTAATTTATCTGGAAAATACCAGCATTTAAGGAGAGAGAAAATGAGTAATAATTTTAAAGAACTGGTTCCAAACACTGCAAATGATAGGTTTGATGGTATCAAGCGTAATTACAGCGCTGATGAAGTTGCGCGCCTAAAGGGTTCTGTTGATATTGCTCATACAYTGGCYGATCGYGGTGCCARRAAGYTATGGGATTTRCTAAAGAMCGAAGACTATGTAAATGCGYTGGGKGCTTTRTCKGGTAATCAGGCCATGCAAATGGCCAGAGCTGGCTTAAAGGCAATTTATCTYTCTGGTTGGCAGGTGGCGGCGGATAATAATACTGCCGGCGCAACCTATCCCGATCAGTCATTATATCCAGCAAACTCCGGGCCGGAGTTGGCAAAGAAAATCAACCGAACTTTGCAACGTGCTGATCAGGTGGAGCATGCCGAGGGCGGAGCGCAGCGGGACTGGTTTTTGCCGATAGTTGCTGATGCCGAGGCTGGCTTTGGCGGGCCGCTGAATTGTTATGAGATCATGAAGGCCTATATCGAGGCCGGAGCCGCCGGCGTGCATTTTGAAGATCAATTGGCTTCTGAGAAGAAGTGCGGTCATTTGGGCGGGAAAGTTCTGATCCCGACCAAGGCGCATATTCGCAATCTTAATGCTGCTCGTTTGGCGGCTGATGTAAGTGGCGTTTCCACATTGGTTATTGCCAGAACCGATGCCGAAAGTGCAAAATTGCTGACCTCTGATATTGATGAACGGGATCATGAATTTATTGATCATGCGCAAGGTCGCACGCCGGAGGGTTTTTATCGCCTAAAAGATAATACCGGCGTTGAGCATTGTATCAAGCGCGGTTTGGCCTATGCGCCATATTGTGATCTTATCTGGTGGGAAACGTCAAAACCCAATCTTGATGATGCGAGGCGTTTTGCGGAGGCTATTCAGGATAAATATCCGGGTAAAATGATGGCTTATAATTGCTCGCCCAGTTTTAATTGGGAGGCCAATCTCGACAAAGAAACTATTGCCAAATACCAACGGGAACTTGGCGCAATGGGTTACAAGTTCCAGTTCGTGACACTGGCCGGTTTTCATCAGTTGAACTTTGGCATGTTCGAGTTGGCGCGTGGTTATCGTGAACGTGGAATGGCTGCATATTCCGAATTGCAACAGGCAGAATTTGCGTCTGAAAAATACGGATATACCGCGACCCGCCATCAAAGAGAGGTTGGCACGGGGTATTTTGATGCGGTCGCTAATACCATTTCTGGCGGACAATCTTCGACAACGGCCTTGTCAGAATCTACTGAAGCTGATCAATTCAAGACTTAAAATTTATCAGAGGTCAAAATGAACCAGCAAATACCCGTGCCAAAAGGCGTAAAAATTATTGGCAAGATCAATGCTGGTTATGCAGAGATACTAAGTTATCAGGCATTGGAGTTTCTGGCGGATTTACACCGCAAGTTTAATCCATCGCGGGAGCAATTACTGCAAAATCGCGATGAATTGCAGCAACAGCTAAATGCTGGCTTGGATCCTGATTTTGACTGTCAAACACTATCCATTCGTCAAGGGGATTGGAAAGTTCGCCCCTGTCCGGCTGATTTGGCAGATCGGCGGGTCGAGATAACCGGGCCGGTTGATCGCAAAATGATCATCAATGCGCTTAATTGCGGCGCTAAAGTATTCATGGCTGACTTCGAGGACGCCTCCAGTCCAAGTTGGAGTAATATGCTCGATGGGCAGGTGAATTTGCGTGATGCGAATTTGCGAACTATTGAGTTTATTCACCCAAGTAAAGATAAAACATATCGGCTAAATGATGATCCTGCGGTTTTGCTGGTTCGTCCGAGAGGCTGGCATTTGAATGAGGCGCACTTAACCATTGATGGGCAGCCAATTTCAGCCAGTCTGTTCGATTTTGGATTATATCTGTTTCATAATCATAAGGCATTGCAAGACCTGCAATCAGGGCCGTATTATTATTTACCAAAGCTGGAAAATGCTGATGAAGCCAGGTTGTGGAATTTGGTTATTTTGCACGCACAATCTTATCTTGGTTTGGCTACCGGTACGGTTCGGGTCACTGTATTGATCGAAACTTTGCTGGCCTCAATGCAACTTGATGAGATATTGTACGAATTGCGAGATCATATATGCGGGCTGAATTGCGGTCGTTGGGATTATATTTTTAGCTATATTAAAAGCTTTCAAAGACGTGCGGACAAGATTTTGCCGCAGCGGGCAGATGTTACAATGACTTCAGGTTTCATGCGCGCATATTCGCTGAATGTTATCGAGGTTTGCCATCGCCGTGGTGCGCATGCAATGGGTGGAATGGCCGCGCAAATTCCAGTAAAAAACGATGAAGCTGCTAATGCGCTGGCTTATGAAAAAGTGCGCGATGACAAGATGCGCGAGGTCAAAGACGGTCATGATGGTACTTGGGTGGCACACCCGGCAATGGTGAAGCTGGCAATGCAGGTGTTTGATGAGTTTATGCCAGAAGCCAACCAATTGGATCGGCAAAACGGCTATACTGTAGAGGCCAGCCAGCTAACTACGCCAAGTACAGGAACAATTACTATCGAGGGGGTGCGATCGAATATAGAAGTTGGAGTGCTTTATCTGTCGGCATGGCTTTGTGGTTTTGGAGCGGTTCCTATTCATAATTTAATGGAAGATGCCGCCACCGCAGAAATATCGCGAGCGCAATTATGGCAATGGCGAGTGCATCAGGCAAAATTGGATACTGGTGCAATTATCACCACAGAATTGCTGGAACAACAATTCGCAGAGGTTGAGAGGCAATTGCAGCAAGATTTAACTGCTGCGGAATACACAGCAAGGCGAATTGGTGCGGGAATGAAAATCATGCGCGAGATGGTGTTTGCTGATGATTTTGCTGAATTCYTAACGATRCCWGCCTATGADATTTTGATCGCTRATGAYVGCAATTAGCTGCAAATGGCTTTTTAAGTGAAAAGTCCCGTTGCGTGGCGGGCAAACTCATGACATAAGGCGCAACTGYCGTGCTAAAARCGGCTGTATATTAGTGTTTTGYGCGATTNNCNNGCGYRTATTTTNAAGARATTTAACAACCCGGACCAGAACCATGCAGGTTAAAGAAACTAAATCAGAAGGCCTAAGCCGTACTTATGATATTGTTATTACGGTGGCCGAGCTTGAAACCAAGCTAGATGCTAAAATTAAAGAAGTTCAACCAGAGGTCTCGTTAAAGGGGTTTCGTCCGGGCAAAGTTCCGCCAGCGCATATCAAACGGATGTTTGGTAAGTCTATGATGGGCGAACTGGTGCAAAACGCCATGGATGAGGCTAGCAAAAAGGCATTTAACGACAATAATATCAAGCCAGCTGGCAATCCACAATTCAACCTTGAAACCAAAGCTGACGATGTGATCGCCGGCAAGGCTGATTTGAAATTTAATATCAATGTTGATATTATGCCAGAGTTTACTCCTGCTGATCCAGCTAAATTGTCGATCGAACGTCCGGTTTGTGACGTAACTGACAAGGAAGTTGACGAGGCTATCACCCGTATTGCGGGTGATCAAAAAACTTTCAAAGACAAAACTGCAAAATCTAAAGCCGTTGATGGCGATGCGGTGGTTATCGACTTTACGGGAAGTATTGACGGCGAAAAGTTTGATGGCGGTTCTGCTGAAGATGCAGAGATTGTTATCGGGGCTGGACAATTCATTCCGGGATTTGAAGAACAATTACTTGGCGCCAAAAAAGGCGATACCCCAAGCCTAGAAGTCAAATTCCCTGATGATTATCAAGCCGCTCATTTGGCTGGTAAAGAAGCAGTATTTGAGACTGTGGTTAAAATGGTCAAAGGGCCAACTGAAACCAAAATTGATGATGAACTGGCCACCCAGTTAGGGCTTTCATCACTTGATGCGTTAAAAGACGCAATTCGCCAAAATATCGAAAACGAATATAAGAACCAGTCCCGCGCCCGTTCAAAACGTCGTATTCTTGACGCACTTGACGCAGAACATGATTTTCCTTTGCCGCCGGGCATGGTTGATGCCGAGTTTCAGCAAATCTGGCAACAGGTAGAGGCCGATATTAAAGAGGGCAATGTTGAAGACGAGGACAAGGGTAAGTCTGAAGATGATCTAAAGGCCGAATATCTGAAAATCTCTGAACGTCGGGTTCGTTTGGGTTTAGTATTGGCTGAAATAGGACAGCAAAACAACATTACTGTAGCTGCCGAAGAAGTCTCGCGGGCAATCAACCAAGAAGCCATGCGCTATCAAGGGCAGGAAAAACAAGTTGTAGAGTATTTCCAGAAAAACCCTGAGGCTCAAGCTCGATTGCGTGCGCCAATTTTTGAAGAAAAAGTTGTTGATTTCATGTTGGAACTGGCAACAGTTAAAGATGTCAAAGTAAGCCGTGATGAGCTGTTTGCTGATGATGACGCGCCGGGAACTGAAGCTAAAGCGAAAAAGAAACCTGCGTCTAAGAAAAAAACGGCAGCTAAGAAGGCCGAGGCAAAGAAAGCTCCAGCTAAGAAGGCCGCTGCTACTAAAAAGCCGGCAGCCAAGAAACCTGCTGCTAAAAAGAAGGCTGCAACTAAAAARTAATTTAASCTYGRTTTTCTGAGKTTTTATCRMATTTAACGGCCAAATGGTGTGAAAATACTGTTTGGTCGTATTCTTTTGTGGATAAGTTCTTTGAAAAACACTGTTCTTAACTAATTTGCTACTTTCTGCGGTTCCACTTGCGAATCTGTAAGCATCACACAATATATTGTTTAGAGATTTGGTTTGGCGACGAATAGCGAGAAGCGAAAATGAGAGATCCAGCAGACGTAATGATGAATTTGGTGCCGATGGTGGTTGATCAAACCAGCCGYGGTGAACGYAGTTACGATATTTTTTCAAGATTGCTCAAAGAGCGGATCATTTTYTTGACCGGACCGGTTGAAGATACAATGGCCTCGCTGATCACGGCGCAATTATTATTTCTTGAATCTGAGAACCCGAAAAAAGAAATTTCAATGTATATWAATTCGCCGGGCGGAATAGTTACTTCTGGTCTAGCGATTTAYGAYACYATGCAATATATCAATTCKCCGGTTTCAACGGCCTGTATCGGMCAAGCGGCAAGCATGGGTTCATTATTATTATCCGGCGGTGCCAAGGGCATGCGCTTTGCTACTCCGAATGCCCGGATCATGGTGCATCAGCCATCAGGTGGTTTTCAGGGACAGGCTTCGGACATTGTTCGTCATGCTGAAGATATTCAGAAAATCAAAAAACGGTTGAATAATATTTATGTAAAACATACTGGTCAAAAATACGATGTGATTGAAAAAACGCTGGATCGCGACCACTTTATGTCGGCTGATGAAGCGAAAACATTTGGTATTGTTGATCATGTTTATGAAAAACGCAGCGGTTAGTCTGCATTAAATAAGGAGTCAAAAAAGCTACACTTGGTGCTTGATCCCAGTAAAAGTGATGATTGAATGACAAAAAGGTTGATTTTAGGGCTTCTGTTCTCATTTTGGCCACAAATAGTTCGGCATCATACTTGCATAATATCTTCTAGTTAAGCATTTTATGCTAGCAAGTTAGATAGGACTTTGCCTTTTAAGTGTTGGCCTGACAGGAGTTACGTTATGAGCAAATCTGATAAAACCGACGATTCCAAGAGCACACTGTATTGCTCTTTTTGCGGTAAGAGCCAGCACGAGGTCAGAAAACTGATCGCCGGGCCAACTGTGTTTATCTGCGATGAATGCGTTGAGCTTTGTATGGACATCATTCGCGAAGAGGCCAAAGGCTCTTTGGTAAAATCGCAAGAGGGTGTTCCGACCCCGCGCGAAATTTGTGACGTGTTGGACGATTATGTGATCGGGCAGGCAAATGCCAAACGGGTGTTGTCGGTGGCTGTGCATAATCATTATAAACGCTTAAACCACGCTGCAACTAATTCCGATGTTGAATTGTCGAAGTCTAATATTCTTCTTATTGGACCAACCGGTTGCGGCAAAACATTATTGGCGCAAACTTTGGCGCGGATATTAGATGTGCCGTTTACTATGGCCGATGCCACGACTTTGACCGAAGCTGGTTATGTGGGTGAAGACGTTGAAAATATTATCCTGAAACTATTGCAAGCCTCCGATTATAATGTCGAACGGGCGCAACGGGGTATCGTCTATATTGATGAAGTCGATAAAATCAGCCGCAAATCCGATAACCCATCTATTACCCGTGATGTTTCCGGTGAGGGCGTGCAACAGGCCTTGTTGAAAATTATGGAAGGCACAGTTGCTTCTGTTCCACCGCAAGGTGGCCGTAAGCATCCGCAGCAAGAGTTCTTGCAAGTGGATACCACTGATGTGTTGTTCGTAGTTGGCGGTGCGTTTGCTGGTTTGGAAAAAGTTATCGCGCAACGTGGCCGTGGCACCAGTATTGGTTTTGGTGCTGATGTGCAGGACGAGGCAGAACTTGACATTGGTGAAATATTAAAAGGTGTCGAGCCTGATGATTTGATGAAATTCGGTCTTATCCCGGAATTTATTGGTCGTTTGCCAGTTATTGCGACTTTGGAAAACCTTGATGAAGATGCACTGATAACGATTTTGACCGAGCCGAAAAACGCTTTGATGAAACAGTATGAAAGCCTATTCATGATGGAAGGGGTCAAGTTGACCTTTGCTAAGGACGCTTTATCAGCAGTTGCCAGAAAAGCCATCAAACGCAAAACCGGTGCTAGAGGCCTTCGCTCAATTATGGAAGGCATATTGCTTGACACTATGTTTGAACTTCCCGGACAAGATGGCGTGGAAGAAGTTGTGGTAAATGCCGAAGTTATTGACGGCAATGCATCTCCATTACTGATCTTTGCTGAAAAAAAGAAAAAAGCGATACCAAAAGTAGCTTCATAAAGTAAAGTTACACACGCAGATTTAATTGGGCAGGATAGTATGTTTACTATCCTGCCTTTTTACATTTGCAAGGCTTGTAATATTACTAAATCATTCCGATATAATTCATTAGGCATTCATCGGTAGTAGTGGATACTATTAGCTGATGAAGTAAATAGATTCGGGCTTGATTGTGCGGATTAGGTAATGTTCAGGACAAAGAGTGCTCATGTCAGATAAAACCCAAACGCTTCCCGTTTTACCGCTTCGCGATATTGTGGTTTTTCCGCACATGATTGTGCCGTTGTTCGCGGGACGGGAAAAATCAGTAAAAGCCCTAGAAGAAGTAATGGGCAAAGACAAACAGATATTGTTATTGACGCAAATTGATCCGGCAATAGATGATCCAGATTATGATGAGTTACATAATTTGGGCTGTGTTGCCAAAGTATTGCAATTATTAAAACTTCCCGATGGTACGTTAAAAGTACTGGTTGAAGGTAAAGCTAGAGCAACTGCATCTGATTTTAGAATGGTTGATGGCTATATAGAAGCATCGGTCAGTGCCGTGGAAATAACTGACGCGGAAACACCGGAAACTATGGCTTTGATGCGAAGTGCGGTCGATAGTTTCGAGCGGTATGTAAAATTGAACAAGAAAATATCGCCAGACATTGTTACAGCAATTAGCGATATTGATGAGGCGGGTAAATTGGCCGATTCAATTTCTGCCCATTTGGCGGTGAAACTGAAAGAGAAACAGAAATTATTAGAGATAATTGATACTGATGCCCGTTTAGAAGCCGTTTTAGGCAAAATGGAGGGTGAGATTAGTGTCTTGCAGGTCGAGCGGAAAATCCGCTCACGTGTTAAGCGGCAGATGGAAAAATCGCAACGGGAATATTATTTGAATGAGCAGATGAAAGCCATTCAACGTGAATTGGGTGATCAATCAGAAGCTCCCGGAGAAGCTGATGAACTTGCGACAAAAATTGCCAAAACCAAACTTTCCAAAGAGGCAAATACTAAGGCTTTGGCAGAATTAAAAAAACTACGACAGATGAACCCGATGTCGGCAGAGTCTACGGTAATTCGTAACTATCTAGATTGGATTCTAGGCTTGCCGTGGGGTAAAAAGACTAGATCGAGGATTGATCTAGCTAAAGCCAAAGCAATTCTTGATGAAGATCATTTTGGTCTCGAAAAGGTCAAAGACCGGATACTTGAACATTTGGCTGTTCAGGAGCGAACCAAAAAAGTAAGAGGGCCGATACTTTGCCTTGTTGGGCCACCGGGTGTTGGTAAGACTTCTTTGGGCAAATCAATTGCTAGAGCTACGGCACGTAATTTTGTTCGTGTTTCATTGGGTGGGGTGCGGGACGAATCCGAAATTCGCGGGCATCGCCGGACTTATATTGGCTCAATGCCTGGGCGTATTATTCAATCAATGAAAAAAGCCAAAAGCAGTAATCCGTTATTTCTGTTAGACGAAATTGACAAGATGGGGGCTGACTTTCGCGGTGATCCTTCGGCAGCTTTGCTTGAGGTATTGGATCCAGAACAAAATACGACTTTTAATGATCACTATTTAGAAGTTGATTATAACCTTTCTGATGTGTTTTTTGTCACCACTGCCAATACGATGAATATCCCAAGACCGTTGATGGATCGCATGGAGGTCATTCGAATTTCCGGTTATACAGAAGACGAAAAAGTAGAGATCGCCAAGCGACACTTGATTGCCAAACAAATTGAAAATCACGGTCTAAAAGACGGTGAGTGGTCAATAGATGATGAGGCTTTGCGTGACTTAATTCGTCTATATACTAGAGAGGCGGGGGTGCGTAATCTTGAACGGGAATTGGCCAATTTAGCTCGCAAGGCGGTTCGTAAATTGGTTTCTGCTGAATTTGAAGAGATTCATATTACCAAAGACAATCTTGCGGAATACGCTGGCGTTGCCAAATTCTCATTCGGTCAAACTGACAAGGAAGACTTGGTGGGTATTGTTACTGGGTTGGCTTGGACAGAAACTGGTGGTGAATTATTGACTATTGAAGCTGTGCAAATGCCGGGGCGTGGACGTATGACGGTTACTGGCAATTTACGTGATGTAATGAAAGAATCAATTTCTGCGGCAAATTCTTATGTTCATTCTCGCGGCGCTAGTTTTGGCATTAAAGCAAAACAGTTCAAACAATCAGATTTTCACGTTCATGTTCCCGAAGGGGCAACTCCCAAAGATGGCCCTTCTGCTGGTATTGCAATGGCAACGGCAATTATCTCGGTTCTAACAAATGTGGCAGTGCGTAAAGATGTAGCAATGACTGGGGAAATTTCTTTAAGAGGCCGGGCAATGGAAATTGGCGGATTAAAGGAAAAGCTGCTTGCTGCTTTGCGCGGCGGGGTAAAAACTGTATTGATTCCAATGGATAACGCCAAAGACTTGGAGGAAATACCGGATAATGTTAAAAATGGTTTGGAAATAATTCCSGTGTCTTCACTTGATGAAGTGTTGGAACATGCGTTGGTGTCTAAATTRSAGCCTATTGAATGGAGCAATGCTGAYCTGGAAAYMGCTKCRRMTGRAAAAGATARTGGTGACGATGATGGCGAGTCAATASTCACTCATTAGKKTAAKMWAWTYWKRKTGTRAAWAAAWNCAATGAAAAGCGTTGCAAAATAAGGATTTTTTGCGACAATGSGYTATCRGCACCTATGATTCGGTGCTTCATMATGAGAAGGATTTTCAAATGAACAAGAGTGAACTGGCAGATGCCGTAGCARCAGAATGTGATATGACGAAAGCTCAGGCMTTRGATGCTGTTAATTCAGTATTYAACACCATTCAAAATACWCTRGGYGACGGCGGCGAAGTCCGYGTTCCAGGTTTTGGTTCTTTTACTGTCGCTCATCGCGCCGCTGGCATGGCCCGYAAYCCGCGTACAGGCGAAATGATTAAACGTCCGGCTTCCAAGCGTCCTAAGTTTAAAGCTGGCAAATCATTCAAAGATTGCGTAAATTGCTAGTCAATTAACGATTTACTGTAAAAGGGCTGGCTTTTGCTGGCCCTTTTTCATTTTTCGCTTGCAGTTTTCCTCGGAATAGTCATATTCCGTTTTCCTGTCAGCAACGCTGGTAAGGGCGATTAGCTCAGTTGGTAGAGCGCCATGTTTACACCGTGGATGTCGGGAGTTCGAGCCTCTCATCGCCCACCATTTTTAGTAGGCTTCAATCCTACCTAACAGCACTTTCGTGATAGTTCTTTATTATTACTCATAAAAACACCTGATGTCATCTTGGATTCTATTTGTGTTTTTTTGACTGGCTCATAAATTGGTTTAGTGTCATAACCTGCACAAGTCGTATTGCCAGTGAGCTATGTTATGTCTAATTTCGTTGAATATATCCCTATTTTAACTACTTTTGGGGCGATTTTTTTCGCCCGCGAGATTTTCTTACATTATCGCAAAAGTAAAACCACTTATTTGATGTGGTGGACTATTGGCGTAATTGCTTTTGGCTTGGGAACTTTGAGCGAAAGTATCAATGTATTGTTTGGCTGGAGCGAGCTGAATACTAAATTTTGGTATATTGTCGGTGCTTTGCTCGGCGGTTTTCCACTGGCGCAAGGTTCGGTTTATTTGTTGATGAACCGAAAATTTGCCCATGCCACAACTATATTGGTTGTCTCGACTATTGTTATTGCCTCAGTTTTTGTTGCACTATCACCGATAGCCTTACCAACAGGATTTGAGGGCAAACTTACGGGTAGAGTGTTTGAGTGGCAGTGGGTTAGATTGTTTTCGATACCGATCAATATTTACGCAATGATTTTTCTAGTTGGTGGGGCAATTTATTCAGCTTTGAAGTATTATGCCTTATCGGATCATCAGGCCAGGTTTAAGGGAAATGTATATATTGCCATTGGTGCTTTACTGCCCGGTATTGGCGGAACATTTACCCGTATGGGACATGTTGAGGTTCTGTATGTGACTGAATTGATTGGTTTATTCCTGATCTATGTTGGTTATAAAATAATCAAAACCAACAACCAACAAAACAAAGTCGATTCTACGCAAAGTTAATCACCTGCATTTGACTATGTAGTTTATGATCATGATTCTAGGCCGTGTTGACATCGATGTCTCTGGCTTAAAAAAGTGGTTCAGATAATGAAAGACATTATAAATCAAGAAGCTGATATTGATCAGACCAGCGGCACTGAAATTGATGCTGTTGCTCTTGAAGATCTTTGTAATTCTATATCCAATAATGACCCTAAAGCAGCAACAATTGCTCTAGCCAGTTTGCATGCCGCAGATGCTTCTGATGTTGTTGAACAATTATCTAACCAACAATTGCGTCGTTTGGCGCGTCTGGTACCGGATATATTTAACGGCGAGATTTTAGCGGAATTATCAGATCATGTGCTGGAAATCATTGTTGGAATTCTTGATGCCAAGACAGTTGCGGATGCCATTGGAAAGCTGGAATCCGATGATGCGATTCATGTTGTTGAGGAGCTGGATGTTGAATTTCGTGATGAGGTTCTAAAATCGGTAAAGCCCAAAGAGCGTCAGGCACTTGAAACATCTTTAGCATTTGAGCCAGACAGTGTCGGCAGACTAATGCAGCGTGAGTTTGTTGCTGTTCCTGCTTTTTTCAATGTAGAGCAGGCGATAAACAGTATTCGAACATCTGATGACACTACGATGCCGGACACGTTTTATGAAGTTTATGTTGTTGACCCATCGCATCATGTGGTCGGGTTGGTTGCTTTATCTGATTTGTTACGAGCAAACAATAACACACCGCTTAATGATTTAATGTCATCGGTGCAAGTCGTATTGAGCCAACAAACCGACAAAGAAGATGCGGCTTATCTATTTGAAAAATATGATCTTCCTTCGGCTCCTGTTACTGATGAAAGTGGGCGTTTGGTTGGCATGATAACCATGGATGATATGGTCGAAGTAATGCACGATGAACACACAGAAGACTTATTGTCTTTAGCCGGTGTTAGCGAAGCTGGTTTGGGCGATACGGTTAAAGATGTGATTGTTAGTCGCGCGCCATGGTTGATGGTAAATTTAGCTACGGCTGTTTTGGCCTCTATGGTTATTTCGATGTTTGAGGCATCAATGGAAAGAGTCATCGCTCTGGCGGTGTTAATGCCAATAGTTGCCTCAATGGGTGGAAATGCCGCTACTCAGGGACTTACAGTGGCGGTAAGGGCGCTGGCATTGCGCGAAATCACCAAAGCGAATGCTGCTCGGATAATTGTCCGCGAAATGGTTGCTGGACTGGTTCATGGTCTTATCTTTGCCATTATCATGGGCTTGATTACATTTGTGTGGTTTAAGTCATTGCCATTGGCGTTAATCCTTGCTTCTGCTATGGTAATAAATCACCTTGTTGCTGGTTTTGCTGGAATTTTGGTTCCGCTTGGGTTGAAACGACTTGGAGCAGATCCTGCAGTGGCTTCTAGTGTGTTTGTTACGACAGTGACAGATATTGTTGGGTTTTTTGTGTTTTTAGGATTGGCAGCATTAGTTCTTGTTGGTTGAGGAGTTTATAAAGTGCGTCTTAGTTTTGTAATAATATTGTTTTTAATCCCAACGCTTAGTTTTGCGCAAACATGGCGCGAAGGATCGCCAATGGAAACKGCCAGAGCTGCTTTGTCTGTTGTMGAGATGCAGGGGAATATTTATGCTATCGGTGGGGCAGGAAGACTGGCGCCAATGAGTGCCTCCGAACGATACAATTCTGTTTCTAAGGTTTGGCGTAATTTACCGGATTTACCGGTAGGGTTGGAGCAGTTTGGATTAGCGGCATTAGATGGTGTTCTGTACGCAGCCGGTGGTTATCCTGCCGGTGGCAAAGGTCTTGCCGGCAATGAGATGTGGAAGTTTGATGAGATTAGCGGTGAGTGGCAACCAGCACCGGGCATGCCCGGAACCCGGGCCGCCTTTGCCATGGTTGCCGGTGAGGGAAAACTTTTTACTATTGGTGGTTCCGGTGATATTTCCAAACAAATGGCAATTTTTGATCCAGCTATAAACGCTTGGCAACTTATAGAAGATGGCCCTGCTGCGAGGCGGGCTGCTACGGCGGATATTGTTAATGGTAATATTTATTTGATTGCCGGTGGGTTTTCTGGTGCGCCAACTGGCGAGGTGGATATATATAATATCGAGACCGGCGTTTGGAGCAAAGGCTCACCATTGCCAATTCTTCGGTCTGGCCATGCCAGTGCGGTTTTTGCCGGAAAAATTCATATTATGGGTGGCCGTGGTGGCGGCCGAGGGCAGACCTTAAAAGACTATTGGGTTTATGATCCGCAAACTGATCAATGGTCGAAGCAAGTTGATATGCTTGCACCACGAACCGGAGCCGGCGCTGCTGTTTTAGGTGTTGATTTGTATGTAATTGGTGGTGGTTCCGGTGGCGGGTTTTACGCCAGCTTCACTTCAATGAATTCAGTAGAAGTAATACGTTTACAACCAGAGTTTTGAATTCCGGTCTATAGCTTGCAAGGACAGGAGGGGAAACAACCAAACTGTTTCGTTGTGAGACTRARTTATGACAAAAAAYGCTATAATTTCYGATGCAGGACTAAAGCTGGTAAAGGCTTTTGAAGGGTTTMGGCCTYTGGCAACGCTTCTGCCTAATGCCGTGTGGGTGATCGGTCATGGGCATACTGCTTCAGCTAAAAAGGGCGCAGTTGTATCAAAATCGGACGCTGAAGATTTATTGATCTGGGATATGAGTAATTTAGCTACAAAGGTTTCTAGTTGTATTTTTGCCCCGATTTCACAATCACAGATGGATGCTTTATTATCTTTAGCTTTTAATATTGGGATTGATAATTTCACTAATTCCGAAGTTGTGCGCTTCATCAATGAAGGAAAGTTATTAAGTGCAGCGTCTGCGTTTGATGCTTGGCGCAAAGCAAGCCTTGGTGGGCGCGAAATTATAATTGATGCGCTGGTGCGCCGCCGGACAGCTGAAAAAGCATTGTTCTTGGATGTGGTAGAGGGCGCTGTATTGGCGCCTAGCTCGATCTTGAATACCAAAAGGGATGTAGAGCTAGAATTTAAAATCACCGAAGATGCAAAACAACAAGAGGCAGAAGAAATTGTGAGCGATGTTGCAATCGATTTGTCAAACTCTGCGGCTCTAGGCTCCTTGTTCACCAAAAATGAGGCTATAGAGGAAATCATTCCTGTTTTCACCGCTTCTATTGCAGACAAAGAATATGATTATCATTTTTCCGATGACGACCAAGAAGAAGTAGCCAACGCAAATGATCCACAATCAACCAACAAGCTAGAAGAAGATGAATTAAAGGCTACTGGTACTGATGAGCTGGTTCCTATTGGTGATGTATTTCAACCTGAAAAGAAACATGACCCGGTTGGTGAACTGGCCGAGCAAATTTCAGGGAGAATAGCGCAAATTGCTGTATCTGTACCTGTTACTGAGCAAGAAACTCTGGAACAAGAAGTAAATGCCGAAGATAACGGCGATTCAGAAAACAAGGAAGAATTGGCAACGTCAAACACATTGGGCGCTGAAGATGTCCCACCAATGCCCGAAACCGATATTGTCGAAGAAACGGTAAATGATGATCAACCTTCGCAAAATATCGAAGCCGAAGTTGTGGAAGTTGAAGTTGTTGAAACCGAAACTGTTGAAGTTGAAGACGTACTAAATTTAGAGCAGCCATATGCGATAGAGGCCGATATTCCACCATTTGCCGAGTATGATGAATTGGTTCCAGAGGATATGTCTTACGAAGTATCAGCGCAAAGCGAGCAACCGTTTGCGGTGCTGGAAAAGCGTAATTCCGGCATGTTCGTTTTAATGGGAATTGCCGGCCTGATTTTAACCGCCGGTGGCGTTTTCGGAACTCAAAAAGCCGGGCTTATCGTTACTTTAGGCGATATGATAAAAGGGCCGGGGCTAGCTGGCATTGGTATTATGCTAACGTTAGTTGCTGTGTATTTCTTGCTTACCAAGCCCAAGAAATAATCCTTGAGTCCAACTCTACCTGCTAAGGCGTAAGTTGGTTATGTCGCCAGCTATTTTGGCAAAAGCAGAAACTAATTGCGCTTGATTTTGAGCATCAAAATACATATCAGGCTCGGTAGCGCAGTCTTCGAGCATTTGTTCGGTACTGTTATTGTTAACTTCAAAAGCAATTGTATAGATATAAATGTCTTTGTTTTTGATCCTTTGACACAAAATTTCAGTTGCGTTGTCACCTTGGTTGCTGGAAGTTCCGGTGGTTTCATCGGGAATATTATTCGGCCACTCCCACTCAACAGTGTTAGCTCCATCAGTCATCAAAACAATGATTTTTGTCCAGTCCTCGTCATTATACGGCACACCTTCGCGTAATGGCTTCTTTTTGGACAATACCCGCCAAGCCCAAGCCAAACCTTCGGGGACATAAGTCCAGTTTTGCGCTTCCATTTCATCTATGGTTTCAAGTAATAGCTGCCGGTCATTGGTAAGCGGGGTTAATGCTTGTTCAGGACAGCCATTGCCGGGCAGGGCGGTAAATTTTTTGGCATTGGTATTCGGATTGCTGTCTCTGGTATCATGCGGTGGTTTTCTAGGGGCAATGCAGCCATGCCATGAATTGGCACTAACCAGATTAAACTTCATCCAGTTTTCATTTTTATAACTGGTTGGTAGGCGAACCATGTAATTAAATGGAACCACACCAATTTTAACATTTTCTTCGGCAGAGCCTGGTGGAAGTAATTTTTCGACCAAATCACTTGCGGCCTCGCGCAAAGTTCCGATTTTGCCATTCCAGCCCATTGAGCCGGTATTATCCAGAGCCAATACTAGTTCGACCTTGGAGGCGGAATATAATACTTCAGCAACAGTCTTTACCTCGATGGTGTCAAATCCGGCAAGTCCAGCAAAAGTAGTTTCAATTTCTGTTGATACTTCTACTCGAACGCCAATGCCGCCTTCAAGTTCGGTGGCGGTAATTCTGTGATCAAAGCCAAAACTTTGACCTTGCATGTTGGCATTAAAGAAATCAGTGGCTCTGGTGGTAAGGTTTTGCAAATTGGTATCTGGATCACGGGCAATAGCTAATGCTGCGGCATCAGCTGCGTTTTGTAAGCTTGTTTTGGCACTTTGCGATCTGGAAAAATCATAAGCAACTCCGGTAAGCGTAACCACCGCCAACAAAACGATGGCAAAGAGCATGGCAGTGCTGCCAGATGTATCTTCAAAGAATTTTCGTAAACTAATACGAAAACAAGCTATTGTTTTTTTGTTTTTATCGGCCATGGTTCATTTTTCAAATTATATCTTTCATATTATTATCGCTGTTGGGCGTTAAAATGCCGCTGATAAACCTCGTTAATGATGTGTTTCGCTAATCGTTAAAATTCTAGTTCTTGAAACTGCGGGATTAGCGATGTACACGATGAACATGATGAAAAATTCCGCACCAAGTTTTGATTTTCAGCTCGGCGAAACCGCCGATATGATCCGTGATACTGTTTGTAACTTTGCCGCTGATTGCATTGCGCCTCGTGCCGAAGATATTGACAAAAGCAATACCTTCCCACGGGATCTATGGCCGCAAATGGGCGCGTTGGGGCTGCTGGGTATTACCGTAGATGAAGAAGATGGCGGCTCCGGCCTTGGTTATCTTGAGCATGTGCTGGCGATGGAAGAGATAAGCCGGGCTTCGGCTTCGGTGGGTTTGTCTTATGGCGCTCATTCTAATTTGTGCGTTAATCAGATCCGCCGTTGGGCGACATCCGAACAAAAAGCGCGGTATTTACCAAAATTGATTTCCGGGGAACATGTCGGTGCATTGGCAATGTCGGAAACCGGAGCCGGATCAGACGTGGTATCGATGCGGCTCAAAGCTGAAAAAAAGGGTGATGTTTACGTCCTTAATGGCAATAAAATGTGGATCACCAACGGCCCCGAAGCCGAAGTGTTGGTAGTTTATGCTAAAACTGATGCGAAGGCCGGCTCGCGTGGCATAACTGCGTTTCTTATCGAAAAAGGTATGAAAGGTTTTTCCACGGCTCAAAAACTGGATAAACTTGGCATGCGCGGCTCGGATACTTGCGAGCTGGTATTTGAAGATTGCGAAGTGCCAGAAGAAAACATAATGGGGCCGCTTGGTGGTGGTGTCGGTGTTTTAATGTCGGGGCTTGATTACGAGCGCACTGTGCTGGCGGCAGGTTCAATCGGGATAATGCAAGCCTGTATGGATATTGTGCTTCCTTATGTTCATGATCGCAAGCAATTTGGTAAAGCTATTGGCGAGTTCCAGTTAATGCAGGGCAAGCTGGCCGATATGTATGTGAAAATGAATGCAACGCGGGCTTATGTTTACGCAGTAGCAAGATCTTGTGATGCCGGCAAAACCACGCGCAAAGATGCCGCCGGTGCGATTTTATATGCCGCCGAAGCTGGCACTTGGATGGCGTTGGAGGCGATACAGGTATTAGGTGGTAATGGTTATATCAATGAATACCCTACGGGGCGGTTATTGCGCGATGCCAAATTGTACGAGATCGGTGCCGGCACTTCGGAAATTCGTCGTTGGTTAATCGGACGTGAGTTGTTCGCCGAAAGCGGTTGAGTTATTTCACACGCTGTTATGTAAAATAATTTTGGCTATTAGHCCGCCTTGTTTGGCATTGCTYAAAGTTAGCTCTGCGCCATGBGAATTGATGATTGATCTGGCRATGGATAGACCTAATCCAGCCCCTCCGGTTTCTCTRTTGCGMGAAGTTTCYAAWCGGGTGAATGGCTCAAAAACTTTTCCAAGATCGGCTTCTGGTATTCCCTGACCTTTATCTACTACTTGTATCAAGGTTTCAGTGCTGGTTTGCGTGATGTCTATTTCTGCTTGGCCGCCGTACCGCACTGCATTTTCGATTAAATTTCTGATAGCYCGTTTCATTGCCAGTGGACGAATGACCATCATAATAGGGGCGGTGGTTGAKARMTTYACTGCTTGYCCMAGTTGTTGAAATTCCTCAACCAGATCATTAGTCAAAGCMGTAATGTYGGACTGTACRCTAGGYTCATCRATTGCATCRGMTYTGGCAAATTCCAGRCTTGCTTCGGYCATTTGCTTCATTTCTTCAATTGAATTGATCAACTGATCGCGTAAAACTTCATCTTCTAATTCCTCAACCCGCAAGCGCATGGAGGTTAACGGAGTGCGTAAATCATGGGACATTGCTGCTAGCATTTGAGTGCGGTCTCTAACAAACCGGCTAATCCGATCGCCCATTTGATTAAATGCCCTTAAGGCAGCTTTTGTTTCCTTTGGGCCAGTTTCACGTAATGGGGCAAGCTTTTCGCCTCGTCCTAACCGGTCAGCGGCCACAGCAAGGGTGCGTAAAGACCTTGTTTCCAAATTTACAACGATAATCACCACTAATATAAGCAGGGCTGCGCTAGCCATAAGTGGTATGAAATCCTGCCACTTAAATGCGATAATAGCATCATGGCGCATGTCGGCATTTAACCACCTTCCATCGACCAGCTTTACGGATACACCGCGAATATTTGAAGCCGATGTCGCGGAAAAGTCAGTTGGCATGAAAAACGAGAAAGATGATCTTGAATGACCGTTTTTGTTTATCAACAACCTCTTTTGCGTTGATATGTTTGGGTCACCTGCTTTGAAGATTTGAATATTCTCGATTGTTGAACCGGAATGCATTTCAAGCGATGTTTTCAGTTTTCCTCTTATTATTTCTTTGTTGTGAATAATAACCCTAGGCGCACGCAATTCAATAAACCGACGATCAACGTCAANCCCTDAAHCYDAVBYYTBMWTHVDWKRATTWAMYWANAGCATCAGGCCATTTGCCCGGTTCGACATTTTCTAAAATTCTAGCAATAGAAATTGCTTGTGCGGCTGTGCCTTTTTCAACAGCACGTAATATGTCTTGTCTGCGATCATATTCTTGAAACAACATGAAGCTAATTTGGACTATAAGCAGTGAAGCCAATAGCCAAAATATCAACCGCCCGGCTAGGCTTTGCGGAAATAACACTCTCATAACATTTCCACTTCGGCGCAAAGTTTATAACCATCACCCCAAACAGTTTGAATCAATAATGGGTTGTTTCGGTCATGTTCAATCTTGCCGCGTAATCGTGAAATTTGGTTGTCGATAGCGCGTTCGAACGCTCGTGCATCGCGACCATGGCAAATGTCCAATAATTGGTCGCGGCTTAAAACCATGTTGGCTCGTTCTAATAGTGCGGATAATATTTTGAATTCCCCGCTGGAAATGCTTTGTTTTGTCCCATCAACATTTTTTAATATYCTACCRTTTGTAAGTAATTCCCACTGATCAAACTGCCAACCTTTGATGTGTTCACCAGAGRRMTTTGCCTCACTGGAACTTGCAGATCTGCGTAAAACTGCRCGAATTCGCGCCAATAATTCACGGGGGTTAAACGGCTTTACCAGATAGTCATCAGCACCRACYTCAAGGCCGACAATACGATCGGTTTCASCAGCCATGGCGGTTAACAATATCACCGGYGGRCCGTCATYTTGGTGRTTRTTGCGACATAGTGTCAGGCCGTCYTCRCCGGGCATCATTATGTCTAATACTATTAGATCAATYAYGSYRGTRCGTAAGSAYTGCTTCATTTGYGTGCCATCAGCAGCGCTACTAACTCTAAACCCRTGTCGTTTMAGRTARCGCGYCACYAGATCRCGAATGTCRCGGTGGTCATCKACAACTARAATATGYGGCTCRGTTTTCATARGMGAYAKTATARCCGCAAAACCTGTATGGGTGAACGTGAAAAACTGTCCACATTGTTGCAATACWRCCRGTATKGTTACATTTTGCGACAAATTACCCCGCACTTGCGACAAAGTTAGCCATGCAAGCTTGTGAGATAAGCCTATTCTTCGGTTATTGAAAACAACTAGGAGAACGATGATGAAACTTACAACAACACTATTGGGAGCCTCTGTATTGGCGATTTTATTCGCCGGAGCTTCAGTCGCTAAAGAGGAAGAAAAAACCATAAAGGTGAAATGTGAGGTAAAAATGATTGACGGCAAAGTCAGCAAAACCGGAGATTGTGATGAGGCAAAAGTAATGGTGTTTAGGGGCGACGGATCTGATTTTAAGGGTCAAGTTCAAGTAATGCTCGATAGCTTAGATGGTAAGGGATCACATGAAATGATTATTGGTTCTGGTAGGTTTCCCGGCCTTGTAAAGTCTAAGAGTTTTTTCTTGAAAGATGGAAATGGCTTTAGGTTTGGTGATGGCGGTTTTGGTGGGCTTTCCGGTTTGACAAGGCTTGACGGATTCTTTTCTCCTAATATGGAATGGGATACCAATGATGATGGCGAAGTTTCAAAAGATGAAATAAAAGCTGCTAAAGCCAAAGAAATGTCAAAATACGACAAAAACCGCAATCGCTCTTTAAGCCTATCAGAATATGAAAATCTGTGGATGGCTAAACAGCGCAATGAAATGGTCGATCAGTTTCAAGACTTGGACGAAAATGGCGATGGCAAAGTAACCGAGAAAGAGTTCGCTGCTAAAGCCAATCACCGGGCTATCCGCCTTATAAAAATCAAGAAAATTGTTAATATGGAGACAGATGAGTAAGCTATTTAGATTGCAATGACATCGCCTAACCCCCGGTTGTTGTAAAGACGCTTAATTGCGCTCGGTAAAACCGCTATGGCTAAAAAGTCATGGCGGTTTTATTTGTTTTGGGCTTTACTGTAAAAGAACAAACAAAACCATCTGGGGAATTAATTATGAGCCATGTAAAGTCTGATATCGAAATCGCTAGAGCTGCTGATATGCAGCCAATTAGCAAAATTGCCGAGAAGCTGGAAATACCTGCCAACGCTTTAACGGCTTATGGTAATGATAAGGCCAAGGTTTCATTGTCGTGGATAGCAAAACAATCAGATAAGCCAGACGGTAAGTTGATTTTGGTAACGGCTATTTCTCCTACCGCGGCTGGCGAAGGTAAAACCACCACTTTGATAGGTCTTGGTGATGGTTTAAACAAGATCGGCAAAAAGACCGTGATGTGTTTGCGCGAACCATCGCTTGGCCCTTGCTTTGGTATGAAAGGCGGCGCTGCTGGCGGTGGTTATGCACAAGTAGTGCCGATGGAAGAGATAAATTTACACTTCACCGGTGATTTTCATGCGATTGGCGCGGCAAATAATTTGCTGGCTGCAATGATTGATAATCATATTTATTGGGGCAATGCGCTTGATATTGACCAACGTAAAATTTCTTGGCGGCGCGGCTTGGATATGAACGATAGATCATTACGAGAAGTGGTGACATCGCTTGGTTCACCAGTAAATGGTTTTCTTCGTCAAGGTGGCTTTGACATTACCGTGGCTTCCGAAGTTATGGCGGTTTTTTGCTTGGCGGAGGACTTAAAGGATTTGCAAAAGCGGCTGGGCGAGATGGTGGTAGCTGAAACCAGATCCGGCGAGTTAGTTCTAGCCAAAGACATCAAGGCTGATGGGCCGATGACTGTATTGCTCAAAGACGCATTTGCACCTAATCTGGTACAAACACTGGAAAACAATCCGGTGTTTATCCACGGCGGGCCATTTGCCAATATCGCTCATGGTTGTAATTCGGCTATTGCCACTAAAACTGCCTTAAAACTGGCTGATTATGTTGTGACCGAGGCCGGGTTTGGGGCTGATCTTGGTGCCGAAAAATTCCTAGATATCAAGTGCCGCAAGGCCGGCTTGCTCCCTGATGCTGTGGTGTTGGTTGCAACGATTAAGGCGCTAAAAATGAATGGCGGTAAAGCCAAGGATCAACTGACAGAAGAAGACGTGGGCGCGGTTAAATCTGGTTGTGAAAACCTGCAACGCCATATTGAAAACATCCGTAAATTTGGCCTGCCAATAGTGGTGGCAATTAACCGCTTTCATGCTGATACTGATGCGGAATTGGCGGCATTACAAGAGTTTTGCGAAACGTTAGGTGTTGATGCTATTGAGGCCAATCATTGGGCTGATGGCTCGGCAGGAACGCAAGAGTTGGCGCAAAAAACTGTTGAGCTCATCGAAAGGGATCAAGCAAATTTCGCGCCGTTATATTCTGATGAGCAAAGCCTGATTTCGAAAATTGAAACTATCGCTACTGAAATATATCGCGCTGGTTCAGTTTCAATGGATGCTAAGGTGAAAAAACAATTGGCCGCGTGGGAAGATGCAGGCTTTGGGCATTTACCGGTGTGTATTGCCAAAACTCAATATTCGTTTTCGACCGATCCAACACTGGTAGGCGCTCCAACTGGCCATGATCTGGCAGTACGTGAAGTGCGCTTGTCGGCTGGCGCAGGGTTTATCGTTGTGGTTTGCGGTGCGGTGATGACCATGCCAGGATTACCGCGAGTACCGGCAGCAGAAAGCATCCGGTTAAATGATGATGGCTTGGTTGAGGGTTTGTTTTAACTGTTGCTTTCCTCACGCAACAATCACGGCAGTTGAACATTGCGTGATCCGGTAATCTTTTACTGGTAAATGTTGCGCTGCTTGTCTTATATAGGTTTTCAACTGGAGGCAGCTTGATGATCAGAATTCCAAAACCGTGGCAGTTAAAAGAAAATCAAACCACGCCAGAGCGGTTATATTTGAACCGCCGGCATATTATTGGCGGACTTGGCTTAACAGCCGGTTTGGCTGCTGGGGCGGCATTGGCAAAAACTAAGCCGCAATCCACACGCAAGGCGCTTGTTTTCAAGAAATCCGGTTATACTATTGCTGATCCTTTAACTCCGGAAAATTTGGTCACAAGTTATAATAATTTCTATGAGTTCGGCACTGATAAGAGCGATCCTGCAAAATATGCTCATTCGTTGATCACTGATCCGTGGACAATTACTGTCGAGGGCGAGGCGGCGAAAACCGGCAAGTTCGCCATAGAAGATTTGATACGCCAAGACGAACTAGAAGAACGGATATATCGTTTGCGCTGTGTGGAAGGCTGGTCAATGGTTATCCCTTGGGTGGGAGTGCCATTGCGAAAAATTCTTGCTAGGTTTGAGCCAAATTCTAAAGCAAAATACGTACAGCTTGTAACCAAGTTCGAGCCGTCACAAATGCGCGGTACCAGATGGCCGGTTTTAGATTGGCCGTATGTAGAAGGATTGCGCATGGACGAAGCTATGCATGATCTTACATTCTTGGCGACCGGGCTTTATGGGCGCGAATTACCTAATCAAAATGGTGCGCCTTTACGGCTGGTTGTGCCGTGGAAATATGGTTTTAAGTCGATTAAGTCGATCGTCAAAATTAAATTCCTTAAAAGACAACCCACTACTTCTTGGGAAAAATCTGCACCAAGAGAATACGGGTTTTATTCCAACGTTAATCCGAATGTTGATCACCCTAGATGGAGCCAGTCAACAGAGCGGGTGATTGGTGGCGGTAGCTTTACATCCTTGTTTAACCGGCGGGAAACAGAAGTATTTAATGGTTATGGTGACGCAGTGGCCGAACTTTATCGCGGCATGGATTTGAAACGAAATTATTGATGTCTAAGTCCAAATTGCGTTGGCTGAAATTATCGCTGTTTTTTGCTCTGTCTTTGCCGTTTGTTTGGTTGCTTTGGCAGTGGGGTTTGTTATTTACCGGCAAAACTAGCTCATTAGGCGCTAACCCGATTGAGGCCACTAATAGGTTCTTAGGCGCTACTTCTTTGCGGATATTGCTGCTTTCATTGGCAATAACACCCTTGCGTCAAATATTACGAATGCCGTGGCTAACTAAATTACGGCGGATGGTTGGCCTGTTTGCATTCTTTTACATAAGCCTGCACCTGTTATCTTATTTTGGTATGGATTTATTATTTTCCATATCGGCATTGCTAAAAGACATAACCAAGCGCACTTACATCACTCTTGGAATGCTAGGGTTTGTTTTACTGATCCCGCTGGCACTAACATCGACTAATGCCGCGATCCGCAAATTAGGGCCAAAGCGATGGGCTGCATTGCATAAGCTGGTGTATTTAAGCGCCGTATTGGGTGTTTTGCATTATTTCTTTATGGCCAAAGGCAACCAACCGGGGCCGTGGCTGCATTTGGGTGTTTTACTGGTATTACTTGGCTGGCGTATTTATTTCAGTGCAAAAAAACAGCTTTCAAGCCTTTCCGATTCAAATTGAACTGGGAATGTTTTTGCGGGAAGATACAAACTAACTAGGTGCGACTGCGCCCATTTTAAGATTTGGGGGCGATCGTTCGCCGCGCCGTCGCAGGCGTGAATTTTTAGTGGTCGCATTTGCTCACCACAAAACCGGTACCCACTTTTGCTGGCAAATGCTCCAGCTCACACTTCGCCGCGAGACAGAAGAATTAAAACGGGAATAATATATCGTATAACGCCTGCCCCGCACGTGGGTTTTGCGCATCAGAGATAACACCTCTGCCACCATAAGAAATTCTGGCTTCGGCGATTTGTGTATGAGCGATGACATTACTTGATGAAATATCTTCGGGGCGCACCATGCCAGAAATCAGCAAATCGCGAACCTCATGATTGATGCGAACTTCTTGGCGGCCGGCTATTACCATATTACCGTTTGGCAAAACTTGTGTCACTACTGCGGCAACGGTTAAATTGATGGTTTCAGAGCGAACTACACTGCCATCACCTCTGTTACTGCTAGTTGAGCCAAGCGATGTGACCGATCCGGGGCTGATGCTTCCAAGTTTGTTTTCAAGACCGAAAAAGTTTGTCAAGTCAGAATCTTCGGCACTGGTTCTGGTGCGCTCGGTGGTGTTTCTGACATTGGCCGAGTCAGAAATGTTGATTGAAACCGTTAGAATGTCGCCAATATTTGTGGCTCTTTGGTCTTTGAAAAAAGTTCTGGCTCCGGCGCGCCACAAAGAGTTGGCTTGATTATTTTCTGGCTTGGCTACCGGCATTGGCATAACCACGGGACGTTTGCCGTAAACTGCATCTGGGTTTTGCATCGGGGTGAGTTCCGGGGCTTTACCAATGTTCTTGATGCGATCAAATGTACCACAACTAGCCAATGGTAATGCTAAAACCGCCAATAAAATTGCTTTTCTCATAATTACCCACCCAAAATTTGTGTTGAAATCGCCACGGCTTTGCCGGGGCCAGTTATTGTTACTTCTATAGTTCGGTTAGAGGACAAATTAACCACCCGAACTATGTCGCCAGCACCGGCATTGGCGAGAACCTTGCCGCGTGCAGTTAATCGCAGCCCCGGTAATTCGTATGTAATGGTGATAAGCTCGCCCTTTGAAACCATATCAGGAGTTTTAACATCTTGTAGTCTGATGGGGGTTTCAGGCCGTAATGAGCGGCGTAATGCTTTTCCCAATAGTTGATCTTCTGTAAAAATAGGGTTGACCCCTAATCTATCGGCACGGGTTGAAATCCACTTGATATCATCAGCTGTTATTATTTCGCCAACACTCATTGTTCGGCTTAATGCTGGGATTTGTTTCATTGCCCAAGCTCGCCCGCGCAAAGTAACTGTATTGGCACCGTCATAGGGKATTAGAGAGGCAATGAAGCCGCCATTAGATGGATTGAAATCAACGCTTTGGATATAAGAAAACCCGCCACCATTTGTCGGCACATAAATGCCTGCAGCACCGGAGCTTATAAGTATCTCATACTGCCCATTTGTGCCATTGGCTTGCATTTCATCTTTGATCAATTGTGACAACTCGCGATTGCTTAGTCTATGTCCAGCACGTTTAACCAATATCCGTCGTAAACTAGTTACATTGCTCCATTGGCGAGCATTATCTGTGGCCAACCGTGAAAGAACCAACGGACTTAATGTGAGTTTGCGACCGGGAGCAGGGGCGTTTGATATGGCAATAGTTGCCAGATCCCCAGAGTTGGAAAACAAATCTCCAAAGGTGATAGTTTCGCCGTCTACCACAATGTTGGAACGTAATTGCAACGGTTCTGTCTTGGCCGTGTCCGTGGAATTATCGGCAAATACCAGCGAGGCAGAAACCACAAGGAATAACACGGCAAGAGCAATGATTCCGAATTTGCGGCGTATGCCTGCTTGATCAATTCTATGAGCCATATTTATTTCCTATCGGCGTAAGTTAGCACTAGTTGATAGCATTTCATCGGCAGCAGAAATCACCTTGGAGTTCATTTCATAAGCTCGYTGYGCCTGAATCAATGCTGTTATTTCCTGAACCGCATTTACGTTGGCAGCTTCGATAAARCCTTGRGATATTCGGCCATAACCGCCGGCRCCTGGTGTTCCAAGACTTGCTGGCCCGGAAGCCGCAGATTCTTTGAATAAATTATCGCCTTGCGGATCCAAGCCGCCTTGGTTGAAAAAAGTTGCCAGTTCCAGCTGTCCAACAATAGTCGGAGCCGCCTGACCCGGTGTCATGACCTGTACTTGTCCTTGTTGTGAAATTATCACATCGGTTGAATCTTGTGGAATAGTAATTCCTGGGGACACTATATAACCGTCTTCGGTAAGAAGTTGTCCGTCAGGGCCAACCGCGAAATTGCCAGCTCTAGTATAGGCGTCTTCACCAGAGGGGAGCTGAACTACGAAGTATCCTTCGCCAGCAATCGCTAGATCAAATTTATTACCGGTCTGGGTAAGGTTTCCCTGTTCGGTAATTCGATAAACTGATCCAGCTTTYACACCAAGACCAATTTGCACACCGGTAGGAACTACAGTGCCGGCATCAGATGAGCTGGCTCCTTGGCGYTCAATGCTTTGATAAATCAAATCTTGAAACTCTGCYCKYTGKCGTTTGAASGCSGTTGTGTTCATATTRGCTATGTTATTTGAAATRACYTCAACATTAAGCTGTTGWGCCAACATTCCTGTMGCTGCTGTATTAAGTGCRCGCATTACCGTTACTCCCTATCTTCTTATTATCTGACACGACCAAGTCGTTTGATTGCGTCCTTGCTGTTATCTTCTTGAGACTTCAACATGTTTGTTACTGATTTATATGCTCTTGTTACTTCGATCATTTTGCTGATTTCCAAAATTGGAACCACGTTGGATCGCTCAAGAAAACCTTGCATAATTCTTGGGTTTTCTATGACGGTTTGCTCGGCATCTGGTGCGGCGGAATAACGGCCGGAACCATCTTTTGATAATTGCCCAAGTTGGGGGAATTGAACGACTTTCAATCGTGCAACTTCGGCTCCGGCAACAAAAACCGTACCATTTTTGCTTATTTCGGGGCTGCTGCCGAAGGCATCAAGTAGTATCGGTGAATTTGTGTCATCAAGTACCGGATTRCCATCGGCGCTGACTAAGGTTCCTGTTTCGTCAACATCGAAACGGCCATCTCTGGTGTACTTTTCGCCCTGTTCTGTCTCGATAACAAAAAAACCTGGCCCAACCAACGCCATATCCATTGGGCGGTTGGTCATTTCTATACGGCCATCGGAGAAATTGCGGGATACACCCCAGCCCTGAACGAAGTTTATTTTTGCCGGCCCATCTGTGTGATTTGCTGATTTGCCCGGATTGCTTGCTAACAACATTTTCTCAACTTTAAAGCCGGCAGTGGACATGTTGGCGAGGTTATTGGCGGTAATGGATAACTCGCGGCGTAAAGTTATTTGTCGCGATAATGCCACCATCATTGCATTTTCCATAACCTTAAGCCTTTTGCTGTTGTTTAAGCGCAATTCACGCTTAGTGTTATCGCTGACCTTGCATGGGGCATGCCAATAAAATATTATATATATATCAGTGTGTTGAGTAATTTTTAGTGAGGTATACCCTCTGTTACCCGGCAACCAATGTCCTATTGCCCGGCAGGAAATTCCTGATTTAGCAACATCTCCTTAACCATAAATCTTCATAAGTAGGGACATAATTATTGCAATATGGAGTGCCGGGTATGGCAGATAAAAAACCAGAAGAAGAAGCCAAGGCCGAAGATGGGGCTGAAGGTGAAGATGCGCCAAAGAAATCCAAGAAAAAGATGTTGCTTTTCATTGGTTTACCGGTGGTAGTGGTTTTGCTCCTTGCTGTGGCTGGTGGCTTGATGTTCATGGGCGGAGATAAAGAATCAGAGATCGCCCTTGATGAGCACGGCAATCCCATTATTTCTGAAGATGCCGCTAAAGAAGCCGAGTTGGCTAAAGCGGAAATTCCATTATTTTACCAAATGCCGGATATATTGGTTAATATTTCTGGTGAAAATGATGGCGAGCAACTGGTCTTGCAGATTAAGATGCAGTTGGAAGTTCCTGATGAGGATACTATCAAGACACTTGATGCGCTTCTGCCGCGTGTGATTGATCATTATCAAGCTTTTTTGCGAGAATTACGAGTCGAAGATATTAAAGGTTCTGCCGGCAATTATCGTTTGCGTTTGGAATTGTTGCGACGGGTAAATCTGGCGGTGCATCCTGCTCATGTGAATGATGTTTTAATTGAAAAACTATTGGTGAATTAGCTTATGTCCAGTGATGTAGATCAAGATGCAATGATGGCTGAATGGGAAGCTGAGGCCAATGGAGAACCCGCCGCAGAGGGCGATGGTTCCTCTGGTGGCGCTACCGGCGATGATGATGCTTTTGCCGCCGAATGGGAGGCAATGGTTGGTGATGACGATGGTGGTGGTGCATCTATTGATGCTGCTACCGAGGGGCCAGGCTCCGAGCGTATTCTCAATCAGGACGAGATTGATAACCTTTTAGGATTTGACGGCTCTGAAGAAGACGAAGATAACGATAGCGGCATTAGAGCAATTATCGATAGTGGTTTGGTCTCTTATGAGCGCCTGCCAATGTTGGAAATTGTGTTTGATCGCTTGGTTAGGATGATGACTACATCATTGCGTAATTTCACTTCGGATAATGTAGAGGTCAGCCTTGATAATATTTCATCGATCCGCTTTGGGGATTATCTCAACTCAATTCCATTGCCGGCGATTTTAGCGGTTTTTCGCGCCGAGCAATTGGATAATTATGGGTTGTTAACTGTTGATTCTAATCTGATTTATTCGATTGTTGATGTATTGCTTGGTGGTCATAGAGGCACCGCGGCCATGCGGGTTGAGGGGCGGCCATATACAACGATAGAGCGACAATTGGTGCAGAAAATGATCAAAGTGGTGCTAGAAGATGCGCAAAGGGCTTTTGCTCCACTTACGCAAGTTGATTTCACCCTAGATCGTATTGAGACCAATCCGCGATTTGCTGCTATTGCCCGTCCGGCAAATGCGGCAATTTTGGTACGATTGCGGATTGATATGGAAGACCGTGGCGGTCGAATTGAACTTATGTTGCCATACTCGACACTTGAGCCAATTAGAAAGCTTTTATTACAGCAATTTATGGGTGAGAAATTTGGCAGAGATAATATTTGGGAAAGTCATTTGGCTTCGCAATTATGGTCAACGGCTATTGATGTGCAGGCGGTTCTTGATGATTATAAGGCTCCGCTTTCAACCGTAATGAACTTAAAAGTCGGAGATACTATTATGCTCAATGTTACACCGGACAGCGATATCAGTATTCGTTGCGGCTCAATACCGGTTGCAACTGCGAAAATTGGACGTAAGGGGCATAATGTGGCGGTTCGTGTGTCTAAATCCCTKACTAGYCCATCTATTAARCARMAGTTATTGGAGCAAKCGAGATGACATTATCTTTAGGTTTTGAAATTCTTGTAAGCATTTTACTGGTTATTACTATTGGTTATTGTTTCATACTTGACCGGCGGTTAAAGGCATTGCGATCCGGACAAGATGGTGTCCGACAGTCAATACAGGATCTAGTGCAGGTCAGTCTTAGCGCCGAGCAAAGTGTTCATCGTCTAGCAAAAACTAGCGAGCAGGTTACGGAAGAGTTGCAAGCAAGTATTATTGAGGCCAAGGCATTAACCGGTAAACTACCAGCAGGAACACCCAAGCCTAGAGATAAAACTCGCCAAGATCGCATATTACCTTTGAATGAGGTTGCAGAAGATACTCAGTCCACTGGATTGATGGATCGTTTGAAGAGGGCCATATAAAGATGGCAATTCGTTTGTTTGTAATTCTGGCTATTCTTAGCATTGGTTTGGTGGCGATGAAGTTATTGTCAATTTCCGATGGATTATTGGCTTCGCTTAATCCTGTGCAACCGGCATGGGCTGCTGTTGAGCAAAAAGACAGCAAATCAAAACCGCCTGCTAAAAAGTCTATGCCTGATATAACTGCTGATCCTGAGCCAGAAGAGGCGGAAAATTGTAAAGCACCGGGTTTTGCCGAACAAGCTGGATTAAGTGAGCAAGAATTGCGCGTGGTCATGCGYCTTAGCCAACGCCGCGAAGAGCTTGATATGCGGGAGAATGACCTTGCTACTAGAGAGGCTGTGATAACTTTGTCCGAAGTGCAACTTGATGATCGCTTGCAAATGATTGATGCAGCTATAGCCAAATATGACCAACGTATCGGCTTGCTCGACGAACAAGAAGAAGCGCGTATGGCGGTTGTGGTTAAAACTTATGAAGCTATGAAGGCAAAATCCGCCGCAGTGATTTTCAATACACTTGACGAAAAAGTCTTGTTGCAAGTAGCAACTCGTATGAAACCGCAATCAATGGCCAAAGTTCTGGCGGCAATGAATATAGCTAAAGCATCGACGCTTACTGTGCGTATGGCGGAGCAGTTTTCAAGGCCAGCTAATGCCGAAGCTTTACTAGACAACTCCGAGCCATTAGGCGGGTAAGTATATTACAAAACCGCTTCACACTTTTTCGGAAAGGCTCTAGTCTTCGTTATGGGTGTGAGGTTAATTTACCAAGGTGTTTTTTATGAGTTTTAGTCGTTTAATAGTCATTGTTTTTGTGGTTTTAATGGTTCCCGCTGTGGTTTACGGGCATCCGGCACCTGATGGATTTGCCGAACTTACCAAGAGACTTTCACCGGCGGTGGTAAATATATCGACCAGCCAGATGATAAAAGGAGAAATGCCGCGTTTTCCTGAAGGTTCGGCAATAGAAAAATTCAATGATTATTTCGGATCGGAAAACCGTACAGCCAACTCGATGGGTTCCGGGTTTGTAATTGATCCGAAAGGCATAATTATCACCAATAACCATGTGATTGAAGATGCTGATACTGTCGAGGTGACGTTTACGGATGGTACGGTTTTAACCGCCAATATTGTTGGGCGAGATCCGGCAACGGATCTGGCGGTTTTGCGAGTATTTCCGGAGCAGGATTTGCCATTTGTATCTTTGGGTAATTCCGACGAAGCTCTGACCGGTGAATGGGTGTTGGCTATTGGTAATCCGTTCGGGCTTGGTGGCTCGGTGTCTGCGGGAATTATCTCAGCACAAAACCGTGATATTTCTTCTGGTAATTATGATCAATTTATTCAAACCGATGCCGCGATAAATCGTGGTAATTCTGGCGGGCCATTGTTTAATATGTCTGGTGATGTAATCGGGGTGAATTCTGCTATTTTATCACCATCAGGCGGCTCGGTCGGGGTTGCGTTTTCAATTCCTTCAAACCTTGTCTCGGAAATTGTCGAACAATTATTGACCCATGGGTTCATTGAGCGTGGCTGGATCGGTGTAAGCGTACAATCAGTTAGCAAAGCCGTTGCGCAAAGTTACGGCCTTGGGATAGCTTCCGGGGCATTGGTATTTAGTGTTACTGTTGATGGCCCTGCGGAAAAAGCCGGTATAAAGACTGGTGATTTGATCATTGAATTTGCTGGTAAGCCGGTAGAGAATTCACGGGTTTTGACAGCATTGGCGGCCAAAGCCAAACCGGGCAGCATTGTTGACGTATTGCTAATCCGCGAGGGCAAGTCAAAAACAATTAAGGTCAATGTTGATCTGTTAAAGCAAGATAGTTTTGATGTTGATACTGGTGTTTATGACAATGAAGCTGGTGGAACGGAAATGGTTTTGGATATGGAATTGGCAGTTCCAAATGCACAATTACGCCGAAAATATTCAATTCGCTCTTCGGTAAAAGGATTAGTGGTGTTATCGGTGCGAGAAGGCTCTGATGCTGCCAGTAAAATTCATATTGGTGATGTGATAGAGCAAATTGCCTGGACAGATGTTACTACTGTTGACGAGGCAAAAGTTCGAGCCAAGGCTGCTATGGCTGAATCGAAAAGACCGGTCTTGGTGTTGATAAATCGCCGTGGCGAGACTTTACGCTTGGCAATTCGTCCCTGACCCTAAGTAACCCAGTTTTTAGGCAATATTCCTTGAAATAACAAAGCTGTGCTAAGGTCGGTATGGCGAATAATCCCGTTGGCAGATTTCTCTAATATTGGTTTGGCATGGTAAGCAATACCAATATTTGCAGCCTTTACCATTGCCAGATCATTAGCTCCGTCGCCAAGAGCGCAGGTGATTTTGTTACCCTTTGATAGTTGTGATAAATGCTCGCGTTTTGCTACACTATCAATTACCTCGCCTATAATGTTGCCGGTAAATTTGTGATCGCGAAACTCCAATTCATTAGCGTGATATTCGCAAAACCCGACTTTTCGTGCAACCCGCTTGGCAAACCATGTAAACCCGCCTGAGACCAAGGCTGTTTTGGCGCCAAGATTATTCATGGTGGTGATCAGAGTCTTTGCTCCCGGATTTATGGTGATCCGGTCTTGCCAACATTCATCTAGGATATCTTTGCTCTGCCCGGCCAGTTGCTTTACTCGCTCGGCCAAAGAATGAGAAAACTCTAAATCCCCTTGCATTGCTGCCTTAGTGATTGCTTTTACTTGTTCGCCGACACCGGCCAAGTCCGCTAATTCATCAATGCATTCTTGGCCGATTATTGTGCTGTCCATATCGCAAACTAAAACATCGGCTATTTGCGGTAATGCTCTATGCAGGCACCAATCAATTTTGAGGTTTTGCAAGATAGCTGTTATTTGGTTATGGCTGGAATTGCCGGTAAATTGTATTGCTTGGTCTTTGAGCAATTGCGAATTGAAAATAAAACCATTAGCCTGCAATAAATTTTTAGCGGTTTGCAAATCTTCGTGTCTTGGTTTGCTAACTATGATTAATGTCTGTGCCATATTGCGGAGTGGTTCCATTTTAAGTTCTGATGACAATCCTATCTCGCTGGTTTTTGGCCCGACGGCAAGCGGAAAGACTAGTTTTGCTGTTACTTTGGCAAAACAGTCCGGCGGGGAAATTATCAATGCAGATTCAATGCAAATTTATTCGGGCTTGCCATTATTAACGGCATTGCCAACTATTTCTGAGCGAGCCGRTATTGCCCATCATTTGTTTGGCAYWGTTGATCCAAGTGAACGCTGGTCGGTGGGCAAATGGCTTGAAGTTGCATTAAARTTGATCAGCGAAATAACTGCACGAGGAAACCATCCGATATTAGTTGGCGGCACCGGGCTATATTTTGAGGCTTTGACTAAGGGTTTGGCAAAAATTCCGCAAATTAGTACAAAAACCGCTTTAGCAATTACTAAAGTGATTGAGGAAATTGGCTTAATTGCGGGGCATGATAAACTTAAATTAGTTGACCCCATTGCCGCAGATAAAATTCACAGCTCTGATCGGCAAAGATTGATCAGGGCGTTAAGCGTTTTTGAGGAAACCGGCAAAACCCTGACTTCATTTCAACAAACAACCACTGCAATATTGGCGGCCAATGAATGGCAAGGAACGGTATTATTGCCCGAACGTGAGGTTCTATACGAGAGGATCAACCGCCGGTTTGATACGATGATGCAAAATGGTGCATTGGACGAGGTGAAAGCCTTCAAAAGCAAATCCGAGGATCAATCAATTTCTTTGCATAAGGCTATTGGATTTATACCACTTAGCCGGTATTTGGACGGAGATATTTCACTCATTGAAGCCTGTGATTTGGCTAAACGTGATTCTCGAAGATACGCCAAAAGACAAATGACTTGGGCGCGTGGTCGGGTTAATGATTGGCATTTTGTTGATCCTTTGCAATTTGGAACTGACAAATGAAGTCGTCTGAACCGCAAATGCCAAAAGCAAATATGAAATTATGGCTGAGCCGATTGCGGTTAGTCGTATTGTTAAGTTTACTAGCGGTCTTGCTGTATTTGCTGTTTACCGGTTTTGCTCCGGACGCGCAGGCAATAGAAAAAATACTCGTGGGAATAAGAGATAGCCCCTTTGGCTTACCTACTGTTATTGCGATTTTTGTCATAATGGGAATGCTTGCTGTGCCGCAATTTGTATTGATTGCTGCTTGTGTTTTTGCGTTTGGTTCTGTGGACGGCAGCATGTTTTCTTGGGCTGGCACCATGGTTTCCGCCAGCTTACATTTTTGGCTTGGCAGGTTAACCGGCGCTGATCCTTTACAGCGTTTTGGTGGAGATAATATAAATAAAATAGTTGAATTTGTTAGCAAAAATGGATTTTGGTCATCGCTTCTAGTTCGGGTGGTTCCTTCGGGACCGTTTATCTTTGTTAATTTAGCGTTGGGAGTATCGCGGGCAAAGTTCATTCAATTTGCTGCTGGCACAGCGATTGGCATAGTACCAAAAATAATCGCTATAGCTTTTGTTGGCCAAGGTTTGTTGTCATTTTCTCGCCAACAAAGCATATCTTTGGTCATGCTGTTTTTTGCTTTGGCGGCAGTAACTGTGTTGGTTATCTGGATGTTAGGTAGAGCTTGGAAATCTAAAGGAAATAGTCTAAGGTAAGTAAAGTTGTGGATTAACTCTTGATCCGCAACGYAATCCACCGCAAAACACTATAAATATTGTTTAATTTCATGGCGTACTGCCAGTTTGACTTAAAAAAGGAATGTCCCCCTGTCTATTTTCTCACGAATTTTCGGTATGATGTCTTCGGACATGGCTATTGACCTTGGCACAGCAAATACACTGGTATTTGTAAAGGGGCGTGGCGTGGTCTTAAACGAGCCGTCTGTAGTTGCTTACGAGATCGTAAATGGTCAAAAAGAGGTCAAGGCGATTGGTGCCGATGCCAAGCGGATGTTGGGGCGTACTCCAACACAAATGGAAGTAATTCGGCCAATGAAAGACGGGGTTATTGCCGATTTTCAAACTGCCGAGGAAATGATTAAGCACTTTATCAAAAAAGCCCAAAACTCTAGGCTTTTTGCTTCACCACAAGTGGTAATATGTGTGCCTTCTGGCGCAACTCAAGTTGAACGAAGAGCTATCCATGACAGTGCTTTGGCGGCCGGTGCAAGACGGGCGTTTCTTATTGAGGAGCCAATGGCCGCTGCACTTGGTGCTGGATTGCCGTTAAATGACCCTACCGGTTCGATGGTGGTTGATATTGGTGGCGGCACTACCGAAGTAGCTGTGTTATCGCTTGGCGGTATAGTTTATTCGCGATCAGTCCGCGTTGGTGGCGATAAAATGGATGAGGCGATCATCAATTATGTACGCCGAACTACCAATATGTTGATCGGCGAGACCAGTGCTGAAAACATCAAGAAAGAAATTGGCACTGCTTCGGCACCAAAATCAGGCGATGGCTTGTCGATGAATATCAAAGGCCGCGACTTGATGGCCGGTGTTCCAAGAGAAGTGCGGATAACCGAGGCCATGATAGCTGAGGCGTTATCTGAACCGGTTGAGCAAATTGTTGATGCGGTAAAGGTTGCACTTGAATCAACGCCGCCGGAACTGGCCGCAGATATTGTCGATAAAGGTATTATGCTTACCGGTGGTGGTGCATTATTGCGTAATCTTGATGCCGAGCTTAGAATTCGTACTGGTCTGCCGGTTATGGTAGCTGATGAGCCATTATCATGCGTTGTGCTTGGTTCCGGTGCTACTCTTGAAAACCTGCATATAGCCAAAGGCAAGCTATCGGTAATTTAAAGCCGAAACATATATTGAAGGAGCGGCCTTACTAAATGGCGACACAACGTTCAACAAGTCCATTTGCATGGTTGCGCGGGTTCTGGACGCGAGCCTCTTTGGTTTTCCTGATTTTGATTTCAGTTGTCATGTTAGCAGTCAATAATCGCTCTGGTGATGAAGTTGCTTTTGAAGGTATTCGCCAGGTCGCCGATGAAGTGGCCTCTCCGGCAATGCAGTTGATTGATATGCCGCTTTCTGGTGTGCAAAACGTCGGAAAATGGTTTTCTTCATATTGGAATTCCGCAGCTAGGCTTCGCGAGTTGGAAAAAGAAAACCGCAACTTACGGCAATGGGAAACTTTGTCACACGCTTTGCATGGCAAAATCCTGCGTTATGAAGAATTGCTCAACATGCAAGGAGAAACTGATATCAATGTAGTATCCGCGCGCATCATTGCCGAAGCCAGAGGCCCGTTTGTTCGTTCTGGCCTGTTACGGGTTGGCAGAACTAAGGGTATAGTCGTTGGCCAAGCTGTAGTTAATCCGCAAGGTATGATCGGGCGGATTGTCACCGTAGGCAGAAATTCTTCCAGAGTACTGTTTTTAAATGATTTGAATTCCAGAGTGCCTGTTACTTTTGAAGGTGCAACTTCCAGAGCAATTATATCTGGCAATAATACACGGTTTCCTGAGCTAACCTATATTGGTGAGGGBTTTGTACCTGARATTGGCACCAAAATAAGTACCTCGGGTGATGATGGAGTGCTGCCATCTGGVTTAYTGGTSGGAGAGGTTATTGCGCCAAAGCGCGAGGGCGGTAAGTTTCAGGTGAAACTGTATGCTAATTTAGCCATAGTCGATTTTGTTCAAGTGTTAAGTCGGCCACCTGTCATTACTCCTGAACAGGAAATTGCCGAAGATAATCTTCTCGATACTGAACYTGAGRRTRTGGSGCAATGAGTACAGGAATAACCCGKTTRTCATCAGTTGCTGCGCGKGTGGGKCTTATYGCWTGGATAGGTGTTCCTACCTTGGTCTCACTGGCTGGRTTATTGATTTATGTTGCTCCGATAAGGTTTTTTCAACTGTATATTCCGATGCCGTTATTTCCTTTGATGGCGATATTTTTCTGGGCGATGGCACGTCCAAAAATGATGCCACCGATTGTGGTGTTTGGTATTGGAATAACCCAGGATTTACTCACTGGGGGGGCGTTAGGGTTATGGGCATTTACCTATTTGTTTTCCTATGCGGTAATGACTACGCAAAGCGATGCGTTTTCAGGCAGAGGTAGTGGCATGCTGTGGGCAGGKTTYGGYTTGATGGTTATCTTAACTGTTTTTGCTGCMGCTATTGCCGGCATTATATCTTCGGGGTGGAAAGTGGATTGGGTGCATTTGCTGGCGCAAGGGGCTTCGACGTTTTTTGTCTATCCTTTGGCTGGTAAACTCTATGGCAGCTTGTTGCGATCTACCCAGCAATCTAGGCGATTATACGACTTTCATCACGGTCGGTTGAGCTAATGTATAATTATGATGATGAACATAGTAGCAGATTTACCAAGCGAGCATTGATCTTTGGCGCGTTTGGTCTGTTAGGGTTCACAGGCCTTTCGGCGCGTTTATATAAATTGCAAGTCCTGGATTCTGATAAGTACCGGGGCCTAGCCGAGGAAAACCAGTTTAATTACCGACTATTAGTGCCTAGTCGCGGAAAGATTGTTGATCGGCAAGGTCGGGTTTTTGCAGCTAATTCTGATAACTTCCGTTTATTGTTGATGCCCTATCAGGTGCGTGATCTCGATGCTTTATTATCGAGGTTGTCAGGGTTTTTTGAATTATCAAATCGTCGCCAAGCGCAGATACGCAAAGATTTTGCTAGCCGAGATTCGTTTTCACCAATAAGAGTTGTTGAAAACATGGATTGGAATACATTCGCCCAAGTAAATATGTGGTTGCCAGACCTGCCCGGGATCATGCCAGAGGTCGGCGAGGTCAGGAATTATCCTTTAGGTGCGGCACAAGCGCACATAATTGGATATGTAGGGCGAGTACCACCAGAAAAAATGGTAGATAACCAACCCTTATTGCGACACCCCGGCTTTAGAGTTGGCCGTACAGGCGTTGAAAGAAACTTTGACCTTGAGCTACGCGGAAAACCCGGAGCATTGAAATATGAAGTCAACGCATTGGGACGGGTCATTCGAGAATTACCTGATATCAGAACCAGCGCAAGTACCGGAAAAACAATTCAATTGTCTTTGGATCGCAACTTGCAAAGCGTTGCCATGCAAGCCCTTGATGGCACCAGTGGCGCAGCATGCGTTCTTGATGTCAAAACCGGAGAGGTGAACGCACTGGTTTCAACACCTTCGTTTGACCCGAACAAATTTGCCAAGGGTATTTCAACCGAAGATTATAACGCGCTTCTGGCCGATGAGTTTAAGCCATTATTCAACAAAGCCATTGGTGGTAGTTATCCGCCGGCTTCTTGCTTTAAGATGGTGGTGGCTATGGCCGCATTTGATGCCGGGTTGGTTGATCCAAAAGAGCGTATCAGATGTACCGGTAAGATAGAGTTGGGGGATCGTGTCTTTCATTGTTGGAAGCGCCGTGGCCACGGATTGATAGATCTTAATGCAGCTATTGGTGTTAGTTGCGATATATATTTTTATGAGCTGGCTAAACGTCTAGGAATTGACCGGATACACAAGGCGGCATTGAAATTTGGATTTGGAACAAATTTCGATTTAAACCTTGGCGGCGGCTCTTCTGGGTTAGTACCAAGTCAGGCGTGGAAGCGAGCCAGATTTGATTTGCCTTGGGCGCAAGGTGAAACACTTATTGCAGGTATTGGGCAAGGGTATTTGGCCGCCACACCAATACAATTAGCCGTTATGACCGCTAGAATTGCCACTGGTAAGAACGTCAACCCTACTTTGCAATATCAAAGCTTGGATCAAGTGATCACGCAAAACAAGCTTGGCTTTTCCGATAGAGCATTGGCCATTGCCAGAAACGGTATGGACAGTGTGGTGAACAAACCATGGGGAACCGCGTACACACCAGAAGGAATAGATGGAAACAATACTCTTTGGGCTGGCAAAACCGGAACCGGACAAGTACGCCGGATCACTCAAGAAGAGCGCGATGATAAGGTGCGTAAGAATGAAGACCTGCCTTGGAAATTGCGGGATCATGCGTTGTTTGTCGGATACGCGCCTTTAGATAATCCGCAATTTGCAATTTCTGTAATTATTGAACACGGTGGTAGTGGTTCARCGCAAGCAGCCCCACGAGCAAAGAAAATATTGAAATATGCGCTTGAACAAAGAAACTCCTTGGTGAATTCAGCAAACAAAAGCGGTGAGCTGTTATGAGTTTCCTTAGAGTTGCCCGTCCGGAAATTACTCTTTCAATAGGTGATAAAATTGCCCGGATAAATTGGTTGTTAGTGGTGTTGCTTATTGCCTTGGCATTTGTGGGAACGTTGATGCTGTATTCAGCTAGTGGCGGTAGTTTTGAGCCATATTCGTCTCGCCATATTGYTCGTTTTGCTTTTGCTTTATTCTTGATGYTGGCYTTGGCTTTGGTCGATATYCGAGTTTGGATGGTTTTGGCGTAYCCGATATATGCAATGGCGYTGGTTTTATTRCTTGGGGTCGAGTTTTTTGGCGCCACTGCGATGGGGGCGCAGCGGTGGTTGGATGTTGGGCCGATAAGGTTGCAGCCTTCGGAAATGATGAAATTGGCATTGGTGTTAGGCTTATCGCGATATCTGCACACATCGGGAGAGTTAAAGAAACTTCGGGATTTGTTGGTGCCGTTTACTATGGTTGCGCTGCCATTGTTCTTGGTTTTGAAACAACCGGATCTTGGTACTGCAATTCTGGTTGGCGCTATTGGTGTTTCGATGATTTTTCTGGCGGGTTTGAATTGGCGAATAATTGTTGCGGGTTGCTTAGCGCTGGCAATTGGTTTGCCCTTATTTATGAGGTTTGGGCTTAAAGAATATCAGTGGCGACGGATCAACACCTTTTTGAACCCCGAAGATGATCCACTGGGTTCTGGTTATCATATTTTGCAGTCAAAAATTGCTCTGGGTTCCGGTGGTGTCGACGGTAAGGGTTTCTTGAATGGAAGTCAGTCTAATTTGAATTTCTTGCCGGAAAAACAAACTGATTTTATCTTTACTATGGTTGGTGAAGAGTTTGGTTTTTTCGGCTCGATGGGAGTGTTGAGCTTATACTTCATGGTGATTATCGTCGGATTTTATATCGCTATTCGCTGTAGATCGAATTTTGGAAGAATGCTGGCTAGCGGCATCACCGCTACATTCGGATTATATGTATTGGTTAATGTGGGAATGGTCACCGGCTTATTGCCGGTTGTTGGGGTTCCTTTACCGCTTATATCTTATGGTGGAACGGTAATGTTGGCGGTGATGATCGGCTTTGGTCTGGTGATGAACGTACATATTCACCGGGCAACTCGTTTGCCTGTTGGCAAGTCACTAATATTGTAATGGCAGATAAATACGCCCAATGCTAACCGTCATCACACGGCTTGTCCTTCGACAGGCTTAAGGTGAGGCGGGATCCAACTCTCTTAATTGCGACTTTTAACACCCTCACCCCAACCCTCTCCCGAGCCGGGAGAGGGAGTCAAATTCTGGTGTTTTGATATTTTGCCGCGAGACAGAAGAACATTACTAACTAGGTGCGACCGCGCCCATTTTAGGATTTGGGGCGATCATTCGCCGCACGTCGTAGGCGTGAGCAAAGCGAACTTGCTGCGAGACACGCGAGACAGAAGAACATACCATTGCAGAATATTACTAACTAGGTGCGACCGCGCCTCGGCGATCGTTCGCCGCACGTCGTAGGTCGTTGCGAAGCAACTTGACCGCGAGACAAAAAAGTTAACTAGGTGCGACTGCGCCTCGGAGACCATTCTCCGCACGTCGTAGGAGTGAGCAAAGCGAACTTGCCGCGAGACAGAAGGAGGGTGAACAAGGGTCACGTGCCCCTTTATACGTACCCCTTAAATAGCACTCATTGGCAAAGACGACTCTTAAACCAAGGGTTAATTAGCAAAGATTTAGCACTCATTGCCCCTTAGTAGCACTTGAACAACGAGGATAAGTTCCAAGAATACTCGCAACACGCACGCTTGTTATAATGGTCTTGCAACCGGCACATCTAAGCCGGCATGCGGCTCTTTGACATGGTGAATATACGGTAAATCCAACGAAACGTGGATTTTACTAAAAAGCACTTTAGCAGTGCGCAAAACGAATATTGTTTCGTGGCGAGATTTTTTAAGGTTTGTCCACTGAGGAAAGCTGTAAATTGCCGGAGTTGGTTTTTATTGCTAAGGTTTTTGTTCTTCTAGTACTCTTGCCAACGCTTTTCTTGCTAATTTTTTCTTACGTATACTGGTGGTGATCATTGCCCCCAAAACAACAATAGTTGTGCCATAGCATGTCCAGATAAAGATACTGTTTTTGCCAAAATCCAATAGTTCAGGCATCTGGGTTCTCCGTTGATTGTTTACTGGACGTAGATGGGCGGTGGTCTGATGAGCGAATTACTAGTGCTCTGGTTCTACGAGTATCAAGTTCGCTAAGCATATTATTGATCACTAGCCAGCCGAACAGGCAGAAATAACCGATTATGCCAGCAAATAGTGTTATTGACATTGAACTATCAATTTCTGAACCGCTAAGGCTAATCGAAGCGGACTGATGTAAGCTTGACCACCATTCAACAGAATATTTGACTATTGGTAGATTGATTGCTCCGGCCATCGCAGCTATCGCACCGATTCTGGCGCTGACGTTTTCATCTCGAATTGCTGCTCTGATCGCCATATAGCCCAAAAACAAAAATAACATCACCAGTGTCGAGGTTAACCTTGCATCCCATACCCAATACGCTCCCCACATTGGCTTGCCCCATAAGGCTCCGGTAAATAGCCCTAAAAAGGTAAGAGCGGCACCAATAGGGGCGGCGGCTCTTGCGGCAGTATCGGCCAATGGGTGTCGCCAAACAAAGCTGAAAAAACTGGCTATTGCCAAAAAGGCATAAGCGCCAGAGGCGGCAAAAACCGCCGGAACGTGAACATACATTATTCTAAATGCATCACCTTGCTGATAATCAGCAGGTACAATGAATAATGCCATTATCCACGAAGGAATAATCAATACAACCGCACCTATACCCAGTATTGGGGCAACCCATTTACTTAAGGCTTTAAATCTGACTGGATTGGCAAAATATGACAACATTTGTATTACCTTATTGATTATTCCAAGTGAATTTTCAAAGCCAATCGTGCTATTACTGGACTTAGTACCAATGAAAACAATGAAATAGCACCCAATAATTTCATTGCAACGCTATTTATAACTCCGGCTTGTACCGCGCCAACCCCAAATATCAGGGGTGAGGCCAATAGTGGCCCAGATATCAGTACAATCAATAGACCTGCACCGCGTAAGTTTGCGGTTAGCGCCGAGGCCATTGCGCCGATAAGAACCATTGCTGGGCCGCCTACCAGTAAGGAAATCATCAGTATTGGTACGCTTGATGTATCTGCGCCCAGCATGACGGCTGCAAAAGGGCTAAGCAGAAGTATTGGTGCAAAATTGCTTATCCAATGCGAGAAGAGCTTGCCAATAACGTAGACCGAAAGCGAGCGGTTGTCCGTAACCCAGCACTCTAAACTGCCATCATTTAGGTCTTCACTAAACAACTGCCCTAAGGATAATTGACTGGCAAATGTGACAGCCAGCCAAACCAAAGCCGGGGCTATAAAACCTCGTTCTGCTTGATCAGGGCCAAGAGAAAATGCGGCTAACATAATAAATAATATAAAGAAAATACTACCCTGCACCCAGTTTCCGCCAGAACGAGTGGCCAGCAATAAGTCGCGAAAAACAATAAGTTTAAGTTGGTTCATCATGCGGTTGCGAACTGCTCTAGCTTTATGTAGCTGGTCGGCGCAACTGGATTTATCTGATCATGCGAGGCGATGATCGCAATTCCGCCTTGTTGGCTATGTTGTTGTAACAGGGTTTCGATCAGCTTGTTGCCATCGCTATCAAGATTTGCTCCTGGCTCGTCCATTATCCACAGTGGACTATTGCTCAGCAAAAGTCTGGCCAAGGCTAGTCGTTGTTTTTGACCAGCAGACATAGTGTATACAGGACGTTGCTGTGTGTTGAGCAATCCCACTTTTTGTAAGGCTGTTGTTATGTCCTCATGCTGTTTGTCCTTTTCATTCCAAAGGGCAAGGTTTTCTATAGCTGAGAGGTCTTGTTTTAGGCCTAACTTATGGCCTAGCCAGCCAATCGAGCCAGAAGAGACCCCGATGTTCCAGCTAGCATCGCCAAATTTATGCTGTAATTTACCATTATAAGCAGATGTTAGCCCGGCTAGGATTCGAAGTAGACTGGTTTTGCCAGAACCGTTTGCGCCGCGCACCATTAAAATTTCCCCGGATTGTAATGAAAAACTGACATTGGCAAAGACAGTGACCATTGCGCGCTTAAAGCTTATTTCATCTGCAGATATAGTGCATGTTTGATGTTTGTTCATGGCTCTATGGTCGGGGTTCTAATTATCGAAGTGATGGTAGTTGAGATTTATTTTGAGACGGAAATGATCTTTAAGTCAATGATTATCGGCGAATGTTGTTGTTTGCGGTGCTGTGCAAAAAAATGCACAATTGTTATTGTCTGACACGTAGCAAATGGTAGTATGCAGATGAATTCTTGTTGTGTTTTTTAATAAAATTATTGTTTAGTCGAATATTGAAACTATGAAACCTAAAAAAAGAAATCAACGATTGACAATCCTGGGGCTTGGCTCGTTGGTTTTGGTGGCAGCGTTAATATTAGCTATGTCTGGCTTAAAAGATAGTATTTCCTATTTTTACGCGCCAACTGAGCTGTTGGCCGAACAGTATGAAGCCGATAAAAAAATCAGGTTGGGTGGTATGGTCGAGGATGGATCTTTTCAGCGAAGTGACGGTTTGCAGGTGAGTTTTAGAATCACTGATTTTAACGAAAGTATTCCGGTTGTTTATAGTAAAATACTTCCAGATTTGTTTCGAGAGGGGCAAGGTGTTATCGCTGAAGGGGTGTTGCGGCGTGATGGTGTCTTTGTTGCTAGTCGTATTCTGGCCAAGCACGATGAGAAATACATGCCCCCAGAAGTGGCGGAAAGCTTGAAAAACAAGGCTTCTGATTGAAATAGTTTGAAAGAGGTGTTGCGTTGAAACAACACGTTACCATTATTCCGTAAAAACCCTTGTTATTATTCATTTTTACTAGCCAAGCGTGTTCAGTTATTGTATTTATTTGAATAAGCGAGTTGTTTTTTAGTAAATGGCTCGTTCAAATAGTATTTTTTTTGGTCGCAATTTGGGGCCGTTTACAATTTAGTTTCGAGGAATATCTCGGGAGGGGAAGCATGAGGAAAACTTTACTTTCAGCAGTAGCAATAGCTGCATTGGTCACTTTGCCAAGCGTAGCCTTGGCAGGTGATGGCTGGTATGCCAGAGCAGGCGTAGGATATGGATCTCTTGATGCGATGACTGCATCGGGTGCTTTGAATGGCGAAATGAATGCCGAAGGCGACTTTCGCCCAACCATTGGTTTTGGTAAATACCTTGATGATGGCTGGCGCGTTGATTTCGATCTGACGCAACGTTTTAATGATACGGGTGCTGTTGGCAATTTCGAACAAAGCTCCAGTGATTTCCAATCATGGTCTGTAATGACCAATATCATTAGAGATTTTGATCTTGGTTATTCGCTTAAGCCTTATATTGGGTTCGGACTTGGTGTTGCCAAGAACAGTATTTCTGCGGTAGGCTATCAAAATGGTAATACTGGAGCGAACATAGGTGTTCCAGCTGATCCATTTGCGGTTGCTGACGACAGTCATACTCAGTGGGCATGGAATGGTCTGGTCGGTTTTGGCACGGATCTTTCTGATAAATGGGTTCTGGATATTGGATATCGTTATTTTCAATCTCCAAGGCTGAATTTTGCATCCACCGGTGGAACTGTTAATACTGGCAACTATTCATCACATGACGTGTTTGCGTCATTGATTTATAAGTTTGGCKTGMWKWMRKYYSYACYMYSRCYWYYRMYAYSRCMKYYWCTTGAGCTTTTAAAACAATGTCATAAATTTTTTGATGTTTTGCTTTTGAAAACTTTTGT
>NVWT02000011.1 GCA_002733735.2 Robiginitomaculum sp. | reverse complement strand
CGGCAAGCGGCTGAACAATTAGAGGAAATATTTGCCAGAACCGGTAATCGCATTGGCCGTGAGTTGGAAAAAGCCGCTCTTTCTGGAAGTATTTCTTTTGAAAAAATGGTCGAGTCAATTTTAAAGGATCTTGCTCGTATCGCTATCAAACAAGTGKTGGGTTCTGCGGTTTCAAGTGTGGTCGGGGCGGTTATCGAGGGTGGTTTTGGTGGAGCTAGAGCAGATGGCGGGCCGGTANTAGGTGGCGGCTCTTATCTGGTTGGAGAAAAACGGCCAGAGGTTTTTAGCCCGGCCAGTGCTGGAACTATTGACCCGATGGTTGGCATCTCTGCGGTCACGGTAAATTTTAATATAGCAGGCGGAGCCGATGTAGACGGGTTTCGTCGTTCACAAGGACAAATCAGTGCCATGTTAAGTCGAGCAGTAGAACAAGGAAGGCGAAGGTTATGAGTGCATTTCACGAGATACGTTTTCCGGTTTCGGTTTCTTTTCGTTCAACGGGTGGGCCGGAACGCCGTACCGAAGTGATCGAACTTGCGTCCGGCTACGAAGAAAGAAATACTCCATGGCAGCATGCAAGGAGACGCTATGATGCCGGGCTTGGTGTGCGCTCATTGGCTGACATTGAAAGTGTATTGGCTTTTTATGAAGCGCGTATGGGCAGGTTGCATGGATTTAGGTGGAAAGACTTTATAGACTTTCGTTCCTGCGCGAGTGTCGACACTATATCTGCTTTTGACCAAACATTAGGTGATGGTGATGGCGCTAAGAGTGTTTTTCAATTATCAAAAACCTATGAAACTGGATCTTATGCTTATCAGCGGATAATTACCAAGCCGGTCGAAAACAGTTTGCAAATTGCTGTGGCTGGAGCGCCAGCTATCGAGGGAACGGAGTATTCAGTAGATTATGCTCTTGGAGCGGTCACGTTTGTGCCTGGTTCAATACCGGGCGTGGGGCAGGCGGTTACGGCTGGCTTTGAATTTGATGTACCGGTACGTTTTGATACTGATATTCTTTCTATTTCATTGGAAACATTTCAATCCGGCGCGATTTTATCAATTCCAGTTGTCGAGGTGCGGTAATAATGCGTGAAATTTCGCAAAGCCTACAAAATAAACTGGAAACTGGTGTTACTCGTTTATGTTGGTGCTGGAAAATTAGCAGGCAAGACGGAAGTGTGTTTACTTTTACCGATCATGATCAGGACTTAAATTTTGACGGTCTGGTTTGGCAGGCGGCTACTGGGTTAAGTCCTGGAGTAATTGAAACAAGTACCGGGTTTGCAACAGGATCGGCTGGAAGTGCCGGCTCAATATTGCACGATAGTTTGACTGCTGAAGATTTGAAAAATGGAAAATTTGCTGCCGCAAGCGTGCAAATATGGCGTGTAGATTGGGAAAGTCCAATTGATCGTGTCGGGGTATGGGCTGGAGAGCTTGGAGATATATCACTGCAAGATACAGTCTTTAATGCAGAGCTTGTTTCCAATWCTCGTAAATTGGATCGATCCATTGGTCGTTCATTTAGTAAAAGTTGCGATGCCATCTTGGGTGATGCTCGCTGTGGATTTGATTTTGCCAGCTCGCCATGGAGTGAAACTACAACAATTGTGGAAGTTTTAAGTCCAGTATTGTTTTTAGCTGCGGGGATCAATCCGCCAGAACAAGACTGGTATGTTCATGGGCGGGTTGATTGGTTAGATGCCGATAAAATAACAAATAGCCGGCTAATAAACACTCATTACCCGGCAGGTGGTGTAGAGGTTTTTCAGCTATTGTTACCTCCGGATATTCTGATGCAAGCAGGCGACCAAATAAGGTTGATTGTCGGCTGTGATAAATCATTGACGCATTGCAGTACGCGATTTTCCAATGCTGGTAATTTTCGTGGTTGTCCGTTTATGCCGGGCAATGATCAGCTTTTGGCAACACCATTTTCTGACTAATGCAATCGCGAAAACCCGAACCGCAACAAGTGGTGGATATTGCCATTACTTGGTTGGGAACGCCTTATCTGCACCAATCCAGCGTTAAAGGTGCTGGCTGTGATTGTCTGGGCTTAATTCGCGGGGTTTGGCGAGAAATATACGGATCAGAGCCCGCGCCTTTACCTATTTATTCTCCTGACTGGGCTGAACGTGGATCGGCAGAATTGCTATCGCAAGCGGCTGAAGAGTATTTGATTCCCGCCACCAAACCAGAACCAGGATCGGTATTATTATTTCGTATGTATCCGTCCAGTTCGGTCAAGCATTGCGGGATTATGATCAATCAAGATGAATTTATCCATGCTTATTGGAGCCGGTCAGTATCGCGTTCGGCTTTTGGTAATTGGTGGGTTCGACGATTGGCTGCAACTTACAATTTTCCTTAAAATAATTGGATTATGAACTATGGCTCAACTGGCATTGAACTTTGCAAAAACCGCTGTGACAAGAGTTGCAACCTCATTGGCAACCAGCGCGATATCATCTCTTTTTGCCGGTGATCGAGTAGTTGGACCAACTCTTGATCAATTATATGTTTTGCAATCTACCGAAGGCTCGCCGATGCCGATTGTGTTTGGCAGGGCAAGAATTGGTGGGCAGGTAATTTGGGTTGATCAACTAAAAGAGAACCGCCAGCAGGCACAAAGTGGTGGCAAAGGTGGAGCTTCGACTTCTGAACGCAAATATACTTTAAGTTTTGCTGTTGGGTTGTGTGAAGGAGTTATCGACGGCATTGGTCGAATTTGGGCTGATGGTGAATTACTAGACAGCAGGCAATCCAATTTTAGAACTCATATTGGCTCGGAGGAGCAGTTGGCCGATAGCTTGATCCAAGCCGTTGAGGGAGTATCGCAAACGCCAAACTTCAAGGGTCTTGCTTATGTGGTATTTGAAGATTTTCCTTTAACTGACTTTGGAAATAGAATTCCGCAATTATCATTTGAAGTTTTTCGTAGCCCCGGCGAGCAAGTGGAAGAAAATAGTCTGCGTCAACGCTTAAGAGGTGTTACGTTGATACCCGCTTCGGGGGAGTTTTCTTATGCCACCGAGGTCGTTCTTGCTGATGAAGGGCCGGGTATTACCAGATCGGAAAACTCCAATAATAGCGTAGGTGGGGCGGACATTATTGCGGCGCTTGATAATCTTGAGCGTGATCTTCCGAACTGTAATACTGTTTCCTTGGTGGTTAGCTGGTTTGGCGATGACTTGCGTTGTGGAAGTTGTCAATTAATGCCAGGTGTTGAAACAAACGCAAAAATTACTATCGGCCAGCAATGGCAGGTGAACGGCGTATCACGAAATGATGCGCACTTGGTTTCATATATAGATGGTCGACCTGCATTTGGTGGAACACCGTCTGATGCCTCGGTTTTGCAAACTATTGCCGAATTAAAATCACGCGGGTTTAGAGTAATTTTCTATCCGTTMATTTTGATGGACATTCCGGCGGGCAATGGATTGCCTGATCCGTATGGAGCTGCCGGGCAGGCTGTTTTTCCATGGAGGGGACGCATTACTTGTCACCCGGCAATTGGTCAACCAGCAAGTCCTGACAAGTCGCCAGCAATACTTAGTCAAGTGGACGGGTTTTTTGGGCAAGCGGGAAATGCCGATTTTCAGGCAGGTACTGAGACCGTATCGTACACAGGTACAGAAGAATGGTCTTTTCGGCGCATGATCTTGCACTACGCTAATTTGTGTAAAATTGCTGGTGGTGTTGACGGGTTCCTTATCGGTTCTGAATTGCCGGGTCTTACCCGTTTGCGTTCTTCACAAGACCAATACCCTGTGGTGGAGAAATTACGGGAACTGGCGCAAGATGTGAACACTATTTTACCAGCAACCGATATTTCCTATGCTGCCGACTGGAGTGAATATTTCGGCCATCACCCACAAGACGGTTCTGGAGATGTATATTTTCATCTCGATGCCTTATGGGCTGACCCTGCGGTGGATTTTATCGGTATTGATTGGTATGTGCCGCTGTCCGACTGGCGTGATGGTTTAGCGCATTTTGATGCCACCAATTATGATACAATTTACGATCCATTGTATTTGCAATCCAATATTGAGGGCGGCGAGGGTTATGATTGGTATTATGCTTCTTTGGCTGATCGTGATGCTCAAACTAGAACTGCTATTACCGATGGTGCTTTCGGTAAAGACTGGGTGTTTCGTTATAAAGACATAAAGAATTGGTGGCGGCAGAGCCATTTTAATCGACCGAGTGGGGTAGAGAGCGCCACTCCAACAGCTTGGGTGCCAGAATCAAAGCCAATATGGTTTACAGAAACTGGCTGTCCTGCCGTTGATAAAGGATCCAATCAGCCGAATGTTTTTTATGATCCAAAAAGTTCCGAAAGCTTTTTGCCGTATTTTTCTAGCGGCCAGCGCAATGATTTGATCCAACGCCTTTATTGCGAGGCCATGCTCGATTATTGGCAAACGGATAGTCCGCAAAATTTAATATCATCAGTATATGGCGGCTCGATGGTGGAGCCAAATAATATACAGTTCTGGACATGGGATGCGCGGCCATTTNCAGATTTTCCAGCAAGAACAGAGGTCTGGTCAGATGGTGATAATTGGCAACTGGGTCATTGGCTAAACGGGCGAGTTGGTTTTTCCTCGCTGGAAGCGATTATTAAGGATATTTGTCAAAAGGCGAATATTACAGATTTTTCGACAATATCATTGGCAGGAGTTGTCACCGGCTATGTGATTAAGGGCGGGGTAACATTACGCCAAGCTATTACTCCTTTGAGCGAGTGTTACGGTTTTGATTTGAGTGACCGTTTTGGATCTTTGGTGTTTTCTATGCCGGGACTTACTTCGGTACAGACTAATTGGAATGCWGATAGCTTTATCAAAAGTAATGATAATAGCACGTTACAATATATTTTTGAGGATGCTGAGCAATTAGCTTCTGGCGTGCAGATAAGGTTTGCCGATGATGAAAATAGCTACCAACCTGCAGAGGCAGAAGTGCACCTGAGAGATGCTATTGTAAATAATTCAATCTCTTTTTCTATTCCGTTGATCTCAGACGTGCCGGCAATGAAAAAATTAGGTAATGAAGTATTGGCTAGATCCCATAGTCGCGCATCAGGCTTGAAGCTAATATTACCTCCCTCGCAACTGGCTTATGAAGTCGGTGATGTTGTGCAGTTTGATCCAGCTTTTGTAACAGGCCGTTGGCAAATAGATCGTATTGAAGAGCAAGGAGCTAGAGAATTATTATTATCGTCTGTTACGTCGCAATCAGTAATTACAACGAGCGGTTCAAATCCAGGAAATAACGTCGGTAATATTGTTTTGCCACCTAGTTTTCCGGCGTTGGTGGTTTTGGATATACCGTTATTACCGGGTGAGTCAGAAAGGTTAGGGCCAAGAGTTGCGGCCTTTGCAAAGCCATGGGCGGGAGATGTTCAAGTGAAAGTTGGTTCGGATCAGCGCTCTCGTGCAATTTTAACCCGTCCAGCAATAATCGGAAGTGTGTCAGTATCACTACCCGCAGGTGGCTTTATCGGTCGGTTTGATCTGGCAGCAGAGCTGGTTATCAATATGTCAGGGGCTAATTTGCTTTCTGTTCAGGAGTCGGAGTTGCTAGCCGGAGGAAATTCATTGGCAGTTCAACATCAAGATGATTCATGGGAAGTATTACAATATCAGCTAACCGAACTATAGGCTGATGGTTCATGGGTGTTAAGTAAATTATTACGCGGTCAATCGGGTACTGAAAATGCGCTGTTGCAGCCTATAGAAGCGGGGGCACAAGTGGTTTTACTGGACGGTTCAACGGTGCCAGCTTTGATAAATGAATATGAGCTGGGTGCCGAGTTGAGCTGGCACGGGTATTATGAATACCAATTTATCAATGGCAGCGAACAATTCTGGTATTGTGGAGTTTTATACAGATCAGTCCCGTCTTCCTAGAAGACCTGTGCATTTAAAAATTCGGAAAATGTCTGGTGATTATGTTGTTTCTTGGATAAGGCGTACCCGGCTTGGCGGAGACAATTGGAATAGTCCTGATGTACCTTTGGCTGAGGGCCAAGAGCAATATTCGTTTTCTTTGTTTGCCGCAGGAGTGGCCGTGTTATCAGAGACGCTGAATGAGCCAGAACGGACTATAACTGCTGCTGAAATTGTCGAATATTTTCCAGAGGGAACCACTAGTGTTTTAGACATTGCAGTTGCGCAAATTTCAGCTGAAGCGGGATCTGGGTCGATAAATAGACAGTTACTGGCAATCTAACCATTTTTTAGTTATATCAAAAACACTGAAAAACCTTAGTTTTTGNGTATASTTTATCTTCTTGATCCATCAACTTAACCAAAAACCGGTAMCCACTTTTTGGGTCGATGGAGTATACTTAAGAAACAGCATTTGCAATTGCCCCTTGCTTTTCATGCGAAATAGTTGATCATCTTCATTCCGCTCAAATTGCCAATTTTGGGAATTGTAACTCACAGCGCGTTATTGTGCGTGTCACGGGTGCGGCCTTTTAGAAAGATGAACCATGGCCAAAGGTAAAAATTCACGCAAAGAAGCAAAGAAACCGAAAAAAGAAAAACCTAAAACCAGCGCGGCTGCACCCTCAAATAAAGCCGGAACGACAATCGCCGGAAGGAAAATGACCTAACTTATTGTATGGATACAAATACTTAACGCTACAAATACAAAGACACCCAAAACGCGTCACTATAGTGGACATGGAAAGTATTGAACCTTATGTCCGCTTTTGAGGATAAACTCCAAACTCACTGACCGGCGGATAAACAGTCGAAACTTTCGCCGGTAGCCATCTGTGATGTTGAATTTTCTTTTTGGCCACAGCTTACATTACCCCTTGTAATTGGCAGCCATATCGTTCATATGCCCTTTATCGATTTAAGGCCGAACAATCTGGCTTATTGTCCGCTAGGGTTCAACCTATGCGGAGACTATGTATTTTACTCTTCCCGACATCGACAACACGCGCGAAGGTTTCGTTTTGGAGCCAGCGCAAATTTATGACGTGAAAGGAAATACCCATGTCAGATATGAAAAMCGGAACTGTTAAGTTCTTTAATTCCTCAAAAGGCTTCGGCTTTATTCAACCTGAAAATGGCGACGATGTGTTTGTACACATTTCAGCTCTACAGAACGCTGGSMTTGAYGGCCTGCAAGAAGGCGACAAAGTCACCTTCAATACAGCCGTTAATGACCGCTCYGGTAAAGTAGCCGTTGATAGCATTTCAATGGCGGACTAATTCGCCTTTGCTAGGGGCTGAATTATCGGCTCTGGCTAATCTAGAAAACGCGTTTCCAATTCTGGAGGCGCGTTTTTTTGTGCGACATTTACTGTTGGTCCTTTGATGGATACATCTCAAGGCAGTGCGCAAGAGTTTTTCACGTTAAGTAGCCTTACGTTGATATTTAACCTTGAGATACTTCTCAGAAGACCACTCCAAAGGTGTAGTCCGCCGTTATTTATAACAATCAGCAAGTAATTCCTGCATGACATTTAAGCCTAAACCCTTAGTCAACTGGATATTACGGTCGGGGATATTTTCTGGATTGGGAAAGTTTTTTAAGGCGGTCTCAACGCTAGCTTCCCGTAAAATATGCAGCATAGGATAAGGAGATCTATTGGTATAATTACTCGCATCATCAAGGGTTGCGTTAGCAAAACAATACTTTGGGTGAAAACTGGCTAACTGATAAATACCCTCATACCCTTGTTTTTCTAATAAGACGGTAGCGGTTTCTAGCATATCTAAATAATCTTCAAAATCAGAAAGAGMTAGGGGAAATATCAATAAACTSGTTTCTCTATTTGCATCATTATCCAACGCGGCGCATTGCATAATTACTTGCTCTAATTGGCTCTGTAAGTCTGTCGTTTCAATAACCGCATAATGAATGCGATTATTGTCATACTCCCGTTTCGCAAAAGGGCAGAGGGTGTGGTCAATTATGACGTTTGATARCCATTTTTTAGTTTGGYTTATAATTGTATTGGTATCTGGCATAAGAACTCATAATTATATATTTATGATATACTCCATCGACCCAAAAAGTGGGAACCGGTTTTTGGTTAAGTTGATGGATCCAGAAGATAAAGTATACTTAAAATACTGATTGATTCAGTATTTTTAGTATACCTGTCAGAGTACCTCGGTTTATCCTAAGGTTATGTGAAGCTACCGGCGAGCTTAAGGGTGTCGAAAAAGTGCTCAACATTCGCCTGAACAAAACCGAACGCGCGGGTTTCTTTCATTCAGTTGCCGCCGTTGAAAGCCTAATGGAAGATTGCAAAGGCATGGATCTGGATTTGAAGGATTAGATTTTGGGAGAGAAAAAGAAAAAACTACAAACCTTTTTGAAGTCGCATCCGAATTGCTGCTTTTGTGGAAATGCATCGGCAACAACCCGTGATCATGTTCCACCAAGTGCCATGTTTTTTGATAAAAAAGGCCCAGAAGGTTGGGTTTTTCCTGGCTGTGGTGATTGCAACAATGGTAGCTCTAACGAGGATCGTATCTTTTCAATCTTTGCACTGATGTTTGGTGTGCAAAATCATGATGAATTGCCGGGAACCGATATGCAGCGAATAATGCGCTCTGTATTAAATGGTGCGCCTAGGGAATTGCAAACAAGAATTGAACGATTTCTCTCAGGGGAAAATATACCTTCTGAAGATTACCCAAGGTTTGAATTGGCAGATTCTGATAAAAGAGCTTGTCATTTGGTGGCGAGAAAAATTGCAAAAGCGATCTATTATAGGGAGCGCAGTAAGTCACTTCCTAAAGAGGCTGTTCTTTCTACCCATTGGATTCCAAACGGACATTGGGATAAGAAAACTATAGGTTCATTGAGTAAATTTATTTCTTCAATGCAGGCTCCAACGATTGAGAATAACAATTTGGTGGTTGCTGGGAAACAGTTTATCTTCTCGATTGATGATGTAGACGAGTATATATCTATTTGTTTTCAAATCCATACAGCTGCTATTTATTATTGTTTAATATCACCTTCAGGTAAGGTTAGTCTTTCCAATCCTGCGTTTTCTGATTGGTATGATATGAAAGATAACGCAATTGCACAGGAGCCAACATGACGACGCACAAAACCCATTGGCAAAACTCTTGGGGTTCTGATCCATCGCAAAAAAGCTAGGTACAAGAGCGACACTGACAGCAAGTGCGTCACTAATGGTTTTGCGCATTTATCGATTGCTGTTCGCGTATCGTCAGTGACAATACTGATATTTTCACGTTTTGTAAATGAACTTTGGGGTTATTGGCGTATCGTGAGTGGGTGTGCAATGTCTTTCACGATACCCACTAACCCGTCCGCGCATCCGTGGTATCAAGCCGTTTTTTTCTTACCATAATATAATTGTTCTCATCCGGGAACGTTATTAAGGAGTATGAAATGAAACGCGAATTTAAACAAATCATGATGACACTTTTACTGGCAACCGCCAGTGCTGCCCCAGTTTATGCARMTGARAACTATRTYAAAGAAGGTGTTAGCGGCGCAGCAAATATCACCGTCACGTTAAGCGGCATTACAGCCATAAAGGGAAATGTCCAAGCAGGGCTTTATAATAGCGAAACCAGCTATAAGAGCGGCGGCAGTGTGCGCGGTGCCAAGGTAGAAGTAACATCGAACACCGTGACAATCACCTATTTGGCTCTACCAGATGGCGAATATGCGATTAAGCTTTTTCATGATGTCGATGGTGATGGCAAGATGAATGCTAACTTGTTTGGTATGCCAACAGAGCCGTTTGCATTTTCCAATAATGCTGTTGGCAATATGGGSCCAGCYAAATGGGAAGGCGCAAAGTTTACCATAACAAATGGCGACAACACTCACTCCATGAAACTAAACTAGGAGACGAAAATGGCTATGGATTTTTCTCGAAGAATGGTACTTAAATCATTGGCAGCWGGCAGTGCATTGGCCGGATTTGGCATCAATGCGGCAGCGCAAGTATCAACATTTGACAGYTATGCTRGYGCRCAAGAAAARCCATGGACGTTAGGGTGGCGCAGCGCTMCRRCYKCGGAYTTAKCAACGCCAGATATGAARCTCATATCTGGTGCAATGCCCAAAGGCYTRTCCGGTACATTTTATCGCAATGGYCCTGCCWTGYTYGAGCGAGAWGGASTTCGGGTAAATCATTGGTTTGACGGCGAYGGCATGGTTCATGCTTATCATATTGGTGACGGTAAAGTGTCCCATMSGGGTCGCATGGTACGCACMRGMAAATACCTGCGYGAAGAAAAAGCTGGKCGGTTTTTGGTTTCAGGCTTGGGGACGAAAGTAGAAAACCCRGCKCCWATWACYGGSCCTGATGATGTCAATGTTGCCAATACCAGCGTTTTRCCTATTGGCGGYGARCTGCTGGCACTGTGGGAAGGTGGTTCGGCCTATCGTCTTGATGATACGACAYTGGAGACAATMGGCRCAAAAACTTGGGCGCCTGAGYTAMAAGGCATGCCRTTTTCTGCACACCCAAAAGTCGATGTAGAYGGCACGGTTTGGAATTTTGGTCAGGATTTTTTCAACAACCGTATGATCATTTATAAAATATCGCCAAAGGGMAAACTTGTSGGCATGAAGTTGCTTAAGAATGTTCCGGGCGGCATGATYCATGAYTTTTGCATGACTAAAAAACATCTGATATTTGTGGCACCGTCRTTTCGYRTAACCCGSCGTGGCGATACAATATTAGACATGTTCGARTGGCTRCCGAATAAGARCCAGCGGGTGATTGTGGTCGAAAAAGATAATTTGGATAACCGCCGTGAATATGACCTACCGCCCGGGTTTCAATTTCATTACGGTAATGCWTGGGAAGATAAATCCGGTGATATYCGCTTTAGTGTCTGYATAGGCGATAGCGGMTTTATTGAAAAYGGAGCAAGGGCVGTTATGCGCGGCGAAACACCTAATATCAATCCGACGCGSCTYGCCCATGTGGTTTTGCGTAAAACCGGAGYAGCTCAAATCGARGCCATTCTTGATGAACGSGCAACCCATGAATTCCCGCAATTTAACGCRAAMTATCAAGGCCARAACKCCCGCTATCTGTATACGGTTGGCGATAGYAGCCATGCCCATCCRGGCCAACCYTCCATGCTTAAACATGATCTAAAAACCGGSGCAATAAGYTCACATAATTACGGCGCTCATGAAATYGTCGAAGAACAYTTGTTCATTGCCCGCCCCGGCGGTCTGCGTGAAGATGATGGCTGGTTGATCGGCACAAGTCTTAATCTAAAAACCAAAACCACACGGYTAAATGTCTTAAATGCSGCKCATCTCGAAGACGGTCCTTTGGCGGTGTTTGAACTGCCCTATGCGCTTCCATTRGGGTTCCACGGTGCTTGGGCTGGCAAAGCATGATTAAATTGCCTAGCATTGRGTATATGAAAAGGAAATAAATGACCAAGCACGATCATTGGCAAAACTCTTGGGGTTCTGACCCATCGAAGAAAAGCTGGGTGCAAGAACGCCCGGATTTATCTTTGAAGATGATTGCTGCGTGCGATTTGAGCAAAGATGCAAGCGTGCTTGATATGGGTGGCGGGGCTAGCACTCTGGTCGATTTTTTGCTGGTTGATGGGTTTAGCAATATAACCGTCGCCGACATTTCAAAAACCTCTCTTGAACTAGCACAAAAGCGATTGGGTGAGCAGGCGGATCAAGTGAAATGGGTGGTGGCTGATGCTTGTAATTGGCAACCAATACAGAAATTTGATTTATGGCATGACCGAGCGGTGTTTCATTTTTTAACCGAGGACAGTGACCGCGCGGCCTATAAACAACGACTGTATGAATTTGTACCCAAAGGCGGGTTTTTGGTGATGGCCACCTTTGCTATTGGCGGRCCAACAAAATGCTCTGGHYTGSMKATTGTCCARTATGATGCACAATCCTTGGCCAATGAAATTGGCGCCGGTTTTGATTTGCTGGACAGTCAGTTAGAAACTCACACCACCCCCGGCGGCGCATTGCAAAACTTTCAATATGTACGAATGCAGCGGATTTAGGTGTAATATTGATGCTTAGTCCTTATTCTTGTGAATTTGAGCACCCTTCATCACAAAGTCTACATCAAGTAATTCTTCGATATGATCCAAAGGATCACCGCTAACCGCAATAATGTCGGCTTGCTTGCCCGGCTCTAACGTTCCTACTTGATCAGATATTTGCAAATGATCAGCGGCCATTACCGTGGCTGATTTGATCGCTTGCATTGGCGTAAAACCAGCTTCGACCATCAGGACAAATTCACGAGCATTTTCACCGTGTTTTGATACGCCGCTATCAGTACCAAAGGCAATTTTCACACCATTTTCTTGGGCGATGCGTAACATATTGATCATTTGCGGCCCTACTTGCTTGGCTTTATCTCGTGATGGTTTTGGCAAAAAGCTATTCGGATCATTAGCCATTTCAACCACGGTCGCACCGGCCAATACTGTTGGCACCAAATAAGCATCATATTTTTTGAACAACTGGGCAGTTTTTTTATCAAGATACGTGCCGTGTTCAATGCTACTAACACCAGCTTTAAGAGCGGCCTCTATTCCGCCTTTGCCATGAGCATGAGCAGTTACTTTGCGCCCCATGAAGTTCGCAGCCGTAACAATATCTCGCATTTCATCGTCAAAAAACTGTTGTCCGGTACCAGCAGCAGTGTTTGATAATACCCCACCAGTTGCAGTGATCTTGATCACATCGGCACCTTTACGGATATTTTCACGAACCGCGCGGCGGCAATCATCTGCGCCGTCACAAGTGGCCGGTGACAACAACGCCGCCGCCACGGCTTCGGAATAACCATGCCTGCCATCGCCATGACCACCGGAAATGGAAACTGTTTTGCCAGCGGCCAGAATTCTAGGCCCGGCAATGTCGCCGCGATTGATCGCGTCGCGCACTGCATAAATCGCGTCATCACCTCGTGCGCCAACATCTTGCACCGAAGTAAAACCAGCCATTAAGGTGCGCCTTGCGTGTAAAACTGCCGTCATCGCGTAATCGGCATCTGATTTGGTGACCGTTTCTAGTCGTCCTTTTGAGCTTAGCTCGGATGTAAGGTGAACATGGCTGTCAATCAAACCGGGCAGGCAAAACTTGTCTTTAAGGTCAATCACTGTTGCGCCATTGACGGTCGTGAAACCTTCTTTGATTTCGGTGATCGTACCATCATGATCAACAATAATGCTTGAGTTGCCCAAAGGTGCAGCACCGGGAATATTTAACACTGCACCGCATTGTAAAACTTGAGTATGAGCTAAAGCGGAGTTATTCATTGCAAGTAGGCCGAGGCCAAATGTAGTTATTGTTATTCGTATAAGATTGCTTATTTTCATTTCGCCGCTCTTTTGCTAATATTTGTGAGAAGTAGTTTAAACTCTAGTGCCATCGACAATATACACAAAATTTCTGATTATTCCAATATTTAGGTCGATGGGGTATAAGTAGATAATTATACTGTTTCGCTATCCTCAAAAACTACTTTGACAGAACGCAAATCTCGACGATGTAGTATACCCAGCGCTATACCGCCAACCAGATAAAACCAACCAACCAATGTTTGCCATTTTTCTGGTAAAAACAGTGCCATAGCAATGACTATCCCTGCAATTACGACACGAAGAGCATTCTCTTTAATCATATTTCGAGTTTGTAAAACTTCCACCGRGTTTAAATCAAGATACTCGGATCGTTTAAGAGCATGAACATACATCAAGGTAAAAACTACGAATACGGCGGCATAACCGGATGAGAAGATAATGAGCACCGAAGAAATTTGTTGTTCCGATAAAACCGCGGAGATATCTGCGCCCGTAGCAAAACCATTTGTGAAATACTTGACCACAAACGAAGTCAAAAACTTCAACGGATAAGCAAACAGCATAACCATCAATATCAGCACCGAATTCAACAGCATCACTGTGCCGTCTTCAAGGTCATAACGGCGGAAAAACACATAGTGAACTCGCCAAATCATCAACAACATGGCAAAGCACAACGTGATCGCAATMGCCTCACGCCACAGGGTAGTAAGTTCGGAAAAKGAGGCCGGAACCGATGACACAACAACCAARGTTAGAGCCATAGCAAATATGATGTCAGATAAATTTTCAGTCCGRGAGACATCTTTTCCGCGCCAACGAAAATATTTTTCCCCKGCTATGCTCCTATTTAAGTTGTCAGCCATATCTTACCCAACCCATGTTTTATAAAAATTGAAATTCTATTATAAACCTGCTTTCTAGTTAGTAATAAACCCCACGTCATGTCCAACAATAAGAATTTTCAATTGCGTGCAGTTGGCGCCTCGTGAGGTGGGAATAGCAAATTTTACATGTCTCTAACGCTCGTGGTAGGCCGCTTATGCTTTGTTTGAGTTGTTTCATGCAAAGCTGCTAGAAAAAACCCCAACCTCATTAGTCGGTTCTTTGTCACTAGCCGATTTGTAATTACGCTAAAAACACTGAATTAAACAGTATTTCAGCATAATCTCCTTCCTTTTACCCATCAACCCAAAAATCCGTAACCAATTTTGGGTCGATGAGGTATATTTCAATTATGCGGTCAGGCGTTCAGCTAGTTGCCGGTTTTTTTCGCGAACCCTGCTTGGCATGCTGATAAGATCAATAATTACCCAAATGATACTAACGATTATTCCAATCATGGTTATCGTCAAAATCAACTTGAAAATGCCCCTACCTATATCGCCAAGGTAATAATCATGCCCACCCAAAATTCCTAATTGAATTCCAAGAATAAATGCCGCCGCTATAGATTTCTTTTCTGACTCGAATTGAATCAATGTTTTCAAATTTTTATCGTCCATTTTAATTTCCTTTTTCTAGACAGAAAAAATTAAACTGTAATACGTGCTGTGTCCAGAAATAGAGAGGTTAGCCGTCAACTAACTTTTAAATGTAACTTCAGGCTTTATTATAAATTCAACCTATTAGTTGATAACCAACCTCAACTTCATATCCAACATATAAGGGCAGTTTAGTTACATGCCGCTGACGCTCCGCTAGTTGCGAAGGGGCAGTATTTCACGATCCGTGAGTCGCAAACCGTGCATTTGGTGCGTCCAAACGGCTGCTTCGTGCAACGCCGCTAGAAAGCCATAAGATTCCATATTCCTATATCGGCAGGCATAAATATATGGAGGTCATAATGTCCAACACTATTATAGAAACAGTAAATCCGCGTCACAATAATAAACAAGGTTTAGGCGCAACACGGTTTCAAAAAGGACTGGCATTATTGCTGATTAGCGGGGTGTTGTTGATCGCGATTTTACTACTAAGCGGTCTAGCAAAAATGGATCTGTCAGTGTTTAGCAGAATGACATTAGCGGTTAAAATCCATGCCGGCAGTGCAATCATGGCTTTGGTGTTGGGCGCAGCGCAGTTTGCCTTACCCAAAGGAAGAACTTTACACATAATAATGGGTAGCCTTTGGGTAGCGGCAATGATTAGCGTTGCGGTAAGTTCGCTCTTCATCAAACAAATATTTGCAGGGAGCTTTTCACCGATACATTTATTCGTGCCGCTAACTGCGTGGGGTTTATATGCTGGCTTAAAGCCATTATTTGGCGGTAAGAAAGGCGAGCATGGCAAACAAATGCGTGGCGTTTATTTTGGCGCATTGTTTTTCGCTGGCTTGTTCGCATTTTTGCCTAGTCGCACGATGTGGAATTTATTCCTTGGTGGGTGAAGCCTCTGATGCGGGCAATTGAAACAGGCTTTCTACATTGGTTTCCAACGCCAGAGCCAGTTTCAACGCCAACACGGTAGATGGGATAAAAACCGAATTTTCTACCGTGTTTATGGTTTTTCTAGTAACACCAATTTTGCTTGCCAGCGATTGTTGAGTGAAACCGGCTTCTACACGAAAGGTTCGCAAATGGTTGATCAATGATGGATTGCGCGGTGGACTCATTGGCTTGCATCGCCTTTTTTCTCCAGCCAAACATAAGAAAAAATCGTGGAGGACACGGCAACCAATATGCAAAACTGCAAAACAATATCTGATGGCAGTGTCCAAAACTGTACATAAGCATACATCAAAGCAATCGCGCCGAGCAGATAAAAGAAACCATATTGAATGGCCAAGCCTCTAATGTGCCGCGCCCAATCATCATTAATCAGGCAACCAGCATTGGCTTTTTGAACCTTGCGAAAATATATCCAAAACGCGATGGCGGCGAGCGCATAACCAATCGCACCCAAAGTGACGATGACCGAAGCTAGCCCATAAGCTTCACTGGTTGTTGGCACAAGTTTGGTGATGATTTGTCCGCCTTGCCAAAGAGCAAATGTAGTACCCATCGCCAAGGTAACTCTACTTCTATTACGTATCAGCTTTTCAATATCGGACATCTTAGTTTCCTTTGTAAGTTAAGTTATATGTAACCTATAGGTTATAAAAGAGAAGTCAAGGTTACTTTTGCAAATTTCTTTTGCCCGATACCCATTTTGCCTTTACTTTGCTCTTATGACCCAGTTTTTCACCAACCCAAAATACACTATCGAAACCGAGCGGTTGATACTTCGCCCRCCGCGTRAGGAAGAWTTTCCTGCTCGTRMRRAAATGGCGCAAGATGAAGAAACCATGCGYTTTATTGGCGGAGTTACTGAGCCGGCAATAGTTTGGCGAAATTTTGCTAGCATAGTAGGTCATTGGCAAATACGTGGATACGGGTTCTTTTCGGTAATAGAAAAATCCACTGGTGATTGGATAGGTGGAGTTGGCCCACATTATCCGCATTTGTGGCCTGAACCAGAAGTGGGTTGGGCAATTATTCGCTCGCATTGGGGGCAAGGTTTTGCGCGTGAAGCAGCAATGGCCAGTATTGATTGGGCGTTTGAGCATCTAAAGTGGCCGCAAGTAACCCATATGATCGCGCCGGATAATACCGGTTCAGCAGCATTGGCAAAATCACTGGGTTCAAAGCCGTTACGTGAAATAGATGAACTTGCAGGCTATGGTAAGAGAAAAATCGTTATTTGGGGACAGAGTCGGGAAAAATGGCTAAGCAGGATTGGTAATTAGTTAGCTCTCGTATACTAAAAATACTGAATTAAACCGTATTTTTAGTATACTTTACCTTTGCGATCCATCAACTTAACCCAAAACCGGTACCCAGTTTTTGGGTCGATGGAGTATACTAACCCAACCAACCAGCGGCGCGTATTTTCGGGGCGAAAGTCCGGCTAATCGGTACTTTRGTTCCATCGCGCAAGATAAGGAATATTCGGTTTTGCTCGCGTTCAATTTTCTCAACCCCTTGACGCGCCACCCACCAAGAACGATGGACTTGCATTCCATCATAACCGTCCAGCTCTGCCATTGCATCACCAAGTCGCATCAGGATTAAGTCCGAACCACGTTCGGTTTGAATTCGTAAATAATGATCYTCGGAGGATATGGCATAAAGAGTACCATCAGCAATTTTTGCAGGAATTCTGGAAAAAAAATCCAAACCATCTTTAGGTGTTTTACTTGGGAGTTCGATCAAATAATTGACCCCGGAAATACACAAAGAAATAATCCAGATCATAAAATACAAGTTTAACCAGTATTGCGGCGATACCGGGCTGCCAATTACATATTGCACGATCAATATAGCTGGAAATATTATTAGTGCCATAATTACTGAAACTATTAAATAGAACCAGCCTAGAGCCATAGTCGGCAAAAAATGCTGCATGGCTGGCCCAACAAACCGCCCTGCAACCCAGCCCCAAGCCAATATACCTATCCAATAAGCTAACCCGCCAATAATCGGCAAATGACTAGTTACGCCAAATGGCGATATTATTGCTAAAACCGTGCCAATAAATAGCACCAGTATAATATCACGATGGATAATTTTATTTTGCCAAAAACGATTAGTCATACAGGCTTCCTTGTAATTGCCACAAAACAAAGTGCCGATTGCTTGAGACAAGTCAAGTCGAGCATGGCTTAGTGTGGCAAATAGTATTAGGTTTGAGTTAGAAACAATGCTTTTCAAGTCGGTTCCTCAGGGATAGGTTGTTTTAATAATGAACTGTATTTTTAGGAGATCAGTATGCGGACGATAATTCTTGTGGCGGGGCTTTTTCTTGCCGGATGTAGTATCAACATCGGAGCCGAGGTTAACAATCCGGAGTCTTCATCTGATAAAGAAGAAAAGGCCGCTGTACCATCAAGTGCTGATGTCGCGCTTCGGGCGTTTTATGCAGGGCAGGACATAGATTTTCCAAAAGCTTCCGCTGGCCCGGCTTTGCCGGCAAGTGACACAGTGATAACCAGAATCGCCTTTGGCTCATGTCAAGCTAGTTGGAAGCCGATCATGATATTGGATCAGGTGGTTGCCGACGATCCTGATATATTTATCTACCTTGGCGATAATGTTTATGGTGATGAGCGTGCCGGAAACGCTTTAATGCCGAATTTGCGCCAGCAATACGCTGATCTTGCCGCCTTACCGGAGTTTCAACGACTACGCACACAAACTCCAATGATGTCGATGTGGGACGATCATGATTATGGACTAAATGATGGTGGTGGTGATTTTGCTTTTAAACATTTTGCGGAAAAAGCATTTTTGGAATTTTGGAATGAACCAACAGACAGCATAAGGCGTAAACGCGATGGCCTTTATGATGCCAAACTGTTTGGCGTTGACGGCCAAAGAGTGCAGATAATTATGCTCGATACTAGGTTTTTTCGTTCCTCGCCTTTGGTGCCTACCGATGAGCGCGGAGCTAAAGGAAAAGAGCGTTATTTGCCATCAAATGATCCGAACATGACAATACTGGGTAATGTGCAGTGGAAGTGGTTTGAGCAACAGTTACAAGAAAAAGCTGACATTCGTTTTATTGTCACGTCTATTCAGGTTCTKGCCGCTGATCATGGTTGGGAATCATGGCGCGAATTTACTCCACAAAGGGATAAGTTTTTCACCACAGTAGAGCAAAGCGGAGCCAAGGGTGTGGTGATAATTTCCGGCGATCGCCATGTTGCCGCATTTTACGAGAAGAAAAACTCTGATGATTATTCCTTGTATGAGTTTACTTCATCGCCCTTGAATATGAGCTTTACCAGTGAGCCAACAGAATACGATACTCTACAAGTAGTAGATGCCGTTGGTATAAATAATTACGGCTTGATCGATATTGATTGGCAGGGTCGTAAATTAATTATGCAAATAAAGGATATAGAAGGCGGTGTGCAGCGCGAATTACAGGTGCCTTTTGCAAAGCTTGGTTTATGAAAAAAACCTGTAAGGCTTTATTGCAAACTTTGTTTTGTTGTTTGTAATAATTTTTTAATTCGTCGCCAACGCGCCCGCGCAATAACGAAGGACACAGCCAGTCCGTGTCGGCCACCGGTAATATGGCGGCGGAACAGATATGTTTTGATGAAATGCACGGGAAATTCGGTTAGTAATCGGAAATATAAAATAATTGGTGATTTGCGGGTAAAAGTTGCCGCTTGTAAGTCGGTGTAGGCATCATATTTGCTGGTTAAATGGGATAAAGAGCGCCAAGAATAATGCAAAGCAGGGTGCCGTAATTGCAAAATCTTATGCCTTCCGGGATCGACAGCATCATGGCTAGGGCTAGCAGAAAAACGCATCTTTGTCCGATCGTACAGCCGGATATAGTTATGAGAATCTGCCCATAGCCTTGGGGTTTGTTGTTGGGGGTAGACTGTGGTTTGTCGAAACCTAACTCCAGACATCTTTGGCGGGCCATTTGCAAATAAGGATCGTATTTCGTCGGCAAGCTCAGTTGTCAGCACCTCATCGGCATCCAAGTTTAATACCCAGTCATGGGTGCACTGATCTTCAGCAAAACGTTTTTGTGGGCCAAATCCTTGCCAATTTTTGTGCAAAACCGTGGCATTTTCTAATTTCGCGATGGCGACAGTTTGGTCGGTACTACCTGAATCCACTACCACAATCTGCTCAACCAAACCTAAGACGGATTGCAAAGTACGCTGCAACCGATCCGCTTCGTTCTTAGTAATGATAAAACATGATATTGCTAAGGGTTCAGGCATTTGGGCACAATGCAAGTTCCAGTCTAGCAAAGCAAGCACCTCTATAACGGTTAGTTCACATTATTTTGATCAAGATTCTTTGTTTTGTGAGCGGACAAATACAAAAGACTTGGCTAAGGTGCGAAGCGAGAAAGGGCTGTTTGCCCAAGGGACATATATACAAAAGGAATTTTTAAAATGAATGCACCTGTAAAATTGACGATTGCCACCGCATCAAGCCTTGCATTAGCGCTTGTTGCTGGAGCAGCCAGTGCTGACTCAATGGACAACAAAAAAGGCGGTAAAGAAAAATGTTATGGCGTAGCTTTAGCCGGTGAAAACGGTTGTGGCAATTTAGCCAAAACTCATTCCTGTCAAGGCCAGTCTACTGTTGATTATGATATTGGCGAGTGGAAATACGTTCCAAAAGGAACTTGCGCCGATACAGTGATCACTGATGCTGATGGCAATGAGCGCAACGGCATGTCCAAAAAGCAAGCCAAAGCAGCCTCTAATATGTAATAGCTTTGAGCTTAATACTTATTACCGGCGGTGATTTTAAGTGCCGCCGGTAATTTATGACATGCTTAATTTATCAAAACTACCACTAAATGCCGGACTCGGGCTAAAGCCAGAGCATTATGATGATGCACTTGCTTGTTCAAAAGATGGGCTGTGGTTTGAAATACACCCCGAAAACTATATGGTTGCTGGCGGGCCAAGATTGGCTTGGTTGCAAGCGTTTTGTGACAAATTTCCCATGTCATTTCATGGGGTGGGTTTGTCTTTGGGGGGGATTGATCGTCCGGATAAAGAGCATCTAAAAAGACTAAAATACCTTATAGACAGGTTTTCTCCAGCTCAGGTTTCCGAGCATTTTGCTTGGTCAAAACATGATAATATTTATTTTGCCGATCTGTTGCCACCACCAATAAATGAAGAGTCATTAAACCGTATCGTTGCGCATATCGAAGAGACCCAAGAGTACCTTGGGCGAACTATATTGATCGAAAACCCAAGCCTGTATTTGCCGGTAACCGGTTTTGAAGAATTGCCGCATATCTATGTGGAAGCTGCCAAAAGAAGCGGAGCGGGCTTGTTGTTTGACCTTAATAATATTGCCGTATGTGCGGCTAATGTGGATCTGCCATATCAAAATTGGTTAGATGTAGTCCCGGGAGATATGGTTGGCGAGGTACATTTAGCCGGCTCCAGTTCGCGAACAATCAAGCAAGAAGTTGTACTTATTGACAGCCATGACGCGCCGGTTTCAGAGTTGGTTTGGCAAATTTTTGAGAAATTTATACATAAAAACGGAGTAAAACCAGTTTTGATCGAACGTGATGATAATATTCCTACTTTTGACGAATTATTGGCAGAGCGTGATCATGCGGAAGATCTAATGCGGGAATTTTCGCAGGAAGCAGCTGATGTCTGACAGCCAAGAATTTTACGAGATTATATCGAAATCAATCCTTGGGGTTGATCATTCAAAACTGGGCGATTTGATCGGCGATGATTATGCCCACCGGATTGAAGCGCATCGTGGTAACTACAAAATGTCAACGCAAAGTGCGATAATTAGCGCATACCCGATTGTGGCAAAACTGGTTGGCGATGAATATATAAGCCGGTTGGCGCAAAAATTTGTCGAAGAATTTCCACCTAAAGCTGCAACTCTTACTCAATACGGTGATGAGTTTCCGGAGTTTTTACGAAAATTTGCGCCGGTGCAAAAAGATCTACCGTGGTTGTCTGCGGTCGCTGAATTGGATCGCGCTTGGTTTATGGCCTATGCTGCCAAAGATGAGAGTTCTTTGCGGGCCAATGATTTGCAAGGCAAAGCTGCTCTGGCTTTACCTATATTGGCGCCGGGGCTTACCGCGTCGGTTAATTTGCTGCGATTTACTGTGCCGGCATATTCAATATGGCGCACTAACAAGCAAGACGCAGAAGTAAAACCGGTCAATCTAAAGGCAGGTGCTGAATGGGCGATAGTTTGGCGAACAAGCAATCAGGTAAATCACCAAAGTATAAGCCAAGCAGAATATGTGTTTCTCACCGATATTGAAGGTGATTTAAGTTTTGCCAACGCGTATGCCGAGGCGGTTAAGTACGACCAGAAATTTGATTTACAACAACAGTTTTCCCACTGGCTAGCAGTGGGTTTGTTCAAAGGGGCGAGCAATGCGCAAATTGATGAATAAACTAAATAATGGCTTTGAAAACCGGGTCTCTAATTGGTTGCCGTCGGCGGTTGATTTGTTTTTACGGTTGATAATGGCTCGGGAGTTTTTTTCCTCTGGCTTGGCCAAATTCAAAAGTTTGGAAAACACTACCGACTTGTTTCAGTATGAATGGTTTTCCGATGAAAATTGGTGGATGATGTTAATCGGCGCCGAAGAAATTCCAAGAATGTCAGCCACGTTATTGGCGATCATGGCTACTGCTGGCGAGCTTATATTGCCGGTTCTGTTGGTTGTTGGCTTGATGACTAGATACGCTGCTGCTGGTTTAATGGTAATGGCCGTGGTAATTACATTCGTAGTTTACCCTGTTTGGACGGAAGATGGCATTGATTATTGGTGGAGCCAGCACGTTTGGTGGTTTGTTGGATTATTGGCCTTAATGGCGTTTGGCGGACGGAGGTTTTCTATTGATTATCTGATCAAATCACGCAGTTAAGTTTAATTATACTCAAAATGAGCATATAATACGAAACTCGCCCATTGCGAGATTAAACGAACACGAGTACAGCCTTGTTAATCCTTTCTTTGTGTCGATCTGACAATGCTAGGCCTTAAAACTAATTAACAGGGGTTTTCATGAATATCCACGAACATCAGGCTAAAGCTGTGTTGCGCGAATTTGGCGCGCCATTGGTCGAAGGTTATCCGGCATTTACAATAGAAGAAGCTATGGCGGCTGCGAAAAAGCTACCCGGTCCGATCCGGGTGGTAAAAGCGCAAATCCATGCGGGCGGTAGAGGTAAAGGCGGCGGAGTTAAAATCGCCAAATCGCTGGAAGAGGTTGAAACTTACGCCAATGAAATATTGGGCATGCAGTTGATAACACCGCAAACCGATGCTGCTGGCAAAAAAGTCAGCCGGATATTTATCGAAGCTGGTGCTGATATTGCTGATGAATTTTATTTGTCAATGTTGGTTGATCGGGCTTCTTCTCGAGTGGCATTCGTGGTTTCTACCGAGGGCGGTATGGATATCGAAGCCGTAGCCGAAGAAACTCCGGAAAAAATTCATACTTTTGATGTTGATCCAGCAACCGGCATAATGCCGCATCACGGACGGGCATTGGCGCGAGCGTTAAACTTAACTGGATCTGCGGCGAAACAAGCCGGCAAGTTGACCAATATTCTGTATAAAGCATTTGTGACCAAAGACATGAGTCTGTTGGAAATAAACCCGTTGGTTTTAACCGGTGCTGGTGATTTGGTTTGCCTTGATGCCAAGGTCAGCTTTGATGAGAATGCGCTTTACCGCCATCCAGACATTGCAGAGCTTCGTGATGAAACCGAAGAAGACCCCAAAGAACTAGAAGCTGGAAAACACGATCTTTCTTATATCGCGCTTGATGGTGAAATTGGCTGCATGGTTAATGGTGCTGGTTTGGCGATGTCAACAATGGACATTATCAAACTGTATGGGTCATCGCCGGCTAATTTCTTGGACGTTGGTGGCGGCGCTACCAAGGAAAAAGTGACGGCGGCATTTAAGATCATTACTTCTGATCCGAATGTAAAAGGCATATTGGTCAATATCTTTGGCGGTATTATGCGTTGTGATGTAATTGCCGAGGGCGTAATCGCCGCAGTTAAAGAGGTCGGCCTGCAAGTGCCGCTGGTGGTTCGCCTTGAGGGAACTAATGTTAAGCGCGGCAAAGAAATTATTGAAACTTCCGGCCTTGATGTCATCAGCGCCGATGATCTTGATGATGCAGCGCAAAAAATTGTTGCCGCTGTAAAGGGAGCTAAATAAATGTCTGTACTTGTTAATAAAAACACCAAAATTATAGTTCAAGGTTTAACCGGCAAGAACGGTACATTTCATACCGAACAGGCACTGGCTTACGGCACGCAAATGGTTGGCGGAGTTACGCCGGGCAAAGGCGGAACCGAACATATTGGCCTACCGGTATTTAATACTGTTTCTGGTGCTGCTGATAAAACTGGTGCTACGGTTAGTGTGATATATGTGCCGCCGCCATTTGCTGCTGATGCAATATGCGAAGCGATTGCAGCAGAACTTGAGCTGGTTGTTTGTATTACCGAAGGTATTCCGGTAGCTGACATGGTAAAGGTCAAGCGGGCTTTAAGCGGCAGTAAAACACGTCTTATCGGCCCTAATTGTCCGGGTATTATTACCCCCGGGGAATGTAAAATCGGTATTATGCCGGGTCACATTCATCAACGCGGTTCAGTTGGCGTAGTTTCGCGCTCTGGCACTTTAACTTATGAGGCGGTAGGTCAAACCACAGCTGTTGGTCTGGGGCAAAGCACTTGTATTGGTATTGGTGGTGATCCAATTAACGGCACAAACTTTATCGATTGTTTGGAAATGTTTTTGGCCGACGATGAAACCCAGAGCATCGTAATGATCGGCGAGATCGGTGGTACTGCCGAAGAAGAAGCCGCTGAGTTCATAAAATCGTCTAAAATTAAAAAGCCAGTAGTTGGGTTCATTGCCGGACTTACCGCTCCTCCGGGGCGCACTATGGGTCATGCTGGAGCGATAGTTTCYGGCGGYAAAGGTGGCGCGATGGACAAAATCGAAGCTCTAAAATCTGCTGGAATTACCGTTTCCCCGTCACCGGCGGCATTGGGTAAAACCCTTGTTGAAGTACTGAAAGGTTAAGCGGCAAAAGGATATTTCCATGGCTGATAACTCATTTCTTAGTGGTATTAATGCTGATTTTTTAGAGCAGTTGCAGGCGGATTTTGCCGCTGACCCAAATTCTGTATCCGAAGACTGGCGAGATTTTTTTGCTGGTGATCCAGCGCAATCCGCTAGTTGGAAGCGTAATGACTGGCCACCGAAAATCAGTGATGACAATATTTCCGCATTAAGTAGTGAGTGGTCTGATGAGGTAGGTTTAAGCAATGGCCTRCAACAAAGAACGCCATCTGCCTCTGCTGATGAAATAAGAAAAGCCACTCAGGATAGTTTGCGGGCTTTGATGTTGATCCGCTCTTATCGGGTTCGCGGGCATTTGGCAGCTGATCTTGATCCATTAGGGCTGCTAGAAGAAAGCCTACATCCAGAACTTGATCCGGTTACTTACGGTTTTGGTGCTGATGATATGGATCGGCAAATATTCCTTGATGGCGTATTGGGTCTTGAAACCGCATCTATTCAGCAAATAATTGATTTATTGCAGAAAACTTATTGCGGTACATTTGCAACGCAATTTATGCACATTGCCAATCCAGAGCAAAAAAGTTGGTTGCAAAACCGAATAGAAGGCGTGGGTAAAGGTGTAAACTTCACCAAAGAAGGCAAAATTGCAATTTGGACAAAACTGATGGAAGTCGAGGCGTTTGAGCAGTTCTTGCACAAGCGTTATCCCGGAACCAAGCGTTTTGGACTTGATGGTGGTGAAGCTCTTATTCCGGCAATGGAGCAAATTATCAAACGCGGTGGCAATTTGGGTGTTGAGCAAATTGTGCTTGGCATGCCGCATCGTGGCCGTTTGAATGTCCTAACCACGGTAATGGGCAAGGCATATTCGCAAGTTTTTAACGAGTTTGCTGGCGGGCATACTTGGGGTGATGATGATTATGCTTCTGGTGATGTAAAATATCACCTTGGCGCCAGCTCCGATCGTGAATTTGACGGCAAAACCGTGCATTTATCACTAACAGCCAACCCGTCACACCTTGAGGCGGTAAACCCGGTGGTTTTGGGCAAAGTTCGCGCAAAACAAGAACCGTCTGCTCCAGAGGACGAGAATACACCGCGCTCGCACATATTACCCTTGTTATTGCATGGTGATGCAGCTTTTGCCGGACAAGGTATTGTCGCCGAATGTTTTGCTATGTCCGGTTTGGTTGGCCATCAAACTGGCGGTACTATCCATTTTATTGTTAATAATCAGATCGGTTTTACTACTTCTCCGCAGTTTTCGCGTTCGTCGCCATATCCAACAGATATTGCCTTGGCGGTACAGCCACCAATATTTCATGTAAATGGCGATGACCCCGAAGCGGTTGTGCATGCGGCAAAAGTAGCTATCGAGTTTCGTCARGAATTTGGTATTGATGTAATTGTTGATATATTTTGCTATCGCAGATTTGGGCATAATGAAGGCGATGACCCCTCATTTACTCAACCAATTATGTACCGCAAGATCAAAGACCAACCGACAACCTTGGCAATATATACCAAACAATTATTAGCAGAAAACGTTCTAACCCAAGAGCAAGCCGATCAGGAACGGATTAAGTTTACCGAGTTCCTTGAAACAGAATTTGAAGCCGGAAAACAACAAAAGCATAATAAAGCCGATTGGCTGGACGGTGYTTGGTCGGGTTTAAGCAAAGCTGATGARGATCGYGCYGGYAGAACCGGTGTVTCAATGGAGCGGTTAAAGCGCTTAGGCTTGGCAATGACSGAATTGCCAGAAAATTATGATATCCATAAAACMTTAAAACGGGTVATHGGCGCGCGGCGCACCGCCATCGAGAACGGCAAGAAACTTGATTGGGCGACCGCAGAACACCTTGCTTATGCTTGTTTGCTTGATGAAGGCCATGGAGTTCGTTTGTCCGGTCAAGATAGCGGGCGCGGTACCTTTTCCCAACGCCACAGCCGGGTAGTCGATCAGCAAACTGAAAAACGCTATACTTTCCTTAACCATGTTTCAGAAAATCAAGCGACTTACGAAGTAATTGATAGCTTGCTTTCCGAAGAAGCAGTGCTTGGTTTTGAGTATGGTTATTCATTGGCTGCGCCAAATACATTGACCTTATGGGAAGCACAATTTGGTGATTTTGCCAATGGCGCACAAATGATCGTTGATCAATTCCTCTCCAGTGGCGAGCGCAAATGGCTGCGCATGTCCGGCTTGGTAATGTTATTGCCACATGGTTATGAAGGCCAAGGGCCGGAGCATTCTTCGGCGCGGATGGAGCGTTATTTACAATCATGTGCCCAAGACAATATGCAAGTGGCAAATTGTACTACTCCGGCAAATTATTTTCATATTCTACGGCGACAAATTCACCGCAATTTTAGAAAACCACTGATTATCATGACGCCAAAATCTTTGCTGCGGCATAAATCTTGTGTTTCTGATCTGGCTGATATGAACGCCAGGTCGTCCTTTCACCGGGTGTTATGGGACGATGCGCAGATCAAATCACGGCGCGGTAAAGTTAAACTAGTTGCTGATAAAGATATTCGCCGAGTGGTTATGTGTTCTGGCAAGGTTTATTATGACCTGTTCCAATATCGTGAAGAACGCGGGCTTGATGATGTATATCTAATGCGGGTCGAGCAATTATATCCGGTACCGGCCAAAGCATTGCGCCTTGAGCTTTCCAGATTCAAATCCGCCGAGATGGTATGGTGCCAAGAGGAACCCAGAAATATGGGAGCTTGGTCATTTATTGAGCCATCATTGGAGTGGGTGTTGCGTAATATTGGCGCAAAACATACCAGAGCGCATTATGTTGGCCGCAAGGCTTCGGCCTCAACAGCAACTGGCGCGATGAAATTTCATCTGGCCGAACTAGAAGCTTTTCTTGATCTTGCATTTGCTAAGGAACTTAAAAAATGACCGATATTGTAGTGCCTGTATTGGGCGAATCCGTTACCGAAGCCATTATTGCCTCTTGGTCAGTATCCGAAGGTGATGCGGTGGTCAAAGATCAAATACTGGTCGAATTGGAAACCGATAAGGTAAGCATTGAAGTATCTGCACCTGAAGACGGGGTGTTGAGCAAAATCGTTGCCCAAGAAGGTGACGAGGTCGAAATCGGAGCGTTGATTGGGATTTTAGAGGCCGGCTCTGGTAAAGCAACTTCTGGCAAAGCAGCTGCACCAACAGAAAAACCAACTACAACACCGGAACCGGTGGCAGCAAAACCTGCTAGCGATATTAAAACCATGCCATCGGCGGCGCGTAAAATTGCCGAGACCGGAGCTGATGCTTCAACGATCGCTGGCACCGGCAAAGCTGGAAGAATTACTAAGGGCGATGTAATTGCGGCGGCAAAAACTCCGGCGGCGGTTGTTGCTGTTGAAACTGGCCCACGCCAAGAGCGGGTGAAAATGTCTCGTTTACGGCAAACCATCGCCAGAAGATTAAAAGAAGCGCAAAACACTGCGGCAATCCTCACCACTTTTAACGAGGTGGATATGACGGCAATTATGGCCTCGCGTAAAAAGTACCAAGAGCTGTTCGTAAAAAAGCACGGTATCAAATTGGGTTTCATGTCGTTTTTTGTCAAAGCTTGYGTGCAAGCCTTAAAAGACATTCCCGAAGTAAATGCCGAAATTGATGGYGAYACTCTGATCTTCAAAAACCATTATGATATTGGCGTAGCTGTTGGTACCGAAAAAGGGCTTGTGGTTCCGGTAATTACTGATTGTGATGCGCTATCCATGGGCGGAGTTGAACAAGCCATTGCCAATATGGGCGCTAAGGCCAGAGATGGAAAACTTACCATGGCCGATATGAGTGGTGCTACTTTTACTATCTCTAATGGCGGAGTTTATGGCTCGTTAATGTCAACGCCGATCCTAAATGCTCCGCAATCTGGTATTTTGGGAATGCACACAATTCAAAAACGCACAATGGTAGTTAATGATGAAATTGTTATCCGGCCAATGATGTATATTGCGCTGTCGTATGATCACCGCGTGGTTGATGGCAAAGGCGCGGTGACGTTCTTGATCCGGGTTAAAGAGTGCCTAGAAAACCCCGATCGGCTGTTGTTTGATCTTTAATTCCGGCTTGCGTCTAGTTTAATTCGCAAATCCCGCAATCCGGGTTCCAGTGCAAGAATGGTTTCGGCATCCACATCTTTTAACATTTGTTGCATAATCGGAATTATTGTCTCAAAAGCCTCTTGATATGCTTTGCTTCCCTTTTCGCTAAGGCTAACCAATTTTGCCCGGCTGTCATTTGGGTTTTTGCGAATATCAACATAACCCCATCTTTGCATCTTGCCCAAAGTATTGGTCATGGCGGCATTGGTAACTTGAAAAGACGAGGCTAGATGGCCAGGGCTTTGCTCGTGCGGGCGGCGGATGAAATGGCTCATTACCCCAAAATGCGACATGCGCAATTTACCCGGCAGTGAGCTTTCAACGGCGGTCTTGACTAATTGATTGATGATTGCGATCTCGGTAAAGACTTGAAACACATCATATTCAGCGCTGGTTGTTTTCATGTTCAATCAATTTCGCAGATAAAGGAAAGCGCGGTGATGCATTACCTGTCGCAGCATAGCCGATTCGGGCTAGCATTTGCAATCTTTGGCCATCTGTTTGTGTGATCGTGTGAGCTTCTTTCAATAAGTGCTGCATTTCTGGATATTCCTGCAAGGCTTGGCTTAATGGCTGCATGGAAAGCCCTAGTTTCGTTGCCAGTAGGTTTTGCCTTACATAAGTGCGGCCAGTTTCTATCTGGTCAATTCTGGTATTGGTATTGGTGGATATCCACACAAAATTTCCCGCGCTTGCCGCTGCATCAGAATATTGTTTCAAGCCTTGTTTGAACGCTGATGAAGTTTGATCTGCCAAGGCTTTTTTGCTAACTATCCCAAATGCTTTAAGCAAACCGATCATTGGAATATCTATTGATATTCCATCAGGGTTTTGGGCTATTTCCGCAGAGCCAATTCGCATTAAATCGACGCTTTCCATATAGGTATGTGGGGTTTCAAATTCTATTTTTGCAGCGGCAACGGTAAGTTCACGTAATTGTTCAATTTGTGCGGCAGAGGATGCAAAACCGTTGTTTGTTCCAAGAGTCTTTTCGGTGATTGCGGCCAAGTTTTTGGCTGTTACTTGCTGTTCGGTAAATGGTTTGCGATTGGTTCTGCGGTAGAGAATTTGGCTAAATAGTGGATCAGGTAGCAATGAGGAAACTCGTAGCAATTTAATTTCCGCTATTGGCTTTTTATCCAAAGTTTGCTCATTAAAGCCCTCAGGAAAATAATCAATTTTGGCCTCAAAGCCTTGATTGTTTGCGGCAATGGCTAAAACTTCTAAGAAACAGCCAAGACCAATGGTTATCTGGCGATCAAACGGGTCAGTTTCTGGCAGGTCTTTGCTTGGGTCAACAAACAAAGTCGCCGCTGTTTCATCATGTAATTGTACCATCCATGGCTGGCGATTATGCGGATTAGGAGCCAGCAGTGCGTGGCTAAGAGCAAATGTAATCAGGTTGTTCGCCGTGACAGCGTCTGTCCACGGGGCGGTAGGGTCGGGAGCTTCTGATCCGGGCGAGCAGGCAATCGGTGCCATTATGATTGCGCTGCCGCCAAGAATACGAATAAAACTTCTTCTGGAAAACTGCATGATAACCTCAATACTTTAATGTTAAATCAAATTAGTTTAATATTAAAGTACTTGTCAAGCTGCAATCTTGAACTCTCAGGTTTGCAAAAACCATAAAAGGTGTTCCGGGGTTTCTTGAAGCTCTTTTGGTTTGGACTTTGCCGGTAATGATGCCGCTACTTTTACTTGGCTATCGGCAATTTTGATCATCTCGTCGATTGTCTTTGCAGGGTTTTCTTGTTCAAGATCGCCCGTCAAATTATCAAGGCGATGCAAGGTTTCGTTTTTACGTAAATGGTGTGTCCATTTACCACTGCCACAATCAAAATCATATAATGGCAGTAATAAATGCCCATGATCGGCAATCCACTCCACGGCGGTTAACAATAGTTCTGCCTCTTGTTTTGAATTGAAATAATTAAAGCCAACCCGTACCCAACCGGGTTTTAGCACTTCAATCCCGGTGGCTATTATTTTTTCGTATTGTTGCGAAGTTTCAAGATCAATATCCAACAAGCGATGTCCATACGGCCCCGCGCATGAACAACCGCCTCTGGCTTGAATACCAAACAAATCATCAAGTAATGCTACGACAAAGTTATAGTGCAGAAACTTATTGTTGCTTTTTACCAAAAAAGAAAAAATCGGTAATCTATCGGCAGTATTAGAGCCTAATATTTGAATATTATCGTGCGCACCCCAGCGCTTTAAGGCTTGTTTGGCAAAATCCTGTTCGGCAGTTTTTATAACTTCATTGCCAATTCTTTGTTTTAGATCAAACACCAAACCAGCCCGGATAGAGCCGATAATGTCCGGAGTTCCACCCTCTTCGCGGTGACAAATATCATCAAAATATGTTTGTGCGCATGGACTGACATAAGATACAGTACCGCCACCGGGAATGACTGGAGTTTTATTATTTGCCCAGTCTTTTTTGATCACCAACAATCCCGGCGTACCCGGCCCGCCAAGGTATTTATGCGGCGATATGTATACCACATCAAAATGCGCCCCATCTGGTTGGTTGATGTCAATGCCGACATAAGGCGCAGCAGCAGCATAGTCAAAAGCTGCCAATGCGCTGTATTGATGCAATAGTTTGGCCACCGGCACCGGATCAGTGATAATACCTGTTACATTGCTGGCCGTGGAAAAACTACCGATCAGAAGTGGTCGGTCTTTGTAGGTTTCAAGCTGCCGTTTAAGATCGTCAACATCTAGTAAACCATTGTCGGTTTCTTCAATAGTTATCACCTCGGCAATGGTTTCGCGCCACTGCACGTCATTAGAATGATGCTCATACGGGCCAATAAATACAATTGGACGGTTTTTGGGATCAATAGCTGTCTCTATCCCATAGGCGCTTAATCCTTCTGGCAGTTTTAGTCCAAGAATTTGAATTAACTTGTCAATCGCACCAGTACAGCCAGAACCGCAAAATATCACTACATCTTCATCACCGGCATTAAGGCAATTGGCGATTATCTCTCTGGCTTGCTCGCGAAATGCTGATGTTTGGCGGCCAGTGGCCGATGCCTCGGTATGGGTATTGGCATAAAGCGGCAATACGTGGCGGAAAATCATCTCTTCAATTGGCTGAAAACTACGGCCCGAAGCCACATAATCAGCATAGAACATCGTCCGCGATCCAAATGGCCCGGGCAGTACATGATCATGGCCAATTATATTGGCGCGGATATTGGCCAAAGAATAATCACTAGATTCTTGTTTTGCTTTGGGTTTGCGTCGAAATAACATGAGATTTTAAGCCAATAACAATTATCAAAGAAACATCGTAACAGATGTGACGATCTCTGAAAACCACCGATTTTTTAGGGGATATATTGATGAATTATTATATAGAAATAGCTAGTGCCGAATTTGTAATAAGGGTCGCTTAATGCACTCAATTAATAGGTTCTGACCCTAGTTATTTAGGACAGCCCCTTTGTTTTATACACTATACAGCGCGATCTGGTTACTTTAGCGTAAAATACGTTAATTTGTGAAGGTTAAACCACATGAAGCAACTTTTAATTATTTACGCATTAGTTGGCGTGTTACTCGGCAGCTGTGGTGAACCACTTTCAGATCATGAAAAAGAGATGAAAAGAATTGAACGCGAAATTAAATCCGCAAAAAAAGAAATAAAACGCCTTGAGAGAAAACTTCCTCGCAAGAACGCCGAGCAATTACAACCTACACCACTGCCCAATTATAAAATTATAAAAGACGTGACAAGCCACCCCCATCAAAGCTCCCCTAAAAAGCGTAGTGTCGATGTACGTTTAGAAATGCGAATTCCAAAAGATGCATTAGAGAGTCTTGGCCAAGCCATTCGATTGCAATCTCCGCATAAAGAGCGACTTTTTATAAACTATTACCTGCCAGACCAAACAGTTGGTTCAAGATCGTGGGCTTCAACACATTTTACACCCAAACTTAGAATTAATATCCACGGAATGACCGAAAAACAATCAAACGACCCATTCCCACCTATACCAAAAGGCGCATTGGTTATTGCCAAATTTGCAGGCGATAGGTTCATAGGAGAAAAAGCCATAATATATAAACAGGCGGATGGAACAATTCAAAAAGCAGTGAAATATAAGGATGGTAGCGGAGCTACCTCTCGTCTTTATTTATCGAAAAATGGTAAGTTCGATACAAGAAATAGTCATAGTGAGTATTACATAGTAATAGACCAGTTTGTGTCTGCTTATGATGCGGCTGGGTTGATCAACAAATATGCTCTTCTAAATAAATAGGATAGGTGAGTTAGTGTGTCTACCATCATTTGGAGAGGTTGCGATTGTCGTTTGCCTCACTTCATCTGAAGCTGGACACAACCGCCAAACATACCATTTGGTATTGTATTATTTGCGAAAGCCTGATAAATACTCAAATTAAGTAAATATCCCGCCCCAACACCTGCGTTTGAGCAGGTTATGTTATCTCAAGAACTGATGTGGCGGGGTGTGAATATATACTCCATCGACCCAAAAAGTGGGCACCGGTTTTTGGATAAGTAGATGGATAACAAAGATAAAATATACTCAGAATACCGTTTAGTTCGGCGTTTTGATTATAATGATCATTTGCTGGTTTTGTTTTTGCCGGTATTTAGTGTGGAGAATTATTGATGGCTATTACCACGTCTATTAACCCGTTTTTATTAGCCGGTGCAGGTGCCAGCTTTATAGCCTCTTTCTTGCATGTTGGGATATTGTTTGGCGGGGCTAATTGGTTGCGATTTTTCGGAGCGGGCGAGGAAATGGCGCAAATGGCCGAACGGGGCGAGGCATGGCCATATATTGTGACAAGCCTGATCGCAGCTGTGTTATTTATTTGGGGGCTTTACGCTCTTAAAGGCGCAGGAATGGTGCAATTTTTGCCACTGCCATTATTGCGGCTTGGGCTGTTGGCGATCGCAAGTGTATTTATCATAAGAGGCTTGGTTATTGTTCCGGCCATTTTCGGTGTTACACAATTTTCCGGCTTATTTTGGATTATCACCTCGAGCATCTGCCTGATTATCGGTCTGCTTTATGCCATTGGTTTGGCGCAAAGATGGAGCGAATTATGATCAATATCTGGTTATTATCTTCAGCAATATTGGCATTTGCTGTTTGTTTATTGCATTTATTTGCTGGCGGTAAAATTGCCGCAAGGCCGCTTTTGGCCGATGAGGAATTTAACCATATTGCTAAATATACTTTGTGGTATGCGTGGCACATTGTGACCTTGGCGCTTTTGGGGTTTGGCGTAATGTTGTTGATTGCTGCATTTACGCCGCAACTTATTGCGCTGGCGATGGCTGCTATTTTGCTGGTGGCCAGTGTGTTCTTGTTAAGTCTGGCAATGATTATAAAGTTTCGCCTAAAGCCACTACACTTTCCCCAATGGTTGTTGTTCTTACCTATATTGGGTCTTGGAATTATCGGACTGTTATAAATGGCAAGGTTTAGTAAATCAGACTGGTTGGAAACCGGATTACAGCTGCTTTCCAAGAACGGCCCGGAGGCAATTCGTATCGAGTTATTATGCGAAGCGGCCAAACGAACTAAGGGAAGTTTTTATCATCATTTTACCAATAGAGCGGCATTCGTCAGCGCCTTGATCAAGCATTGGCAAGACAGCAGAACCAAAGACATTATCAGTAAAACCAATGCTGGCGCAAATGACCCTCGCCAAAGACTTGAGGATTTGGGGCTGAACGTATTACAAGCCGATGGTGATCTGGAAAACGCTATTCGGCGTTGGTCTGCTGTTGATCAAGACGTGGCAAAAGTGGTGCGAGAGGTGGATACGCAGCGAGTAAATTACATCGCCGAGCTGTTGGCCGAATTGTACCGGCTGGATCGGCAAACTGCCGATGATCTGGCCTTGGTGCAATATACGGTGTTTGTTGGGATGTTGATGGTCGGTACAATCGGCAAAACTGACCGCCGCGCTAAGCTGGGAAAACTACTTAGCAAAATGAGTGATAGCACCTTTGGCCATTGACCAAAGCTAAGACAAATTGCACTTTGAGCTAGATTCGCGGCTAAGGGGAACAGGCATGAGTGATACGTTTGACATTGTAATAATTGGCGGCGGGCCGGGCGGCTATAATTGCGCCATTCGCGCCGGTCAGCTGGGTCTTAAGGTTGCTTGTGTTGAAAGCGGCTCCACCTTGGGCGGAACCTGTCTTAATGTCGGTTGTATTCCGTCCAAAGCATTACTGCACGCATCTGAAATGTTCGAGGCTGCCGGCAGCCACATGGCTGGCCTTGGGGTTAAAGTTTCTGGTGTTGAGCTGGATCTGCCGCAAATGATGAAGTCGAAAGACGAAACCGTTGATGGCCTAACCAAGGGCATTGCATTTTTGTTCAAGAAAAACAAAGTCACTCATATTACCGGGCGTGGCCGGATTGCTGGTAAAGGTAAGGTTGAAGTAACCGATGCCAAGGGTAAAAAGTCCGAACTGATCACCAAGCATATTGTTATTGCTACTGGATCAGAAGTCACCCCATTGCCCGGTGTTGAAATTGACGAGGAACGCATTGTTTCGTCGACGGGCGCATTGTCGCTAAGCAAAGTTCCAAAGTCGATGGTGGTGATCGGTGCCGGTGTTATCGGTCTGGAGCTTGGCTCTGTCTGGCGGCGGTTGGGTGCAAAAGTAAAAGTGGTAGAATATTTACCGCGTATCATGCCCGGAGCTGATGGCGAACTGGCCAAGCAAGCAACCCGTATCCTCAAGAAACAAGGTTTCGAGTTTCATCTTGGCACCAAAGTTACGGCAGTTGAGAAGCTGAAAAATACTTTGAAGCTATCTATGGAACCAGCTGCTGGTGGCGAGATAACGACAATAGAAACCGATGTGGTTTTGGTGGCCATTGGCCGTCGGCCAGTAACTGAGGGTCTGGGTTTGCAGGAAGTTGGCGTTAAATTAGATGCCAGAGGCTTTATCGAAACCGATCATTGGAAAACTGCTGCCGACAATATTTGGGCAATAGGCGATTGCACGGCGGGGCCAATGTTGGCGCACAAGGCCGAAGAAGAAGCGGTTGCTTGCGCTGAAAGCATTGCTGGCAAAGCCGGTCACGTGAATTATGATGTGATACCGGGGGTGGTTTATACCTCGCCGGAAATGGCATGGGTTGGCAAAACCGAAGAAGAATTAAAAGAAGCTGGTATTGCCTACAAAAAAGGGGCGTTTCCATTTGCTGCCAATTCCAGAGGCCGAGCAAATCATCAAACCGATGGTTTTATCAAAGTTTTGGCCGATGCCACAACTGACGAAATATTAGGCGTACACATGTTAGGTGCCAATGTATCCGAGATGATCGGCGAAGCAACTTTGGCGATGGAATTTAGAGCTGCCTCCGAAGATATAGCCAGAACCTGCCATGCCCATCCGACACTGTCCGAAGCCCTACGCCAAGCGGCAATGGGGGTCGAAGGCTGGACAATGCAGATGTGATGAAAGCTAAAAACTGGTATATCGAATTGCCGAATACGTTTGCCAAAGCATTGTTCGTTGTAATGGTCTGTCTTGGCGTATTACTAATTTTAGGTTTGGGATTACTGATTTTTGTAATTGTTTTTAGCCTAATAGTGGGAGTTGCATTAACTTTAAGTTCATTGGTTATTGGTGGTTTCCTAATTCCTGAAGGACAAAGTGGGCTAAATAGTTTCACCGTATTGTATGTGGCCGGTATTTTATTATTGCTTATTTTAGTGCTGTACAGTTGGGTTTTCGCGTGGCGAATGTCTCACAAGTTTTTTTCTTTGCCAGTTCGCTGGTTGTTCCGCCAAATTATGGGACAATGAAATCAATTGTAGCTCACAAGCCAACTATAGAATGAACCTTACAAAGTGTCTAAAAGTTCAATTGATATAGCTATCTTTTCCCCAAATATGTCCAACTGCGGAAGATATATTCAACGGGTCCTAGTTTGAATTTTTTGCGCCAAATGGACATAAATGCCAAGGTAAATACCGCCACTGCCAAGGCGATGGCAATGCAATATGCCGCGCCTAATTGACCAAACAGGCCAAGCCCATAATTATTGAAAATCAGTGACAGCAATACGGATTGCAATAAATACGCACTAAGAGTGGCGGTGCCGCCTCTAGCAAAAAAGGTTTTTATTTTTGTTGCCGGCCCAATTGCCCACAATGCGATCATGCCCAAATAACCAGCAGTAGAAACTGGCGCGAATAACCCAAGTACTGCCATGCCGCCCATCATTTGTACCGACATCATTTCAGTTGCTGTCATCATCAACCATGCACCATAGACACTTCCCAATACACCTATTGGCAGGGCAAAGCCGCGAAACTTTTTCCAAATATTTGCTGTTGGGTCAGAGATTATACCGGATTTTACCGCAGCCAGTCCCAATAGGAAATACCCTAATACTCCAAGGCCTTGATAGATGAAAATTGGTGCTGCTGCCGTATATTCGCCTAAACGCTGATGGATACTGTCAATGAAATTTCCAGAGCCAAATGCCTCGCGGGACTGTAATGCAGTGACCGCCAGTTCATCGGCAGCTGCTGCCATTTCTTCAGGGGCGTAGTTAAGTCCAGCCCAGATAGAGCCAACCAGCAGCAAGCCAAGCAAAACTTGCAATACAATGAAAACTCCAGCCGTCCAGCAAAGGGTTTTTACTTTGGTATTTCTAAAGAAAAACAACAGCATGCCGATTAGGCCATACAGTAATAAAATGTCACCTTGAAAAGCAAAAGCGATGTGCGCCAAGCCTAATACCAGCAGCCCAATAATGCGCCTGGAATACCTGCCGCCAAATCCGGCTTCTGATCGACTTGCTGATTGAATTTGATAAGCAAAACCAACTCCGAACATAAACGAGAACAGGCTGTATGATTTCATCGAGAATAGCGAATTAACAGAAAAATGCGCCCAGCTATCAGCGACGGTTTGGAAGCCACCATCAAAATAACTTAACTCCATTGGATAGGCGAACAGCCCAACATTAACCAAAGCAATACCGATAATAGCAAATGATCGCACCAGATCTGGCATGATGTGACGACCAGTGGCGGCATTGTTAGTTGCATAACTCATAATATTACCCCGTTGCTTTATTTTTCATACATAGCGATAAACGATAAAAATGTAAACCGCAACCTGTCTGATACAATTATATTATGGAGGTTTTATCGAGGAATAACTTAGGCTTTATGATGTGTTACTCCCTAACAGATCACGCATTTTACCCAAATAATCTATCCACTTTTCTCGCCCTTTGTCAGTCATGCTGGCCAAGCTAAGCGGTTTTCTGTTTTCAAAGCTTTTAGTAATTTTGATATAGCCCCGATCTTCAAGTTTACGTAAATGGGTCGATAAATTACCATCTGTGCTGCCGGTTTTTTCCCGTAGAGTGGTGAAGCTGGCAGAGCCAGCACTGGCAAGATATGCCATCACCCCTAGACGTAATTTACCGTGGATCACCGGATCAAGATCATCGGCATTAAAGGCACTCATTTTCTTGTCTTTTCTGACAATAATGATGGCGGCAAGATCACAACAAGAACGCCTATTGCTGCTATTAGGTACAAGTTAACATTGTTCAACATAGTCATCATAATCAGAGCAAGAACAAAACTTGCTATTGCCGACAGGGTGCTGATTTTGTTCTTTGAAAGCACCGCAGTAATGCCATTGGCAATTCCGTAGCCAATAAATGATACCGGCATGATAACATTAAACAACCAATATGGGATTTCTGTTACAAATACGGCTATCACAACGCCAATGGAAAAGGTGCTGATGCCGGCTCCGAACATTGCCCATGTTGCACTTAACACTCGATCATTAATAGAGCGTGCGCCACCTTTGCGTTGGATTTTCTTGCCCAGCACTATAGTGCCGATAAACCCAAGCACAGCATAAGATAGCCAACCTAAGCCGATATATTGAATGGCAAATGGCATATAACCACTTAACGTCGCCCAATGGAGCAACATCATCAACGAGGTTAGTATTGCCCACCATACGCCGATTGAGCTGCCACTAAGTGGCGCGTCTCGCCCCTCTTCAGCCATTTGCTTGATCCAGTTGATGTCTTCTTGCATTTTCTCGGTACTCATTTTAATCTCCTATAAAGTACTTTGTAAATCAAAGTTATTTGATAAATAGCAAGCGCAGCGAATTTGTCAAGGGCTTTGTCATTATGAAGTATGGATTGCTGTTCGAGCAGGCTGTAAATAGAGTCTGTGCTAATAGGGCAAAGTAAACCCTATAATCACACGCTTGAACATTTTAGGTTAAAGAGAAATAGAAGTTTACTTGAGTTTGTCTTTACAGAACTCACAACAAGAGAGGAATTACTTGAGTAATAAAATAAAAGCTCATGGCTTGATGGTTTCATTTGCCTATAGGTATTATTGACTGCAATAATCACCTGTAGTACTTGTGCCGGGTGAGGGGTTTCTGTTTGGAGAATACAATGAATAATTTTATCAAAGCAGGTGCGATAGCCATTGCTTTTCTTGGCTTATCTTTCGCAGCAACACCAATTAGTGCAAATAAAGCAAAAATCATGAAGCGAGTCTGTATACCTTTGTCGGTTGCCGTGTTTTTAAATCGGATTCAAGTTAAGTGTAAGAAAATTCCGAGTAAGGCATATACTGAGGAGATTACCTATTATGCTATGGCTATCGCAAGCAGAAATTCAAAACAAGTTGATTATACTTTGCAAGTATTGCTGACGGCAAAAGCCAGTAATAGAAATTTACAAATTTGGTTTGGTTATGATGACTATTCTAGCGTTCCTGGGTGTAAAGAGGTGAATTGTCGTAGATTAACCGGAGTTTCCCTGCGATAGGATAAAGAAAAAATGTTCAAGAGACGGGGCAGATTTAACCTCCCCACCTACCGTCATCATACGATTTATTCTGGTGATCCAGTTTACCTATCCCTGGATGCGAACAAGTCGGAGTATGACGGTGCTTGGGTATTTCACCGCGAGAGAAGAAAACATACCATTTTGCAGAATACTACTAACTAGGTGCGACCGCACCTCGGCCGGTTAGGACGCCTGTCGGAGGTCACTGCGAAGCAATCTGACCACGAGACAGAAGAATTGCAAATAAGGGTCACGTGACCCTTCATGCTTACCCCTTAATTAGCAATCATTGGCAAAGACTGCTCATAAAATGAGGGTTAATTGGCAAAGAATTAGCACTCATTGCCCCTTACCGACACTTGATCAAAGGGGATAAGTTTCAACCACACCCGCTATGACCTCGCTTGCTATAATGGTGTTGCAGATGGCGCGTCTAAGCCAGTTTGCGGCTCTTTGACATGGTGAATATACGATAAGCCCAATGAAGCGTGGGTTTTGTGACAACAATAGAAGCGCTTAAGCAAACCATAGGGTTTGCTTTTTTCAAGCTCTGTTAGTTTTACTCAGCGGATAAGACCAAGAAATGCTTAAGTAGTTTTTGTTTCTTCGTTTTTAAGACTAATTATAGCTTTGTCTTGGTGTAGCTAGAGAATCTAAAATATTCGCGGATTTTGGTAATGGCTTACGGCGACGACGGGTTTGTGGCTGATAGGCCTGTGCCGCGTGTTCTTTGCAATAAGGAGTGCTTTCGGTTGAGCCTCGACCACAAAACTTAAAGCCCGGCTTGGCTGGATCGCCAATTGGCCATTTGCATAACTTGTTAGTTAATGTCAGCACGGTAGCAAACTCACCACTGGGTAGCTTTTTTGGCTCAATCGGTGCTGCCGGCGGCTCTTCACGACGAGCCGCTGGCGCAGCTGCCGAGGTTTTAATACTAGAGACCGGGCTTTTGCGTGGAGCAGCAGCTTTGGGGCGAGGTCTTGCGCGCGGTGGCCGTGATGGAGTGGCTCGCCCGGAAAGGCCTAACCGGTGCACTTTACCGATAACTGCATTCCTAGTAACGCCACCCATTTCTTTGGCGATTTGACTGGCGCTTAAGCCTTCGGTCCAAAGCTTCTTTAAGGTTTCCACTCGATCATCAGTCCATGCCATTGGTTTGCCCTTTATCTAATCGGTAATCCGATTTGAGTTTGAAAATAATTACCGCCGGTCTTTAACTGAAAACTAACAAGCGGTGATCGCTATATTTCCCCGAAATACACAAGGTATTGTAGCCGTTGTGGAGGAACACACAAGATGCAGGAGTAAATTATCCACAACTTTTATTAAACTGAACCAAACAACATTTTACCTTAAAGGCATTGTACCTTAGTTTTTTAAGCACTAGAACAGCTAAATGCATATTCAACAAAAAAGTTTTCAAGTCCGTAAYATTGGCATTGTAAATTGGCTTGGYCTTTGGACGTTGTTTTCCAAAGAGGTAAAGCGTTTTGTCAAAGTAGGATTTCAGACAATATTGGCGCCAGTAGTTTCTGCTTTGATGTTCTATTTAATATTCAAATTTGCGTTTGGCACATTAAGGCCGGTGATTCACGGGATCAGCTATGCACAATTTCTGGTACCAGGCCTGATTATGATGGGAATGTTAAACCAAGCCTTTGCCAACACTGCCTCATCAATGATAATTTCCAAAGTACAAGGCAATTCGGTTGATTTTCTAATGCCGCCATTATCTGCATTAGAGTTGTTTTTGGCGTTTACTGGCGGAGCGGCAATGCGCGGCCTTATAGTCGGCATTGGAACCGGAATTGCTTTGGCATTTATTTCCACTGTGCAGTTTTACCATTTTTCTGCGATTATCTGGTTCGCAATAAATGCGGTTTTAATGATGGCAATTATTGGTTTATTGGCTGGAATTTCCGGCAATAGATTTGATCATTTGGCGGCGGTTCAAAATTTTATTCTATTGCCGCTTACCATGTTATCAGGAACATTTTATTCGATAACTGTTTTGCCACAAAGCTTTCAAAGCTTTAGTAAGTTTAATCCGTTTTTCTATCTCATCGACGGCTTTCGTTATGGGTTTACGGGAGTTTCTGATGGTAATGTTTTGGTTGGTGCAGTATTTGTTGCCGTKATAAATATTATTCTGGCCGTTATTTGTTAYGCTGTTCTGGCCTCTGGCTGGCGGCTAAAATCTTAAGCTTATTATATTTTGGAGTTTCTTATGAGCAGTAATTTAATCCCGACTTACGCACCGCCAAATTTGGTWTTTGAACGTGGCGAGGGAGTTTATTTATATGAYTCTAATGGTGAAAAATGGTTGGATTTTATTGCTGGAATTGCAGTAAATGCCCTTGGCCATTGYCAYCCGGYTTTGGTTGAAGCTTTAACCCAGCAATCGCAAAAACTWTGGCATGTMTCGAACATGTTTGAAGTKCCAATGCGTGAGCAATTGGCCGATATGTACTGTGCTGATACYTTTGCKGATCTGGTGTTCTTTACCAATTCKGGAACCGARGCCATTGAGGGCTTGTTAAAAGCTGCTAGGCGTTATCACTTTGAAAACAACCAGCCAGAACGTATCGAAGTGCTAACTTTCCAAGGCGCGTTTCATGGCAGATCTTATGGGGCGATCAATGCTGGTGGTAATCCGGCATACCTTAAAGGCTTTGGTCCGAAAATGGACGGATTTACGCAATTACCTTTTGCCGATGAGCAAGCGTTTGTTGATGCGATCAGCGATACTACTGCGGCGGTTCTAATTGAGCCGGTACAGGGCGAAGGCGGCTTACGGGCGGCACCGGACGAGTTCTTGCGCTTGCTACGTGACAAGTGTGACGAAACCGGCGCATTATTGHTGTATGATGAAATTCAGTGCGGYRCYGGVCGMACBGGHAAAWTGTTTGCKYATCARTGGRCVGRWGCYGAGCCKGACGGCATGGCDGTGGCCAAAGGYGTTGGCGGCGGGTTCCCATTGGGTGCGTTCYTGCTGACAGAAAAAGTCGGTAAAAACATGGTTGTTGGHACTCAYGGCTCYACCTATGGCGGCAACCCGTTGGCGATGGCAGTTGGCATTGCGCTTTGGGACGAAGTATCAAAGCCGGAAACTTTGGACAATGTGGTAAAGGTCGGAAATTTCCTAAAACAGCAATTAGCCAGCTTGGCCGATAAATATGATGACATAGTTGTTGAGTTTCGCGGTAAGGGCTTGTTGGTCGGCCTAAAGCTACACGATAAATATGTTGCCAAATCCGTTGCAAACTTAGCCCGCGACGAGGGTCTACTTATCGGTGCTGCTGGCGATAATGTTGTTCGCATGGCGCCACCATTGATCATTACCGAAGCGCATGCGTCAGAGGCCATTGGCAAGTTGGACAATGCATTGCAAAAGATCAGAGAAGAAAYTGRCTAATGACTAGAAACTTCACCGACATTACCGATGTTTCAGCGACTGAYTTACAGGCGATAATTGCTGATGCAATAGGCATGAAAGCTGCCAGAGCTGGGCTACCAAAAGGTGCGGTTGATCCTGAGCCAGCRCTGBCCGGTATTATGTTGGCGATGATATTTGAGAAAAGCTCGACCCGTACCCGAATTAGCTTTGATATGGCGATCCGGCAATTAGGTGGCAGCTCGATGGTGTTGTCTTCGGCGGATATGCAATTAGGGCGCGGCGAAACCRTGGCCGATACTGCGCAGGTTTTATCGCGYTATGTTGATGGDGTTATGATCCGTTGYAATGCYCATGAAACYTTGSTKGARYTARCCCAAGCGGCCAGTATTCCGGTAATAAACGGGTTAACTGATCGCTCGCACCCRTGTCAGATATTGGCTGACCTGATGACCTTACAAGAACATAAGGGYGATCTGTCACGGTTGAAACTAGCCTGGGTTGGTGATGGCAATAATGTCGCCAGCAGCTTCTTGCACGCCGCGCCGAAATTTGGATTTTCGCTTAGTCTTGGCTGTCCTGAAGAGTTTGCCGCCAACCAAGACGATATTGGTTATGCGATAAACGCCGGAGCTGACATCAAGTTAACCACAGACCCAGTGGCCGCAGTTACTGGCGTCGATGTAGTTATTGCCGATACTTTTGTTTCGATGGGCGACAAAGATGCAAATAGCAGATTGAAAATATTATCTCCATTTCAAGTAGATACATCATTGATGAAGCGCGCGGCAAGAGATGCAGTGTTTTTGCATTGCTTGCCGGCGCACCGTGGCGAAGAGGTAAGCGCCGAAGTAATAGATGGTTCGCAATCATTGGTGTTTGATGAGGCTGAAAACCGCTTACATGTGCAAAAAGCAATACTTAAATACTGTTTTGGCAAATTATGAGCGATAATATTCAAAACTCCAAAGATGATTTAGTCACACCATTTCACCTCGAAGGCCAACCGGTGCGCGGACGAATTGTTAGACTTGGCTCGGTACTTGATGATCTGTTAAGCCCGCATGACTTACCTGAAACTGTGGCGGTTTTACTGGGCGAGGCTGTTATTACAGCTATTGCCGCCGGTTCGTCCTTAAAGTTTGATGGTCGGGTAATTGTTCAAGCTAGTGGCTCTGGGCCAGTGTCATTTTTGGTCAGTGACTTTACCACGGATGGTGGGGTTAGAGGCTATATTCGTGTAGATGAGCAGAAATTACCTGATATGACGCAACCTGATCTACAAGCCTTAATGGGCGATGGGCAGTTTGCTTTGACCATTGATCCGGGTAAGGCCGAAAACCGCTATCAGGGCATTGCTTCACTTGAGCCGGAAAGCTTTGCAAAAACCGCTGAAACCTATTTCAAACAATCAGAGCAATTACCATCAAAATTGATTATTGCGATTGCTAGGCACACAAACGAAGACGGCATTACCAAATGGCGCGGCGGTGGGTTGTTCATGCAACGAATTGCTGGCGGTAATGACGATGACAATTATGGTGATGATGATGAGCAAGACGCATGGGTAACTGCTTTGGCGTTGGTGAAAACCATAACTGCTGATGAGCTGACAGATCCAATGCTAGATACAGAAACATTGCTGTTACGGTTATTCCATGAACAAGGGGTGCGAGCATTTGAGCCGCTTAAAATTTATAAACGCTGCACTTGTACCAAAGACCGCTTGCAAGAAATTTTGAGTAACTTCACCCGTGGCGAACGCAAGGAAATGGTTACTGAAACGGGTAACGTTGAAATGACTTGTGAATATTGCGCCAAGACATTTTCTTTTGCTGCCACGGATTTAGAATAGCAAATAAACCTATGACCTATGACGAATTTAATGAGTTTTGCGCTTCTCTGTCAGCCACGGAAATGGTGTTTCAGTGGGGTGGCAGTTATGTCTGGAAGGTTGGCGGCAAGGTTTTTGCCATCGGTGGTTGGGGTGAAAATGAGCCAGCATTTACCTTTAAGACCTCGGAACTGGTGTTTGAAAACTTAAAAGATCAACCGGGCTTGCGTGGTGCGCCGTACTTTGCCAGCCGAGGTATGAAATGGATACAGCATTACGCGAGGCCGGGTTTAAGTGATGATGAGCTAAAAAGCTATATAACCGAATCGCATCATTTGGCATCGTTGAATTTAAGTAAGAAAAAACGCTTGGAGTTAGGCTTGTAAGAAGTAACCCCTAAAGTAAAAAGTAGAATATTAAGGTTTACCGCAATTTTTTTTCTGTTAAGCAAAGAGCAAACTCAAAACAGACGGAAATAAACCATGTATTTTACAAATATTACAACTCAATCACCGGTGAAAGACCTGATTGCAAACACTACAGAAGTTATGAACAAAGATACTCTAAATATTATTATTGAGCGATCAATAGATACCGGAACCAGCGTTATATTAGCAGCAGCGATTTTTGTTGTTGGATTGATCATTGCCGGCACTGTTCGCAAGATGATTGTTAAAAGCTCCGATAAATCAAAACGGGTAGACACAACTCTTGCTAACTTCTTTGCCTCAATAGCCTATTACGGAATTATGGCAGTAGTTCTTATTTCGGTGCTAGGCCGCTTTGGGGTGCAAACCACCTCATTGGTTGCAGCAATGGGCGCGGCCACGTTGGCAATTGGTTTGGCCTTACAAGGAACATTGTCTAGTTTAGCTGCTGGGGTGATGATTATTTTATTTCGTCCATACAAAATGGGTGATTTTGTTGAAGTTGCCGGGCAAGCAGGTTCGGTTAAAGATATAAATCTTTTCACCACTGTTTTAGCTACTGGCGATAATAAGAAAGTTATCGTTCCAAATAGTAGTGCTTGGGGTGATGTTATTACGAATTATTCGTCTAATGGTACAAGACGTGTCGATTTYACATTTTGCATTGATTACGAAAACGACATCAGCACGGCGATGAAAATCATCGAAGACACTTTGCGTGAAGATGCTCGGGTTAAGAAAAACCCTGATGTCTTTACTGGTGTCATGGCGCACGGCGATTCATCAGTAGACATAGTCACCAGAGTTTGGTGTAAAAGTGGTGATTATTGGGGYGTTTATTTTGACGGYATGAAAAACGTCAAGGAAGCTTTTGATAAAGAAAATATCTCAATTCCATACCCACATGTTGTGCAGGTRCCRCGCTAAASAATTATCAARAGAACCAAATTAYTGGCTGGTTTAGTAGYTTTCATAACCAGCCARTAAAARCTTATTGRYYTTCTGGYTCTTCTTCGTCAACTATCTTGGCGTCCTCATCTTCGTCTTCGACAAGATTATCGGTTTCGTCCTCAACGCCTTCTTCGGAATAACCATCAGGAAGAGTGCTGGCGCTGGCCGTATCGCTGCCTTCATCACCATCATCTGATCCGGTGCTAATAATTGTAGCATCATCAAGGCTTAGCTCTTTTTGATCATCAGCTTCTGTTTCAGAATCGCTTTCTTCGTCTTCGACTTCTTCTTTTGGYTCGTCCGCSGGTGGMRCCTTACGGSTTTGKCGRCGRGTTATATCSGGGTCRAAAGAAAAYYCACAYTTWGGACAAACAACGGGACGTTTTTTAAGATCAAAAAATTTTACAGAACATTCCGCGCAAACACGTTTGTCGCCCAAATCAGCTTTAGCCATCTTCCCACCCTTATGTGAAAAATATTAGAATAAGTTTATGCTTGGTCGCTTGCCATGATCGAACCTGACTGTCAAAACCATTTTGCAAAGAAAACAGTTTATCAGCARTTTTTTTAGTCTAGGCATAGGTGNTNAAATAGATTTATGGGGCAAAACGTGCATTTCAGTAACAATAAMAYAAAATTTGCCAAAATAACYTCACAYCCGGCGTTTCGCCTYGCTGGCACGATTACGGTACCTGGGGATAAATCGATATCACATCGSGCCTTGATGTTAGGAGCCRTAGCWACMGGYGAAACCATCATCAGCGGTCTRCTTGAGTCCGGYGATGTTTTGGCAACMGCYAATGCCATGCGAGCATTAGGTGCCAAGGTTGAAAAGCTAAGCTACGGCAAATGGAAAGTCACCGGTGTTGGAGCCGCTGGTTTTACTTCTGCCAAACAAGCAATAGACTTTGGTAATGCTGGAACCGGCATTCGCCTTTGCTTGGGTTTAATTGCCGGTCATAATATTCAAGTAGAATTTATTGGTGATGAAAGCCTCTCAAAACGTCCAATGGGGCGGGTCTTGCAACCGCTGGCTCTAATGGGACTGAACACCAATAGTAATGATGGTTGTTTGCCAATTAAGGTCTGTGGCAATTCAACACCAATTGCGGTTCATCATACTCTTACCGTGGCTTCGGCGCAGGTTAAATCGGCTTTATTGTTGGCAGGATTAAATTGTGATGGTCAAACTATCATTGATGAACCGGGGCCTAGCAGAAATCACACCGAAAACATGTTGCTTTTGTTTGGTGCTGATCTGCAAACAAAACAATTATCAGGCAATGGCCGGCAGATCACCTTGAACGGGCGGACAGAATTACAGGCTCAAAACATTGTCGTACCGGGTGATCCGTCTTCGGCAGCTTTTGCGATGACTGCCGCTTTGATCATTCCTGATAGTGATATCTGCATTAAAAATGTGATGATTAATTCAACTAGAAGCGGAATGTTGCAAACATTACAACAAGCAGGGTACGCAATACACCTGCAAAATGAACGAATTTCAGGTGGTGAAAAAGTTGCAGATTTACGAGTAATGGCTGGTGGCTCATCTCCAATATCGCCGGATCCTGATTTAGCTGTAACTATGATCGATGAATATCCAGCGTTGATGTTGTTGGCTGCCTTTGCCAAAGGAACTTCACGGTTTTTGGGAATTGGCGAATTACGAGTAAAAGAAAGTGATCGCATTGCAAAAATGGAAAAACTGCTAAGCGATAATGGTGTTGTGGTGCGTAGTGGTGCCAATTGGGTGGAAATTGACGGCATAGGCTCGGTATTTGGACCGATCAATCCTTTGGACAAAGTGCAAGATTTTGTTGTAGATGAAGACCATCGAATTGCCATGTGCGCTTTGGTTTTAGGTATGGCCTCTTACCTACCTATATCTATTGCTGATGGTAGYTCYATTGCTACATCATATCCGGGGTTTATCGCCGATATGCAAAACTTAGGAGCAAAGATGGTTGYGAAAACTACCGCAAARCCATTAGTCATTGCTGTTGATGGGCCAATGGCTTCGGGCAAAGGTACCTTGGCTCGTAAATTAGCGGCGCATTTTTGCTTACCRTACCTAGACACCGGYCTGYTGTATCGCGCCACGGCMAGRGCKGCCTTACAAGCAGGCGTTGATCTGAATGACCAAAATGCAATADCCAARCTGGCAAAGAACTTATCTTTGCCAATTATGCAAATTGAAGAATTGCGGCTGGCGCACATTGGTCTGGCCGCTTCAAAAGTTGCGGTGCTGCCAAAAGTTCGTGATGCCTTGTTAGATGTGCAACGCAGCTTTGCCAACAGCCCCGATGGAGCTGTTCTTGATGGTCGTGATATTGGAACTGTTATTTGTCCTGATGCTGATGTAAAATTGTGGATTACCGCTAGCGAACAAGTGCGAGCTGAGCGTCGCCGGCAAGAATTATTGCAAAGCGGACAACAGATAACGGCCGAGGCAATGTTAGCGCAATTACAAGAAAGAGATGCCCGTGATGCTGCCAGAAATAACGCGCCAATGACAATGGCGGAAAATGCCCACTTGATTGATACCAGTAAGTTGAGTATAGACGCTGCGTTTCAGGTCGCCCGGCAATGGGTTGAACGGAAAATGGACTGAACGTTGATATTGGTACTTATGTTATATGTCGACGAAATTCAAACAGTCTACTTMCAAAGAYCRGTAAAGCRCAATTTTAACCCCACATTGCAATATTGCGATGAGACCGCCGGTATAACCGGTTGGCCTTTGTTTGTTTTTGAAAGAATTATTACCAAATGACTGAATCTACTATGGACAGCTTAAACCCAACCCAAGAAGACTTTGCAGCAATGCTTGATGCCAGCATGGCTGGACAGCAAGTATTAGAAGGTCGCGTTGTTAGCGGACTTGTTGCAGCAATCGAAAATGAATTTGTAATTGTTGATGTCGGTCTAAAGACCGAAGGTCGCATACCAATGCGTGAGTTTTCYGARGARGAAGCMAAAAAAGTCGTGGTTGGCGGCAAAGTAGATGTTTATGTGGATCGGGTRGAAAATGCYCTTGGTGACGCAGTATTGTCCCGYGAAAAAGCTCGYAGAGAAGAAGCWTGGGATMWGATYGARAAATCMTTYGCCAAAGAAGAGCCGGTTGATGGWGTKATYRTTGGWCGKGTWAARGGTGGCTTTACMGTTGAYCTTGRTGGAGCCAGTGCGTTYTTGCCGGGWTCWCAAGTTGAYATTCGYCCRGTKCGTGAYCTWGGGCCKCTTATGGGYYTRRYYCAGCCGTTTGCTGTATTRAAAATGGATCGTCCACGGGGAAATATCGTAGTTTCCAGACGAGCCATTATGGAAGAAAGCCGCGCTGAACAACGTGCCGAACTGATCAACCAACTACACGAAGGAGAAGTTCGTGAAGGTGTGGTTAAAAACATCACTGATTACGGTGCTTTTGTTGACCTTGGCGGTATTGATGGTTTGCTACACGTAACCGATATGAGCTGGCGCCGGGTCAATCACCCAAGTCAGATATTAAATGTTGGCGATACAGTTAAAGTACAAGTGGTCAAAATCAATCCTGAAAGCCAGCGTATCTCGCTTGGTATGAAACAGCTTGAAGCTGATCCATGGGAAGAAGTGGTGGCTAAATACCCGCTTGAATCACGTTTTACTGGCCGTGTTACTAATATTACTGAATACGGTGCATTTGTTGAACTTGAGGCCGGAATTGAAGGGTTGGTTCACGTTAGTGAAATGAGCTGGACAAAGAAAAATGTTCATCCGGGTAAAATAGTTTCTACTTCGCAAGAAGTTGAGGTTGTAGTGCTGGAAGTTGATCCAGAAAAACGCCGCATCTCATTAGGTATCAAGCAGTGCGCTGATAATCCGTGGAGCGCATTTGCTAGTGCCAATCCGGTAGGCTCTACTGTTAGTGGTGAAGTTCGCAACATTACCGAATTTGGTCTTTTTGTTGGCCTTGATGGCATGATTGATGGCATGGTTCACTTATCTGATCTCGACTGGTCACGTTCTGGCGACGAAGCTTTGGCTGACTATAAAAAAGGCGATACTGTTACTGCTAAGGTTTTGGATATTGACACTGACAAAGAGCGGGTTTCGCTTGGCATCAAACAACTTGAAAAAGATCCAGTATCAGGCAGCGACTTTAATCGCGGTGCTACTGTTACCTGCATAGTAAGCGAAGTAACTACTGGTGGTATTGAAGTAACGTTAGGTGACGATAACAAGGTTAAAGCGTTTATTCGCAAATCTGATCTGTCTCGTGATCGTTCCGAGCAACGCCCAGAGCGTTATGCAGTTGGCGATAAGGTTGATGCTCGTATTACCAGTGTTGATAAATCAACACGTAGACTATCACTGTCGATCAAAGCATTAGAAATGGCACAAGAAAAAGAAGCGATTGAACAATATGGTTCAACAGATTCTGGTGCATCACTTGGGGATATCCTTGGTGAAGCTCTAAAAGGTGCTTCTGATAAAGAAGACTAATTACTGCATTTAATAGAAGATAAGGGGTCGGAATTTCCGGCCCCTTATTGTTTTAGGATAATAGACCTTTACCATAATCAATACGTAAAAGCGTATTGACTAGCACAAGTTCAAAATGTCAGCTTGTGGTTAATATGATGGTGTGAACATAAGGGGATTGTAAGCACATGATAAAGTCTGAACTTATTGCGCAATTAACTGAAGAAAATCCGCATCTATTCCAACGGGATATTGAGCGAATTGTTGCAACTGTATTTGATGAAATTTCGGCGACGTTAGAAAAAGGTGACCGGGTTGAGCTTCGTGGGTTTGGCGCGTTTTCGGTTCGCCACCGCGATCCAAGAATTGGGCGTAATCCCAAATCTGGCGAATCGGTCAAAGTAGCGGCTAAATCAGTGCCGTTTTTCAAGGCTGGAAAAGCTTTGCGTCAAAAGGTTGATGCTTCGCGTAGTTCTTGATTTTCTTGTAATTTATTCTATTTTATTTTGAACTTTATAAGGCACCGGCCAAGGCTGGTGCCTTATTGTTTTAGGATCATCATTTATGACTATTATCAAAGTGTGCGGAATAACTGAAAACACCGGGCTTCAGGCGGCGCTTGATCTGGGCGTTGAGAGAATTGGTTTGATGTTCGCGCCAAACAGTCCGCGCCTGCTGGGTATGGAAAAAGCAGCAGAGTTTGCTGAAATCATTCGCGGGCGAGCGCGTATCGTCGCGGTTGTGGTTAATCCTGGCGATAAGTTGATAAGGCGAATTGTCAGCAATATCAAACCGGATTTTTTGCAATTACATGGAAATGAAAGCCCAAAACGAGTGCGTTCCTTGTGGAAACAGCACCGCATACCAATCATCAAAGCATTTGCAATTGCCCGCGCCAAAGACATTGCTGATGCTGATCGTTATTCGACCACCGCAGCCGAGTTTTTGTTTGATGCCAGACCGCCGGCTGACTCTAGCCGTGAGGGTGGTTTGGGAATTGCTTTTAATTGGTCRCTRCTRRRKCAMGYTAAMCCTTYKCGACCATTTTTRCTKGCTGGMGGMCTGACRCCGCAAAATGTYRCAGAGGCTATYWSSCAAAGCGGTRCAARAATGGTTGATGTTTCATCTGGTGTTGAAAGCAGCATAGGGTTAAAAGATGAGAGCCTGTTGCAGGCATTTTGTGCAAAAGTTCGAGGCTCTGATGAGTAATAATAACACTCCCAATGAACAAGGTCGATTTGGTGATTTTGGCGGCCGTTATGTGCCAGAAACTCTAATGCCTTTGGTGCTGGAGTTGGAACAGGTATGGAAAAAGGCAAAGACTGATCCGGTATTTATCGAACAAATGGACGGATACCTTAAAGATTATGTTGGCAGGCCAAGTGCGATTTATCATGCGGAGCGATTATCGGAACACTTTGGCGGCGCAAAAATTTGGTTTAAGCGCGACGAGCTGAACCATACCGGTGCGCACAAAATAAATAATTGCCTTGGGCAAGTATTATTGGCTAAACGCATGGGGAAAACCAGAGTTATTGCTGAAACCGGAGCCGGGCAACACGGCGTAGCCACGGCAACGGTGGCAGCACGGTTTGGTCTTGAATGCGTGGTGTTTATGGGAGCCACCGATATTGAGCGGCAAAAGCCAAACGTATTTCGAATGAAATTGCTTGGTGCTAAAATTATTCCGGTAACATCAGGAACCGGCACTTTAAAAGACGCAATGAACGAAGCTTTGCGTGATTGGGTAACCAATGTTGATGATACTTTTTATGTGATAGGTACTGCTGCCGGCCCGCACCCATACCCAGAAATGGTTCGTGATTTGCAATCAGTTATTGGCCGTGAAGCAAGAGAGCAAATCATGCAAAGAGAAGGCCGCTTACCTGATGCTTGCGTTGCTTGTATCGGTGGTGGTTCTAATGCCATCGGTTTATTTTATCCATTTTTAGACGACAAGCAGGTGCGCCTTATCGGGGTAGAGGCCGCCGGTAAGGGTTTGCATACCACTAAACACGCGGCATCTTTGAGCGGTGGAAAACCGGGAATATTACACGGCAACCGGACATATCTGTTACAAGACGATGATGGGCAAATTGCTGATGCTCATTCAATTTCTGCTGGTCTGGATTATCCGGGAATTGGCCCGGAGCATTCTTATTTACATGATATTGGCCGGGTTGAATATCTGTCCGCCACTGATCAAGAAGCTTTGGATTCATTTCAATTATGCACCCGCCTTGAAGGAATTATCCCAGCATTAGAGCCAGCTCATGCACTGGCCAGAGTGGGTGATCTGGCCGTCGAGCTGGGCGAAGACGGCTTAATCGTCATGAATATGTGCGGACGTGGCGATAAGGACGTATTTGCAGTTGCTGGCCATTTAGGGGTTGAAATATGAGCATCAGTCGTATTTCTGCTGCCTTCGCCAAAAGAGCTGCAAATGGCCAAAGCGCATTCATTGCTTATATGATGGCCGGAGACCCTGATCTGGCTACTTCTCGTGAGTTATTATTAGGCTTACCCGATGCCGGTGCTGATATTGTCGAATTAGGAATGCCGTTTTCCGATCCGGTAGCCGAGGGTTTAACAATTCAACAAGCAGCGCAACGCTCATTATTGGCCGATACAAAAATGGCGGGGGTTTTATCTTTGGCCAATGATTTTCGTAAACTCCACCCCGATACACCGCTGATTTTAATGGGCTATGCCAATCCTGTGCATCACATGGGTTGGCAGGTTTTTGCCAAGGCAGCGAGCAAAGCAGGTGTCGACGGCATGATCATTGTTGATCTGCCCCCTGAAGAAAGCGAACCATTTGCCCAGGCCTTAACCGAAAATGATATTGCTTTGATCCGTCTTATTGCACCGACCACTGTCGGAGAGCGGTTGCCAAAGGTGTTATCAGGAGTAAGCGGCTTTGTTTATTATGTCTCGGTCACCGGAGTTACCGGTGATGCGGTTCCTGATGCTATAGCGGTCGCCTATGCAGTGCAGAATATTAAATTACACACCGATCTTCCGGTGGCTGTAGGGTTTGGGGTGCGAACACCACAAACTGCGCAAATGATTGCGGCTTGTGCCGATGGGGTAGTGGTTGGTAGCGCTATTGTTGCAGCAATGCATAACAGCGGTGTAAAAGCGGCCTTAAAATTAACCGCGAAGTTGGCAAAAGCGGTCAGAAGCAAAAGCTAGACGAACGATCTATTGATCTGCTATTGTCCCGATAATTATTACTTTAAGGAAACCTATTATGAAAATCTCTATTCCAGTAATTGCCGTTCTTTTTTCATTAGCTGCTGCACCGGCGATGGCTAATCCACATGATGTTAATGGCTTATGGTTGACCGAATCAAAAACTGGACACGTGCAAATAGCTGATTGTGGTGATGGCACTCCTTGCGGAACGTTAGTTTGGGTCGAAGATGCGAGCCAACTTGACGAGCAAAACCCTGATATAGCGTTACGTGAGCGCAGTGTAATGGGAATACAAATGATCTGGAGCTTCCAGAAAAAAAGTAAAAACTGGAGCAAAGGCAAGATTTATGATGCCAGCGAAGGTAAAACTTATCGCTCTTCAATCAAGAAACTTAGCGATGGAACTTTACAGGTAAAGGGTTGTGTTGGCCCGATCTGTAAAGCGCAAATTTGGACAAAACTTGAATAATAATTATACTCCATCGACCCAAAAAGTTGGTCTGAAGCATTTGCCAACAAAAGTGTATGCGGTTTTGTGGTGAGCAAATGCGGCCACTCAAAAGCTTTTTGGATAAGTTGATGGATCCAGAAGATAAAGTATACTAAAAATATAGTTTGATTCAGTGTTTTTAGTATACCTTGCGCTATTACACCGTCCTCATGCAATAAAAAGAGTAATGCATTCTAATGAACTGGCTTGATAAACTTACCCCTCCGGGGATGAAAAAAATCTTTTCCAAACGTGATACGCCGGAAAATTTGTGGATCAAATGTCCGATGTCTGGCGAAATGGTATTTCATACCGACCTACAGGCCGGCTTGCATGTTACTCCGGCTGGTCATCATATGCGTATCGGGCCGCAATTACGGTTTAGCTATACATTTGATGATGAAAAATGGGAACCAATAGAACTACCACCGGTGCCGGCTGATCCATTAAAATTTCGTGATCATAAACGCTATACTGAACGCTTAAAACTGGCCAGAGCCAAGACCGGCGATCAGGACGCTGTTTCGGTCGGCGTTGGTAAAATTGACGGCATTGAGGCTGTGGTTTTTGTGCAGAACTTCAACTTTATGGGCGGCTCGTTAGGCATGGCTGCGGGTGAGGGCTTTATCCGCGCAGCTGAAGAAGCTGTTCGTCGCAAACTGCCTTTGCTGGCATTTACATCGGCAGGTGGCGCAAGAATGCAAGAAGGCGCGTTATCGCTAATGCAAATGCCACGCACCACTTTGGCATTACAAGAACTAAAGAACGCAAGCCTGCCATATATGGTGATCTTGGCTGATCCAACCACTGGCGGTGTTACTGCATCTTATGCCATGCTTGGCGATGTGCATCTGGCCGAACCACGGGCGTTGATTTGTTTTGCGGGGCCAAGAGTGATCGAGCAAACTATTCGCGAGAAACTGCCAGAAGGTTTTCAGCGGGCGGAATATTTGCTGGAGCATGGCATGATTGATGCTGTAGTTGAGCGTAAAAATTTACCTCGAACTATTGGTCAATATTTGCGGGTTTTATTACGAAAGTCCGCTGCATGAACGTAGCCGAGCGTATCAGCTCTGCTTTGCAGCGATTTGCCTTATTGCACCAAAAAGAGATTGACCTTGGCCTTGGTCGAATGAATGAATTATTGGCGAAAGCCGGCAATCCGCATTTATCATTGCCGCCAATTATCCACGTAGCTGGCAGTAATGGCAAAGGCTCTACCATTGCCTTTGTCAAAGCCATGGCAATTGCACAAGGCTTAACGGTTCACGTGCATACCAGCCCGCATCTTATCCGCTTAAACGAGCGCTATATTATCGCCGGCGAAGAGGTATCTGATGCGGCATTGGCCGATTTGCTAGAGGAGGTCGAGGCAATAAATGATAATGCTCCGGCGACCGAGTTTGAGTTGCTTTGCCTTGCTATGTTTATTGCCTTTAGACGCACTGCTGCTGATCTGGTAATTATTGAGGTTGGGTTAGGCGGCGAGCTTGATGCAACCAATGTTATAGTTAAGCCGACATTATGTTTGATCACCCCGATCAGCATCGAGCATACTGATTGGCTGGGAAGAGATATTGCCGGTATTGCCAAAGCCAAGGCCGGAATTATTAAACACCAATGTCCGGTAATAAGCGCTGCGCAACCAAATGACGTTAAAGACGTGTTTGAGCGTATTGCTTCTCGTCAAAAGTCAGAATTGAAATTCTTAAACGAAGACATATCGTGCCGGCTTGAAGATGGACGGTTGGTGTGGAGCGATGAAACACAATTACTGGATTTACCACTGCCGGCATTGCAGGGTTCGTGGCAAGTGCAAAATGCCGGTTTAGCAATTGCCGCCGCTGTGCATTTCGGCTGGACTGAAGAAGCTATTGCTAACGGTTTGCAGCAGGTAACATGGCCAGGAAGGTTGCAGCGTCTTAGTGGAATTAAACAATTGCCGCCTGATACCGAGGTCTGGTTGGACGGGGCGCATAATCCGCATGCAGCAATTGCGTTGGCGGAATTTATTCGTGAAAGAAACCGGATTGAACCATTACCGCTGGAAATGATTTTATCAATGCAGGCGACCAAGGATTTATCTGGCTTTTTATTGCCGTTTAAAGAGTTTAATCCAATTATTCATCTGGTACCATTGTTAGGCGCAAGAGCGCCAATAACAGTAGATGAGTTGACGCAACGAGTATTGCATCTTGGCTATACTGCAAAAGTCCACCACGACCTTAACACCGCTTTTATGTCCGTTAGTAAAGACAAAACGCGATTGTTAATTACTGGGTCGCTTTATTTGGTTGGTGAAATTTTAACTTTAAGAAGCATCAACAGCTGAGCTTAACCAGTCAGCAATTTTACTTTTCGGCATTGCACCTACTTTAGTTGCGGTTACTTGACCGCCACTAAACAACATCAATGTTGGAACACCACGTACACCGTATTTGCTTGGAATGCCCGGATTTTCGTCAATATTGACTTTGGCAATAGTAACCGTTCCTTGCATTTCGTCGGCAATTTCTTCTAATGCTGGGCCGATTTGTTTGCAAGGGCCACACCATTCAGCCCAAAAATCCACCAATACTGGGCCATCGGCATTTAGTACATCGGTCTCGAAGTTTGCGTCACTTACAGCAATTGTTGGCATAGTTATCTCCTTGCAAATGTGCCTTTGTAAATTATTATTTTGGCACCTACGCAAGCTAGCTAGTGATGAAGCGACAAAAGGTCAAGGTGTCCAGTTAAAACATTATTGTGATTGCAATAAATTATCCGGTAATTCCATCAAGTTTGGACCATCAGTCCACAAAAGTGCACATCTAATATTTTTATCCGGCCAAATTTGCTGTAATAAATCGCGATATGTGGCCATTTGTACCAAATACACATCGGACACGTCTTCTRGSTGTTTTGGTGGCGGCCTATTAGTCTTGAAATCCAACACCAAAACTTCTGTATCACGGACAACTAAACGATCAATTTTACCATTTACTAGATAATCACCAGAGGTGGAGGTCAAAGTACCGCTTATCGGCAATTCGGCTCGGCTGTTAGTGCCAAATAGATAGCCAAAATCTGCATGATTTAAGACACGCAATGTCACATCTGCTATTTCGGATTTTTGAAGAACAGTTAAATCTTTATATTGGTTCAGGAACTTATCAACCGCCGCAATATGGTCTGGTTTTGGCAGGTCAGGCAATATTTGCAGCAATGAGTGAATAATATTACCGCGTAAAAACCGCTTTTCAGCCCTTTGCCCAACCGGAGACGTAGCCAATACCTGCTCACTTGCGTCTTTGTGCAACCCAGACGGGGTAATTGTTGGTAATGTATTTTGTTGACCCTGCCACGGTTTATCCAGCCAGTTAGGTAAATCAACCATGGTATCTGGTGCGGTGTTCAGTTTTGTTKCAATRCAGCSGGCACTTACTCCCAACTGATAGCTTATACCACCCTCTTCGTCTTCTGTTCGTGTTGCTGCTTCGGCCACAAACAAGTGTTCAAACGCCGAAACACATTGCAAATACCAACATCCATATTCCAGCCCGCCTGTTATCCCGCCTTTGTGATGAGCGCAGATGATCAAATGATCACGGGCTCTGGTTAATGCCACATATAACAGGCGCCGGTGTTCTTGGGTGTCCAATATTTCCTGCCGGTCTTTGAGTTTTTGCACAACATCACAAACATTCTTAGATGAAACCCACAGCCAAGCTTGATTATCGCGAACCAGTCCTGTTGTTTTTCTCCCCCCAGGTTTACTATTAGTGTCTGGTAAGAACACTATAGGAGCCTCTAAACCTTTGGCGCCATGTATTGTCATCACCCGCACCTTGTCATTTACACCTTGCATTTCGCGTTTAATCTCATCTTCTCTGGCCGACATTTGCATAACAAATGACATTAATGAGCCATCATTTTTTTGGCTAAACGCCAAAGCTAAACTTAAAAACTCCTGCATAGGATCGGCGGCCTCGGATCCCAACCGGGCAAATAAGCGATTGAGCATCGGCTCACCGGTTTCTGTAAGCCGGTACAGCAGACCGGAAAAAAACCGATATGGCGTTTCATAGCTTGCTCGTTCTTGAAGGTCAGCAAACCATGTTTTTGCTTGATCAAATACCGGCTCCTTAGTTTCCGCCAAGGCAGAATGCAATGTTTGTTTAGCGCGATCATTTGCCAGTTTGAACAGTATTTCGGTGGTGATTGGCGATTCATTCATCTGTTGTGGTTGGACAAATGGACTAGTTAAAACTTCAGCCAGTGACAAATCATCAGCCGGCTGTAAAGCCGCTTTGGCCAGTGATAATAAATCCAAAATAATTGTTTCATTTTGCAATATCATGCGGTCAGCGCCGGCAACGGGAACGCCTTGTAGCTTTAAGTGCCGAATAATTTCACGAAACAGTGAATTTCGTGAACGAACKAGTATCAAAATATCACCRGCATTTACCGCGCGCTTGATCTCTATRCCGTCAATTTTCTCATTTATCTGCTCACCGCTATCGAGCATAGAYTTGATATYYAKAGCAATRTTTTGCGCTAAAAYACTAACCGGRTGTTGYGAGGAAACAGCATTTACTGGCCTTGACGGGTCACTGTCACTTTCATCTTTTGTATAAGGTATCGCCGATAGAAGTTTAACCGTGCCAGCTGAGCTTGAGCGCTGCGCCCCATGCTTTAGGTATTCGGAAAAACCCGGATCAGCGTTGAATTTTTGCCTATCGTCGGCAAATTTAGTTTCAAGCTCAACCCCAAAGAAACAAGCATCAACAAACTCCAACACTTGTGGGGTCGATCGCCATGATAGTGCTAGTTGCGGAATATGGATTTTGCCAAACCCATCGTTTTTTCTTTGTAATAATTTATCCCTTTGTTCGACAAACAAGCTGGGGTCAGCGCCTTGAAAACGGTAAATTGACTGTTTGGGGTCGCCAACCGCGAACATGGTTCTGGTTTCGTCTGTAGTTCCTGCTCCGGCAAAAAACTCATCAGTTAATGCGCCAATAACCGCCCATTGCGCCGGTGAATTATCTTGGGCTTCATCGACTAAAACATGGCGTAAATTACCATCAAGTTTATACAATACCCAGTCTGTTGAAAGTTTGTCGGTAAGCAATTCTCGGGTGTATTCAATTAGGTCGTCAAAATCCACCAGACCAGCTTCACGTTTTATTTTTGCATATCTGTACACAAATTCATGGCAAAGGGTTAAAGCTGCTTTGGTTTTTTCAAATGCCTGAACTGCATATATTTTAGAGAGAAGCGCTTCTAATTCGTCGATTATTTTGTCACAAAGCTCTGGCAATTCCGGCATGTCTTTAATAGCGTCTTTGCTGACAAAATTCTTTTTCGCAGTCATTGCATTTGTAAAGAATATACCGGTTAGGGCATCTAGCTGTTCCACAGGATCAGTGATATTCTGCAATGCTATTAAGTCTTGTGCGCTTTGCTGATTTTTCTTCGCACCATTGGCTAAGCCAGTAGCTATTGTTTGCAATCTGCTTGTGCTAAAACTTTGCATTACTTGTTGGCAAATTGTATCTTTGGTATCGTCGTCCTCGATGCCCAGTGTTTTTGCGCTTTGCGTCAAAAGCCCTATTAATCCGTTATATTTATCAAAATCTAATTGCAAAACCCTGGCTTTTGCGGTCGCGGTGTTAAACACTTGCGGCACTGTGGTGCTGCCAAAACCGGTTAGAAAATTATATGATGCGGCTAACTCACCATCGGGGTTTTCAACCGCTTGTAAGCCTATTTGTTGAATTATTTGTTGTTGTAATTTGCGGCTCTCTGTTTCTTCTATTATTTGAAAGCCAGCTGATATTCCAGCTTCTATCGGGAATTGGCGCAATAAGGCCTCGCAAAACCCATGAATAGTTCTAATTTTAAGGCCGCCAGGTGTTTCTAATGCTCTAGCAAATAGCCGTCTTGCTTTGGCAAGGTCTTCTTCATTTGGCGACAATTTAGGATCAAGTTTGGTCAACTCTTTGCGTAACTCATCATCAGCCAAGATCGAAAACCTACCCAAATGAGCAAACAGTCGGTTTAACATTTCTGATGCTGCCGCCTTGGTGTAGGTGACGCAAAGAATTTGTTCTGGCGAGACACCATCAAGTAATATTCTGGTTACACGATTGATTAAAACATGGGTTTTACCAGAACCGGCATTAGCGGAAACAATCGCCGAAGCCCGTGGATCGGCGGCCAATGCTTGTTGGTGTAATGCCTGCTGCGTTGGGTCAAGTGTCATGATATTTACCCTTCGCCATCATTGACAGCCGACCATTCTGCACGCCGCGCCAAATGGTCATAATCACTGTAATCATCGGTATATTTAGAGCGCGGCTGGCAAAGATAAGCCGTTTCTGGGTCAGCAAAAGTTTGAAATAATTTTGTTACCCGGTCTAATTCAACCTCGGCTAGTTCTTGTATTGACGCAAAACCGTTTTTTCCCAATTTTATAGTTACGTGATCTAAGGTTTTTTCGCCACCGGATARTTTCAAATAAGCAAGTTCAGTGATCTCACCTGATTTTATTTTGTGTTCGGCAAACCCGCCGCCATGGATAATTGCTCCGGTAAGTGGTAATTGCGGATCCCAACCGGCCAGAACTTCTTTAGACGATGGCGCACCTCCRGTTTTGTAATCGACSACCGCCCACATATTACCAAAACTATCAATCCGGTCAGATGTYGCGGTTATTTTTATTCTTTGGCCTTTTTTTAAGAAAATATCTAAGCAACCTTTTTTTTCTGTTGCGGCCAAAGTAAATCCGTCTTGTTGTCTTTGTTGTTCCCATTGCAAAAAWGCCTTGGCAATTCGTTCGGATACGGGCGCTTCTATMGCCATGTCTGATGGATCAAAACCGGCCAATAAAAGCTGCTCTATAATTGACCCACTTAATTTATCCGTTTTTTGCTCYAARGTTCCKSYTRSRGSWTGKYCTGCCCATAACTCYAAAGCTCTGTGAATKGCTGTGCCGCGCTCACTGGCNCCCNGGGGCTTTACCVACATCGTCCAGCGCGAATAAGCCTAAAATCTTTTGGCCATAAATGGCAAATGGATTGCGGATCAGAACTTTRATKCGGGTAACAGAAAGCTCCTCTGGGCGTTGCGACAGCGGTGGCTTCGGCTCAGGCTGCTTGGCAGGGTGGAATTGTTCAATTTGCCAGATAGCACGAGCAATTTTTAAATAGTCTGTGTTTGGACGTAGTAATTCTTTGCGCGCAACATCGCCAATGGCGGCATCGGTTAGGGTATTAAGTCGCCAAATCCACCTAGATGCAATAGTTGGCGAGCCATCGCGCCTAGCGGCTCTGGTCATGATAACTTGCTGTTTGCAGGCTAATTCGCAAAAATCATGAGCTGATAACCCGAGACGCTGCTCTGGATCGGGAAGTTTAATTTGCTTGATTAAATTGCGTGATAAAAATGGATTAGCCTTGGTAATTGCTGGCCAAACACCCTCATCAAGTCCACTAAGCAAGATTAGATCCGCGCTTTGTTGACGGGCCTCTAATGGCCCAAGAATACGAATTCTGCCACCCTTTGGTTGCTGTGGACGCACGGAAACCTGCTCGGCGAAAACCTTAAAACAACGGGCATATTCATCAAAGCTAATTTCTTCGATCGGTTTACTATCTTCTATCAAAGACCGAAATAAAGAACTGGCCATCTCGCCATTTTTACCTCGCCAAAGCGCTTGATCGCCAGATAAGGTTTCGGTTGCCGCCAAATTTTCAACCAGCTTGGCATGTAAAGAGGCAAATTCGGAGAAACTGGCTTTTTTACTAATTTCAGCAGTTTGGAAAGTATCGTGTAAATATTGCAACAGATCAGCAATTTGCTGTTTGTTTGTGTGTTGGCTTTTCTGAATAATTTCAATTAAATGACTAAGGTCTTGGTGCTTTCTTATACCACGTAAAAAATTAATTTCCATCTGCCGTATCAAAGGCAATATCTGTTTGCGATCACCGCCAAGTCCGCTCAATGGGTGAACAAGTAAAGCCAGTAATGCCGCAGGATCAGCCGGATCAGCCCATAAACTCAACACCAACCTAATGTATATACCGGTTGCATCTTCGCTAAGCGGCACACCGGCACTATCATCAATATCTATTGACCAACGCTGTAAGGCTGCCCGAACTCTTCTGGCCAAGGCTCTGTCGGGGGTTACCAGCATTGCTGTTTTAGTTGGGTGTTCTAATGTTTCGCGAATCGCCAAGGCTATTACCAAGGCTTCTTCATCTTGAGTTTCGGCTTCGATCAATGATAACCCATCAAGCGCATCATGCATTAATTGCTCGATATTCATCTCGAATGTTCTACCAATTTCAGCAAGACGATTCAGCCAGTCTGAAGTAATATCGGCCGGAGTTAGTGCTTCATTGATTATCCTACGTCGTCGCTTTAGTCCAAGATCAACATTTACTTGCGGCCACAACTGTATTGTATCTCGTGTCGCCGAAAGCCTACGCAATAATTTATTCATACCAAATTGTGGATGACCCGGAGATTTAGCCACTTGATCCCACGCTTTATTATCAAGATCCTGATCAAGTCCGGGCAATACAACACAACCATTTGGTAACTTTGATACTACTCGTAACAAATTAGCTGTGGCTTTTTGTGATCCTGTTGATCCGGCGGCAATTACGTTTTTGTGTGTTGGGTTTTTAGTCCATTGCTCGGACAAAGCATCAAGCATTTTTGAACGCCGTAATGCCGGATCAATAAGCCCTAAATCTCGTAATTCCTGTGGCCAATAGGTATTGATGATTTCTAAAAACCTAGCGGCATTTTGAATGTGTTGCGGCTGACCTTGCAGAAAAGTTTGAAATTCCTCGGTGGCAAATGAGAAATCATCTATCCCCTCATGAGCGGCAGTATCAAGCAGGCTAGCTATCGCCGAAGCTTCGGTAAGAGCTGCGGTTAATGAGACCGGTTGCTTGCTGATCTTTGCGCGATGCATAACAATCCGCGCTAAGGAAAAAACCCTAGCATTTGATGATATTTCCGGGGCAATATCCAATGGTATATGCCCGGCGATAAATGGCGGTTCATCAGCATCTACATCACCGATTGGCAAAATTTGTGGTAATAACACTGCCTTATTATCGCCGGTTAATTGCAAGAACGCAGCAGATAAAGAGCGAACAGATCGCCTTGTTGGCGTAAGAACAATGGTATCATGCAAAGCAAATGGATCTGGGTTTTCTTTGCTGGCGGCCAATATGCCTTTGGCCAATACCATTTGAAAATCTTCACCAGAGGGAATAGTAAATATTCGTGGACTGGCCTGATCGAGAAAGCTGTTTTTATTGACCATCTGTTCCTGCTTTTATTGCGCGTTCCGCCAGAAGAAGACTTTGCGGATCACCAACATGCATCCATAAGCCTTGTAATTCCATACCATAGAGCCGCCCTTGCCGTAGAGCTTTATCCCAAAATAAATTGGTTGAAAATTTCTCAACACTAAACCCTTGCAATAACTCTGGATCGAATATCTGTATTCCAGCGTAATAATAATCACTGGTTTCTCCATCTTTTCGTCTCTGCAATTGCCCATCGCCCTGCATGTGAAAATCACCAGCGGTATCCAGCCCCAAACAATTATCTCGTCTGGCCAATAGTAATACTGCTAGTGCATCAGGATTTTGCTCTTTTTTTGCTGCCAAATCCAACAAAGCATTGTTATGGCCTTGCCACAAAGTATCAACATTCATCACAAAAAACGGCTTCGTCCCAAGGTGCTTAGCCGCCATTACCAAACCACCGCCGGTTTCAAGTAACAGCTCGCGTTCATCGGAAATATGAATTTGTGGGTTTTGCCGTCTTGCCGCTAAGTGTTCTTGCATCTGGTCGGCGAAATGATGAATATTCACCACTGCCTTTTTTACACCGGCTTGCTTTAGCCGATCCAGTTGATGGTCCAGCAGTGTTCTTCCTGCGACTTTGACCAGAGCTTTGGGGAGCTTATCAGTAAGCGGACGCATACGGGTACCTTTACCAGCAGCAGCAACCATAGCGTATTTTGGGCAGATCATTTGCCGCTCCTGTTTGGCAAAAGCGGAGTTAAAATTTTGGCAATGGGCTGTAATTCAGCAAAGGCCAAATTATTGATAAAGTGTTTCTCTACCCGTGGCAGTATCTTAAGATAATGCTGTTTTTTATCGCGCTTGGCCAAGCGAACAAAAATACCAAGTATTTTTGCGGCTCTTTGCGCCCCTAATACCCGGTAATTTGAGTTAAACTCTTCTGCATTGCTTAATTTTGCTTGCTCGACAAAACTATCAATCAATGGCTGTTCCAGCTTGGGACTTACATCGCGCCGCGCATCTTGTAGCAAGCTCACCAGATCATAGGCTGGGTGACCAAAAACTGCGTCTTGAAAGTCCAGCAAACCAATATTGGAAATATGTTCACGATCCGCCAGCCAAAGCAAATTATCTGCATGAAAATCACGTAACACCAATACTTTTGGCTGTTGCAATAATGGCTGCAAAACTTGAACCCAAGCGGCACGCAATTGCCCTTTAAGCTCATCATCAACATTTACCCCGACATAAGGTAAATACCAATCAGACAATAAATCGGTTTCCGCCAATAATGCCGGTAAGTCATATTGTAATAAAGGCCATTGCAGGTGTTGCGTTTGGGCAGTTGGGTTAAAGCTAGCCCTAGCCAATGCTGCTAGCATACTTACCGCTTGTTGGTATAATTGTGGTTCTTGGTTGGGATTTTGTTGCAAAAGCCCACTGAACATTTGCTCGCCTAAATCCTCTAATAGCACCAGATCATTTTGCAGATCAGTTGCCAGCACTCTTGGAGCAGAAAACCCTCTGCTCGATAATTCATTGGCAATACAAATGAACGCACCGCAATTGTTTGCTGCTAATCGCGCTGTTGCAGTATAGCCAAGTTGCTGGCGTTGCTGCTCTGTTGCCGCTGGTGGGCAAATATCTGCATCACTTGTAGCTTGCATTAAAATGGCGGTTTTATCGCTTTGTTGCAGGCGATAATAATTTCTACTCGAAGCATCTTGCGCTAACAGGACGATTTTGGCATTTGCCCAATTATTGTTTTTCAAGAATTGCAATATTGCAGTTTTGTTTTCAAAGGACATTAAGGCGCTGCTCCCATTCTTTACCCATGGCTCGTAAAATCACTTTTCGCCCCTTACCATGATGTAAGAAGCAAATATCCAAACGTGATGCCGGAGCCATTTCGCCCATTCTATCAGGCCACTCAATCAAGCAAAGCGCATGGTCAAAGGCTTCTTCTAGCCCAAGGCCVATAACTTGYGATGGACTATCAAGKCGGTATAAATCAGCGTGCCAAACTTCGAAACTTGCCCCGTCCCAGATATGTACCAGATTAAATGTTGGACTGGTTACGTTATTGTCTGCTCCGCAAATCTTTGAGATCACACCTTTGGCAAATGTAGTTTTGCCAGTTCCCAGATCACCGATCAGAAACACCACGTCACCGGCGGTTAATAATTTTGCCAATTTACTGCCGAATTGTTGCATTTCTTCTGCGGTATCAAAAGTAAAACCATCAGAAATTTTAGATTGTTGTGGCATTGTTTCTCTTTGTTGGGCTTGATCTTGGTTGGGAACGCGATACATAGCATTTGAAATATAAACCCGAATTTACGGAACAGACATTCAAATGACCAGAATTATCTTTATTGAAAGCGACGGAACCCGCCACGAAGTAGATGCCGAACCGGGGGCTACTGTTATGGAAGCTGCCGTAAACAATATGGTGCCGGGCATTGATGCCGATTGCGGCGGCGCTTGTGCCTGTGCAACTTGCCATGTTTATATTGATGAAGCTTTTACCGATAAAACCGGAACTGCTGAAAGCATGGAAGAATCAATGTTAGATTTTGCATCCGACATGAAAACCAATTCAAGGCTGTCGTGTCAGATAAATATTTCCAAAGAGATGGACGGATTGATTGTTCGTTTGCCGCGCTCACAAGGATAAATTCTCAACATCAAAGATATAATAAATTCTCCTATTGCACTTACTGGCGATCCACTTGATCGCTGTGATGCCTTACGAAAACAGCCCGGCAAAGTAGAGCAGTTACAAAATCGTTCCGATGCAGTTTTTATTGTCTTACTTGGTGATGAAATTTTAATCGGCGACGATCAAATGCTGGCATTGGTTAGCAATGCTATTTTGCCACAGATAACTTTAAGYGAAACAGGATTGCTGTTTTTAGGAATTGAGCCAAAGACCTCTCGTCCRTGGTTTGTAATGTCTTTGGCAAARGAAGMSMCGGAWAAYYTGCAAATACTGCRACCAATAGGGCGSTTTRTTGCGACCCGCGAAGCTTTGGGCATTTTACCCGCCGATGATATGGCAATGGCCGGCAGAGCATTATCATTGAACAATTGGCACCAAAACAATCGGTTTTGTGCTTGTTGTGCGAGCCTAACCATTAGTACTGCTGGTGGCGAAAAACGTGAGTGTGTTTCGTGTGAACGTGAATATTTCCCGCGAGTTGATCCGGCGGTAATTATGATGGTGGTCAAAGATGATGCTTGTCTGTTGGGGCGAAATGCCAGTTGGCCAGAGGGTGTTTATTCGACATTAGCCGGTTTTGTTGAACCGGGGGAAAGCTTTGAAGAAGCATGTCGGCGCGAAGTGATGGAAGAGGTTGGCATTAAAATTGGTGAAGTGAATTACGCTTTTTCGCAACCTTGGCCGTTTCCACATTCGATAATGATTGCATTAGTGGCGCAGGCCTTGAGCAGCAAAATCACCCTTGAAGATGAATTAGAAGACGCACGCTGGTTCAGCCGCAAAGAGGCCATTGCTATTGTTAATGGCACACACGATCAAGTTGCCCAGCCATTTGCCAAGGCTTCTAGCGGAGTATTGTTACGAAATTGGGCGCTTAAAAAATAACATCAGGCGCGTTTATTTAAAAGCGGGGGTGCGCCTTAGCCACCGCATCAGCCAAATGTTTAGCATCAACAGCTGCATAAATTTGTGTTGAAGATAACGAGGCATGGCCAAGTAATTCTTGTATGGTGCGTAAATCGCCGCCVCCGGHYAGYAAATGBGTGGCAAATGAATGGCGCAATGCGTGCGGGCTTGTTGAGGCTGGCAGGCCGAGCTGGCTACGTAATTCTTGCATTAATCGTTGCGCGTCTCTGGCGCTCATTGCACCGCCACGTTTGGCTTTGAAAACCGCGCTGTCGCCCAAGACAGGAAACGGGCATAATTTGACGTACCGGTTAATTGCTAAACCTATAGTATCTAATATTGGAACAAGGCGCATTTTACCGCCTTTGCCATTTACCCGTAATACCTCACCCAATGGCAGATCGCTTGCCGTTAAGTTCAGAGCTTCGGCAATACGTAACCCGGCTCCGTACAGCAGATATAACAGCGCTTCATCACGGGCTGCAATCCATGGCACTTTGGTGCGCTCAATGCGCCCGGCTTCTAATAATATTTCAGCAGCAATTTGCGGACTAACCGCTTTTGGCAGGCTTTGCGGTATTTTTGGACTTTCCACCAATTCCAATGCGCCGCAGGAAATGCCCCGTCTCTGCTCTGCCCAACGAAAAAACATCCGTATGGATGAAAGATTTCTGGCTAATGTYCKAGAACCAACCGGCGGGCCTTCGAAACCATTGCGCCTAGCGGCCAAGAACCCACGAAAATCAGCGACTTGTAATTGGTTTAATATATTAGCGGTAATTACCTGTTGTTTATGTCCGGCCAGAAAAGAAAAAAACAACTCAATGTCGTGATTATATGAGGTTAGAGAATTTTGTGTCAAACGTTTTTCCGCAGATAAATATTGGTAAAAATCAGCCAATAATTTTCGTGCTGGAATATTTGGCTCTAACATTTTCAAGCCCAGCGAGAAATAATACGTTCTATTGCTTTGGCAAAAAATGCGATTAGCTCTGTACCCTGTCCGGCGCTAAATACCCGGCGATCCTTGCTGGCAAAAACCAATAATGCTTCGCCAGGGCCCCAATCAAGACGGACAATTGCTTCAGACTTAATCTGCTCTGCTTCTTCGCCATATAACATCGCACTACTGCTAGAGCATGCGCCTAAGCGTTCAAAATGTCCTTGCATAATATGGGCGACAAAGCCTTCTGGTTTGGTTGTAATATTACTTAAACCAACAGGAATTTCAGCTTTTTCAACAAATAAATGTAAAAAATCTGAACCAAGTCCGGCTCTAATCCCACAGCGCAAACGGGCATCAAGGCCTCTCCAATCCTTAGCATCAAGAATTGTTAATACCGCTGCATGTATTTGTGCTTGAATTGCGTGGTTTTGCCGTGCTGTTTCAACCAATGCATCACGGGTCATGGTTAAAGAGCGTACCCTTTCTAGCATTCGCACTCTTGATGCCGCTTCAAAATCAAGGATTTTTGCTTGGGTTTTCATGATATTCCCCTAAAGAATGCTTTGACCGGTTTTTTCCCAGTCAGACAAAAATGCCTCTAATCCACTGCTGGTCAACGGGTGTAGAGCCATGTCTTTCATCACTTTGGCCGGCAGGGTTGCAACATCGGCACCGATTAGAGCTGATTCTCGCATATGGCCGACCGAGCGAATGCTGGCTGCTAGTATTTCGGTTTCAAGCTCTGGATAATTGTCATAAATTGCACGAATGTCAGCGATCAGATCCATTCCATCAACACCAATATCATCAAGTCTGCCGATAAATGGTGAGATAAATGTGGCGCCGGCTTTGGCGGCTAACAATGCCTGATTGGCCGAAAAGCAAAGCGTGACATTTACCGGATGGCCAGCTTGTGTAAGATGATGTGTCGCCCGTAATCCCTCAAGGGTAAGTGGTACTTTTACGCAAACATTATCAGCAATTTTGCGTAAATGCTCACCCTCGGCAACCATTTCTTGCCAGTTAGTTGCTGTAACTTCGGCGCTTACTGGCCCGTCAACTAACTCGCATATCGCAGCAATCGTCTCGCTCATATCATTACCAGATTTTGCGATAAGCGATGGGTTGGTGGTCACACCGTCTACTAGGCCGGTGCCTAGCATTTCTTCAACTTCGCTAATGATTGCGGTATCAAGAAAAAATTTCATTTGTTTGGCTTCCTGTTTAAGCTGTTTATAGTCACGCAGCGGAGAAAAGAATCTTTATACTCACAAGAGACACCTAAATGATGAACAGGATTTTACTATTACGGGTTCTTTTTGATATTCCGGTGGATCGACCATTTGATTATCTAGCTCCTGCTGGCATGGATTTAACTGCCGGTAATTATGTTTTAGCTCCATTAGGAAAGCGCGAAGCTATTGGTGTTGTTTGGGAAATTAAGACGTTAGACGAGCTACCAGCGAAGCGGCAGCTAAAACAAATATCAACGGTTTTTGATACTAAACCGATGAGTTCAGCCCAAAGAAAATTTATTGATTTTGTTGGAAAATACACCTGTTTTGGTGCCGGAAGGGCATTAAAAATGTGTTTGCCCGGTATTGATGCTCTACAGCCATCACCGGTTCGGTATGAAGTTTCAAAGCTTAATGATGAAATTTTACCGATGACCCCGGCACGAAAAAGGGTGTTTGATATTATTGGCGATAACTCATGGCCGGTGGGCAAATTGGCCGATATTGCCGAAGTTTCACCCTCTGTTGTTTCCGGCTTGGTAAAACTAGAAGGTTTATTACGAACAGAGGTCTTGGTTGATACAGCATTTGCCAAACCTGATCCTGCTCTGCCCAGTAAAAACCTAACTGATTCGCAACAATTAGCCGCCGCCCACCTAGTAGATACAGTACAGCAGAGAAAATTTGCACCGGTCTTGCTTGATGGCGTTACTGGCTCCGGCAAAACCGAGGTATATTTTGAGGCAGTCGCCGAGGCCTTGCGGCAACACCCTGATAATCAGGTTTTGATATTACTGCCGGAAATTGCCTTAACCCAAGACGTGCTGGATCGTTTTGCTGATCGCTTCGGAGCCGTGCCTGCTGAGTGGCATTCGGAAATAACCGGATCACTACGCCGCCGGGTATGGCGACAAATAGCATCTGGACAGGCAAAAATCGTTGTTGGCGCTAGGTCGGCCTTGTTCCTGCCATTTGCCAAATTGTCGCTGATAGTGGTTGACGAAGAACATGATAGCTCGTTCAAGCAAGAAGAGGGCGTTTTGTATCATGCCCGTGATATGGCGGTGGTGCGGGCTAATACTGAAAACTGCCCGTTGATATTATCCTCTGCCACACCGTCATTAGAAAGCTTACACAATGCCGCTCAAGGCCGGTATGGTCATTTGGTGTTAGATAGCCGTCCCGGTGCATCACAATTACCGCAGATCAGCGCAATTGATCTAAAGCTGCATCCACCAACTACCGGTAAATGGATATCAGAACCTTTGCGCCAAGCAATGCAGCAGACATTACAAAAACAAGAACAAGTATTRTTATATTTGAACCGTCGGGGTTTTGCGCCGCTGACTATTTGCCGGGCGTGTGGCGAGCGCATGAAAACTCCTGATACAGACAGCTATCTGGTCGAGCATAGATTTAACGGGCGGCTTGTCTGTCATTTAACCGGTTATTCGATACCCAAGCCGGATAAATGCCCATCATGCAACGAGGTGGACAGCTTGCACCCCGTAGGGCCAGGGGTTGAGCGTTTGGCCGAAGAGGTAGCAATATTGTTCCCAAAAGCCCGCTGTGAGGTTTTTTCCTCCGATACCACAACAAACCCACAGCAAATACGTGAGCTGATCAATAGAATGGAAAATGCGCAAATAGATATTCTGATAGGAACTCAAATAGCCGCCAAGGGGCATAACTTCCCAAGACTAACACTGGTTGGCGTTGTTGATGCGGATATGGGGCTTGGTGGAGCTGACCTTCGAGCAGGAGAGCGAACTTATCAAACCTTGATACAAGTTGCCGGAAGAGCAGGAAGGGCGGCATTAACCGGACGGGCAATGCTACAAACTCATCAGCCAGACCACGAAGCAATTAGTGCTTTATTGGCCAATGATCGCAATCGTTTTGTTATCGCTGAATTGGATTTACGCGAAATTATGGGTTTGCCGCCGTTTGGCCGATTAGCGGCAGTAATTATTTCAGCAAGCGACGAGAGAACGGTTGAGGCTGCCGCCAAGGACTTTGCGGCATTAGCACCAGCAACAACTACTGAAATTGAGATCTGGGGCCCCTCAGAGCCGGTTTTCGCAATTGTTCGTGGCAGGTGGCGGCGCAGATTATTGATACGCTCATCAAAAACAACTGATCTGTCAGCTTATCTAAAGGACTGGAAGGAGCGATATAAAACCAAGGGCAGTGTCCGGGTGAAAATCGACATTGACCCTTACAGCTTTATGTAAGGCTTAGGCCTGCTGTTGTTTGTCAGCTGTCTTATTGCTGTTCGCCGGATTCATCGCTTCAGCCATTGCCTTGTAAAGCAATTTCGGCTGTATCGGTTTTGAGACATGGTCGTCCATGCCAGCGGCCAAATACTCTTTTTGCTGATGCGGCATGGCATTAGCGGTTACGGCCACAATCGGAGTTTTTGATAGATCACCATCAACCTCTAGTGAACGAATAGCACGAGTAGCATCAACACCGTTCATGTTCGGCATTTGAATATCCATCAAAACCAGATCGAATGATCCAGACTTCCACAATTCAACAGCCTCAACACCATCTTCGGCAAAGATCAGTTCAGCATTGGTTGGTTTTAGGATTGCCTTGATCACCATGCGATTGGTGCGGTTGTCTTCGGCGATTAAAATTTTAACGATGCGTTTTTCTGGTTTATCTGTGCTTTGCTCTTCCTCGGCGGGGGCTTCTTTGACCGTATCATCAAGCCTTATTACAGGAACAAAGAACCTAAAGCTGGAGCCTTTGCCCTCTTCGCTTTTTAGATCAATTTCACCGTCCATTCGTTCGGCCAACTGATGGCAAATCGCCAAGCCAAGTCCAGTGCCATCATATTTACGGCTTAAAGAGCTATCTACTTGGGTGAACTTGTCAAAGATAGTTTTTTGAGCTTCCAAAGAAATACCTATGCCGGTATCGGCTATGTCAAATAGCAAGAAGTGCTGACCATCACTATCCACCTCTTCAGAAACATTGATGCTAACCTTACCTTTTTCGGTGAACTTTAAGGCATTGCTGACCAAATTACTGACGATTTGTCTGATGCGGGCAGGATCACTCTCAAAACGGCAATCTTTAGGTATTTTACAATTTAGTTCCAGCGCTAAACCCTTCTCATCGGCAATTGCTTTAAATAAATCATGTATCGGTGTAGCAACATCATGAATGCAAAACGCTTCTTCGGCTAATTTAAACTCGCCAGCTTCAATTTTTGAGAGATCAAGCACGTCATTAAGAATAGTCAATAACACCTGTCCGGACTTTTGAATTGTTCCGACCATACTTTTTTGATCCGGATGTAAATCCGTTGCATCCAATGCTGATGACATGCCCATAACCCCGTTTAGCGGGGTGCGAATTTCATGGCTCATTACCGCTAGAAATTCGGACTTGGCTTTATTGGCTGATTCTGCCTTTTCCATTGAAAGACGTAAATCATGAGTACGTTTACGAACCCGGTCTTCTAATTCGTCGCGATAGGCGATCAATTCCGCCTGTGCCGAAGCCAAGGCGCGACCACGTTTTTGCGCGTCTTGTAAAATAACATACCATATTAAGCTTAATACTAATAAAGCAACTAATGCACCAACCATAGCCACGTTGGCGGTGGCTAAGGCATTTTCTCGCTCAAAAATAAGATCCGCTCGTGATTGCGATAATTGTTTGTCTAATGCACGATCGAACTGACTAGCGGATAAATTATATGCCGGATTGCTGATAAATCTGCTGGCGCTGGATTTATTTCCTCGGCGGATGCTGGAAAAAGCATTTTCTTCGTACGAGGTCATTTTTTTGCGAGCAATCACGGCAGCTTCGGCGGCTGCTTCTGCTGCTGGTGATGTGGTTAAGACGCGAGATTTGCCCAAAAGGGAAGTAAGTTGCGATGACAATGTGAGGTAGCGGCTTTCCCAGCGACGATCACCGCTTTCCTTGGCTGATGATAATACATAAGATAATTCTCGTCTGGTTGAGATCATATCACCACGAATTTGTGCCAGATCAGATGCTTTTTCTGCAGAATCAGCTACGCGGATCGCACTGCCTCGCAAAGTAATGCCAAGGCCAATAACAATAGATACAGTTAAAATTACAGCGATAAGGACTAATGAAGTCCTGGAGCGAAAAATAGACAGCTCTTTAAGCCTTAATGGTGACACCCTAATCTCCTGATTTTTGAACCAGTTAAGCCGCAAGCTAGCAAATAATAGTTAAGGAAGAGTCACGTTGTTACAATGATATTTTTTCTAGGCTCTGTGGGTAAAGTTGTCAGCTAAATTCGTAAGTTTGTTCAGGTGCATCTTGCCGCTGGCAATTACCCGTGCTATGTCGCCGCCAAACGTGAAGAATATTCGTAAGTATCTGTGTGATAGTTTTGAATTTCTTCATTAAAAACAATTTGTTATCGGTGCGCCGCCTGATTCTGGTTCACCTGCCTTATGAAGAGTGATGTGAAGTGGCGAAAGCGCAAATAAAATCAGCAAATGCAGCGGGACGTTACGGRGTCGCTATTTTTGACCTTGCTAAAGAAGCAAAGCGCCTTGCGGCGGTGGAAAAAGAATTGCTGTCTTTGAAGAAACTATTGCAATCCTCAGCTGCTTTGCGTGAGGCAATGGCTTCACCGGTAATAGCTATTTCTGAAAAATCAGAGATAATGCAGGCTCTGGCAAAAAAGGCCAAATGGTCTATATTGGTGAGCAATTTTCTTGCTATAGCGTGTGATAATGGCCGTGCGGCAGAAATCACGGATATGGTTGATAGCTATATGGAGCTGTTGGCTCAGGAAAAAAACTCTTTGAGTGCCAGTGCAATTACTGCACAGGAATTAACTACAAAGCAAAAAACTAACTTGGCTGCCAGCTTGAAAAAAGCTTTGGGCAGTAATGTAAAACTGGAAACAGAAGTCGATCCCCGGCTTTTGGGCGGATTGGTCGTACAGGTCGGTTCGGTAATGTTTGACAGTTCCCTCAAAACACAGCTTGAGGGGCTGAAACTCGCGATGAAAGAAAGTTGAGATCCATGGATATTCGGGCAGCGGAAATTTCCGCAATCTTGAAGAAGCAAATCAAAGGTTATGGTGCCAAGGCGGAAGTTTCCGATGTTGGCCAGGTTCTTTCTGTTGGTGATGGTATCGCCAGAGTATATGGCCTTGATGAAGTTAAGGCCGGTGAAATGGTCGAGTTTCCGGGTGGTATTAAGGGCATGGCTCTTAATCTGGAGCGCGACAATGTCGGCGTAGTTATCTTTGGTGAAGATCGTGGAATTAAAGAAGGCGATACAGTTAAACGCCTTGGTGAAATTGTTGACGTTCCTGCTGGACGGGCTTTGCTTGGCCGGGTTGTTGATGCTTTGGGTAATCCGATTGATGCCAAAGGCCCGATCAAAACCAAAGACCGGCGCCGGGTTGATGTAAAAGCACCGGGTATTATTCCTCGCAAATCAGTTCATGAACCTATGTCTACTGGAATTAAGGCTATTGATGCTCTAATTCCCGTTGGTCGTGGTCAGCGCGAATTGATCATTGGCGATCGTCAAACCGGTAAAACCGCGATTGCGATTGATACCATCATTAACCAGAAGAAAATCAATGAAGGCAGTGACGAAAGTCAAAAGCTGTATTGTGTTTATGTGGCTATTGGTCAAAAACGCTCTACCGTTGCGCAAATTGTAAAAACTCTCGAAGAAAATGGCGCAATGGATTATACCATCGTGGTTTCTTCTACGGCTTCAGAGCCGGCTCCAATGCAATATCTGGCACCATTTGCCGGTTGCGCCATGGCCGAATGGTTCCGTGATCAGGGCATGCACGCACTTATCGTTTATGATGATCTTTCCAAACAAGCGGTGGCTTATCGTCAAATGTCACTACTTCTTCGTCGTCCTCCGGGTCGTGAAGCTTATCCGGGTGATGTGTTTTATCTGCATTCTCGCTTGCTTGAGCGTTCTGCAAAACTTAACGAAGCAAATGGCTCCGGCTCAATGACCGCTTTGCCGATCATTGAAACTCAAGCCAATGACGTATCAGCTTATATTCCAACAAATGTGATCTCGATCACTGATGGTCAGATATTCTTGGAAACCGATTTGTTTTATCAAGGTATTCGTCCGGCGTTAAACGTTGGTCTATCGGTAAGCCGTGTGGGATCATCAGCGCAAACCAAAGCCATGAAAAAAGTTGCCGGCCCAGTTAAGGGTGAATTGGCACAATATCGTGAAATGGCAGCATTTGCCAAATTTGGTTCTGATTTGGATGCGTCCACTCAAGCCATGTTGGCCCGTGGTGAGCGCTTGACCGAATTGCTAAAACAGCCGCAGTTTTCGCCATTATCTTTGGCCGAGCAGGTTTGTTCGATTTATGCTGGAACCCGTGGGTTTCTCGATAAAGTGCCTGTAGCGGATGTTGGTCGGTATGAAGCTGAATTGCTTCGCACCATGCATGCCGATCATGCAGATGTCATGAAAGACATAACCGATACTCGCGAATTAAGTGCTGATCTTGAAAAACGTCTTAAGTCAGCGCTTGATACTTTTACCACGGCATTTGCTTAACAGCGATTGTAAGGATAATTTTTTATGGCTTCCCTTAAAGAGTTTCGCAATCGGATCGACAGCGTAAAATCAACGCAAAAGATCACTAAAGCCATGCAAATGGTTGCAGCGGCCAAATTGCGTCGGGCGCAAGATGCTGTTGAAAATGCGCGGCCCTATGCGGATCGCATGAATACGGTTGTTGCCAATTTATCCAGTTCGATGGCCGATCAACCAGGTGCGCCGCAATTATTGGTTGGCACCGGCGAAAGCAAAACTCATCTTGTGGTAGTAGCCAGTGCCGATCGTGGACTTTGTGGTGGTTTTAACGGCGCRATYGCCAGAAAAGCCAAARCACTTATTTCTAAGCTAATCAGCGAAGGCAAGCAGGTAAAGATTCTTTGCGTTGGCGGCAAAGCCTATGAGCAAATCAAACGCACATATTCAAAGAAAATACTTGAAATGATTTCTTTGCGTGAATTTAAACGGATCGAAAACGCTCATGCTGCTTCAATTTCTAGCAAAATATTAGAAATGTTTGAAGCTGGTGAGTTTGATGTTTGCACCTTGGTTTATTCACAGTTTAGAAACGTGATGAGCCAAGTTCCAACCGCTCAAACTATAATACCGGCAATTGACGGGCTTGATGAAAACACCCCATTAACCGATCTTGGTGGTGCTTGTTATACTTATGAGCCGGACGAAGAAGAAATTTTACAAGTTCTGTTACCTCGAAACCTTACAACCCAAATATTTCAGGCTTTATTAGAAAATGTCGCCGGAGAAATGGGTGCTAAAATGACCGCCATGGACAATGCCACGCGCAATGCCGGCGAGATGATTGATAAACTTACTTTACAATATAACCGAAAACGCCAGAGCATGATCACGACTGAATTGATCGAGATCATTGCCGGTGCAGAAGCTATTTAGGAATAGGTGAAAAGATATGGCCACGAAAAAAACAGTAGCTAAAAAACCCGCAACAAAGAAAACTCCGGCTAAGAAGGTCGTTGTAAAAAAAGCTGTTGCTAAGAAAGCTCCAGTTAAAAAAACTGTAGCTAAAAAGGTTCCAGCTAAAAAGTCGGTTACTAAAAAACCAGCAACAAAAAAAGCTGTAGTTAAAAAAACTGTAGTTAAGGAAGTTCCAATTAAGAAACCAGTTGCTAAGAAAGATGCGGTAAAGAAGCCTGCCGCTAAGAAACCTGTGGCTCTTAAAGCAACTGGTCGCATCGCGCAGATCATTGGCGCGGTTGTTGATGTGGAATTTACCGGCACGCTGCCAGACATTTTGAACGCGCTGGAAACCACAAATGAGGGAAAAACCCTTGTGCTAGAAGTTTCCCAGCATCTTGGTGAAAACACCGTTCGYTGTATTGCKATGGAYGCGACCGAGGGTYTKGTTCGYGGTACGCCGGTTGCCGATAAAGGTGAGCCGATCATGGTTCCGGTWGGTCCYGCCACATTGGGACGGATCATGAATGTTATTGGCGAGCCAATTGACGAAGCTGGCCCTATTGTTTCAAAATTTCGCGGCTCTATCCATAAGGACGCTCCGGCATTTGCTGATCAAAGTACCGAATCAGAAATGCTGGTAACCGGTATTAAAGTTATCGATCTGCTTTGTCCTTATGCCAAGGGTGGTAAAATTGGCCTGTTTGGTGGTGCCGGTGTTGGTAAAACCGTTCTGATCATGGAGCTGATCAATAATATCGCTAAAGCTCACTCTGGCTATTCAGTATTTGCCGGTGTTGGTGAGCGTACCCGTGAAGGTAATGACCTTTATTGGGAAATGATCGAAAGTAATGTGAATGTCGAAGGCGGCGGTGGTGAAAGCCGTTGTTCATTGGTTTATGGCCAGATGAACGAGCCTCCAGGTGCAAGAGCGCGGGTTGCTTTGACCGGATTGGCGCAGGCCGAATATTTCCGTGATGAAGAAGGCAAGGACGTTCTGTTCTTTGTTGATAATATTTTCCGCTTTACTCAAGCCGGCTCCGAAGTATCAGCCCTGCTTGGCCGGATCCCGTCTGCGGTGGGTTATCAGCCAACTTTGGCAACCGATATGGGACAACTTCAAGAGCGCATTACCTCAACCCACAAAGGCTCAATTACTTCAGTGCAGGCTATTTACGTGCCAGCTGATGACCTGACCGATCCAGCTCCAGCGGCCTCATTTGCTCACTTGGATGCGACAACCGTGCTTAATCGGGCAATTTCCGAAAAAGGAATTTATCCAGCGGTGGATCCATTGGATAGTACTTCACGGATTATGGAGCCTCGTGTTATTGGTGAAGAACATTATCAAACTGCCCGCGCCGTACAGGAAATTCTGCAAAGCTACAAATCCTTGCAAGATATTATTGCTATTTTGGGCATGGACGAACTTTCCGAAGAAGACAAATTGGTGGTAAGCCGCGCTCGTAAAGTTGAGCGTTTCTTATCACAACCGTTTCATGTTGCCGAAGTGTTTACTGGCTCTCCGGGTTGTTTGGTTGATCTTAAAGACACTATTGCTGGCTTTAAGGGTTTGGTCGAAGGTGAATATGATCACCTTCCAGAACAAGCCTTTTACATGGTTGGTAATATGGCCGATGCGGTCAAAAAGGCCGAACGCCTGGCCGCCGAAGCTGCTTAAAGGAATTGGGTATTACCAATGACTGACAAATTGCATTTCTCACTGGTCTCTCCGGAAAAAGAACTTTTTTCCGGCGAAGTGGATAACGTAACTGTTCCCGGCTCCGAAGGTGATTTCGGAGTTTACCCGCTGCACATGCCGGTGATGACTACGATCCGTCCCGGAGCCATTTCGATCATTGAAGGCGACAATGAACGCCGGATATATAYTCGTGGCGGCTTTGCTGATGTAACTGCCGAAGGTTTAACTATTTTGGCCGAAGAAGCAGTTGAGCTAGCCGATATTGATCCGGTAAAACTGGCAAAAGACATTACCAACGCCAAAGAAGATGTATCTGATGCCAAAAATGATGAGAAGAAAGCCAGCGCCAATGAACGTCTTGAATACTTACAAGCATTATCTACGGCGCTAAGCGCTTAATATTAGCTAATGATAAGCTGATTATTTGCGTTCTCAGATCTAGCTTTAATTACGCTTAACACGCCATTATGGAAATCTTCCAAGAATAAATTACCCCACCAGCGGTTATAGCTGTTGATCGGTGTGGTGAGTTTGTAAGTGGTAGTTAGGCGCAGCAAAGTGGTGTTTTGATCAATTGTTATCAATTCATATTCACCACTTGCCAGATCAAGATAATTACTTTTCACATCAATATGCGCTTCTACTTTCGCTGGAATAGAGTTTTGGTCAAATTCAAAGTCCCAGCCTAATTTGCTGTTTTCTTCCCAAGAAGTAATTACCTCGCGAAAGTTTACATTTTTCGTCCAACGCAAATGCCGCACCGCCCCAACTCCGACGCCATGCATTTTTGCATCTATCGGCATAGGAACCCTGACAATGTTGTGGCTAATGCTCCAAACTCTCTCATTGGCTTGTATTTCGGCAATCGATGTTGTGTGCTTCCAGACTAATTCCTTGGGAGCTTCTATTAAAAACTCTGTAGTTACAAAGGCGGTTTCGGTTGGGTTATTTAACAGGCTATCAATTGGTAACATCAGTAATGGAATAATAAATGCCACAGAACGTGCCACGTGTTTACTCTTATTATTTGGCTGAAACGGTTTCATAGCTGATCTTGTTAACAAGACAGATACCATGCCTATCGGAATAAAAAATGGCAAAGCCATTATTATGCAAATAATTCCTTCGGCAAAAAATATTACTGCTAACAAGACAGCACAGAGCATCACGAGAAAAGTAAAGCCAATGTTTTTGGCCAAGGAGTGTTTAAGGTGCGGATCAAAAAGCAAAGTGGTAAATGTTCCAATGGCGGCTGGTAATAATATTAAGCCRGCAASAAAAGGAAAAAACATATCACTTCKCGAYACCCAKATWATTATRTACATAAGCAAGGARTAACCAATTGCTGCCACAAAGCTGGCTAATATTCTAAATTTACTGATGCTGCGCAAAATTTAAGGTGCTCCTGTTCGGTAAATGTAACTTACTTGCTTCATTCGTCTGTGTCGTTAGAATATACCAAATGAAAGTAGAACAAATGAAAGAACCGAGCATAACACAAGCAAAACCAAAGAGGTCATTTGTACAAAGACTTTTTACCTTTAGTCCTTCAGGCTTGTTCAAACTGATATTGGCCTGTCTTGGTGTTGGTATTGTTTTAGCGATTTTGAACATTGACCCCAGACGGGTGTGGAGTGATTTTTTTGGCACAATTTCCGAAGCTTGGGCCAAGGGCTTGGAAATGGCCAATTGGGCAGTTGATTATTTATTATTGGGCGCAATTCTGGTGATTCCGGTATTTATTATACTGCGGGTGCTAAACGCTGTTGGTAAAAAATCATGAAAAGATACAGCTTTGTTCCAATAGTGGTTCTTAGCTTGATAGTCACTGCCTGTGGTGGCGGAGCCGGCTTTGATCGTAACGATCCGCCAGCTGGCGGCACCAGAGTTGAAATGGCTTTTCAAACCGCAATCAGACAAGCTGATCAAGGCTATTGTGCATCAGCAATGCCGGTGTTTGTTTGTCTGGCATCACAAGGCAATGGCTGGGAAGTGGCCGCAACCCGTGCTGGAAAATGTGCACCAATAGCTGCAAAAATATGGCAGCAAGCTGATGAGGACGCAGACCCTGATCATGATTTTGCTTGGCAGTCCAGCCCGGACAAGGTTTTAGCCGAGGGCTTGCGCCAGTACCGCCGAGCGGCCAATGCTAACTGGCCACAAGCGCAAGCTGCTTTAGCCATGCAATTATATGAAGATGGTGGGAATTCTTTAGCCGAAGCACGCCACTGGATGGAACGCTACGATATTAACCCTAGGCGCAAGATATACGGTGGTAATGTTATTCCCATTTCCATGCGTAAACATCTCAGCAATGTGCCAAAAACCGGTGCTGGAGGGGTGATGTGGACACCGATACCGTTTGCCGCTGAAGACCTGCACAATTCTTCATGTAATGCCTTGATARGTAAAGGTCACGGYTCTMGCRRRCAASGMTYAGCAGAAACAGAAGAAGATGACGGTATAGCAAAAATAAAACCTCGGCCAAAACTAGAAGACCATAGTGGCGAGGATGGTGGTCACTAATTATTTAAGGTTAGCAATAACTTCGGCAATTTGATCAATAGCTGTTTGCGCAGCGGCGGCAGTTTTTGCTTCGACCATAATTCGTATCAACGGCTCGGTTCCTGATGCMCGRACYAAKACCCGYCCTGMTGTTCCAAGRYTTYTTTCAACATCAYTTATTACCGCTTTAACTTGCTGCGTTGACAATGGATCGCCGCCATTGTGCCGTAAATTATGCAAGATTTGCGGATTAGCGGTAAAACACTGCAAATGCTGGCTGGCCGRAAGATTAGAYTTAGCCAAAGATATAAGCGGTAACAGACCAGAAACCAGCCCGTCCCCAGAGGCAATTATTGTTGGCAGTAAKATRTGYCCKGATTGCTNACCGCCYAAATTGGCRTTTAACTCTTTCATTKTAGCRGCCACATGACGATCGCCTACCGCTGTGCGAACAAGCAAAATGCCRATRYYWTGCARRTAWTYTTGCAARCCCATATTAGACATRACAGTGGCAATYACTTGATCACCTYGCAAAGTCCCTTGYYGYTGCCAGTCAGTGGCTAATCTAGCCAATATCTGATCACCATCAATTAGCTGKCCKGYTTCRTCAACYAATACYACCCGATCCGCATCRCCATCAAARGCAATKCCGGCATCTGCACCTGATGCAATTACYTGTTTGGCYAATGCTTKTGGATAGGTGGAGCCRCARTTYTGRTTGATATTATCACCATTTGGCTTATCGAAAATTCCAATTACATCTGCGCCGGCTTTGGCCAATAATTTAAGGGCAAGTTCTGAAGCTGCACCATTAGCGCAATCCACCACCAGCTTTAATCCAGCCAGCGGCCGGTCTTTGATAAGCTCTTCTAGTAATTGGGTATAGGCATCGGCCATGTCCTCATCAGTGACGATCTGGCCAATATCCTGTGGTTGGCAGTGATTGATTTCTTGCGGGTTATTAATCAGGTTTTCTATTTGGTTTTGTTGGGCATCAGAAATTTTACGGCCACCAGCAGCAAATAATTTCACCCCGTTATCCGTGGCCGGATTATGCGATGCGGTGATCATCACTCCAAGGTCAGCTTTTGTCTCTTGCACCGCCAAAGCCAGAGCTGCCGTTGGCAAAATTCCGCCGGTACTGCAATCAACACCAGTACTGGCCAATCCCGCTGTTAATGCAGCTTGTAACATCTCACCAGATCTGCGGCCATCAATGGCGATGATCGCTTGGCCGCTATTCCCTAATACTTGCCCGGCTGCTTGGCCAATATGAAACACAGTTTGCGGATCCATTGGTACGATGTTTGCCGTTCCTCTAACACCATCAGTGCCAAATTTTATTTTAGTCATTTSACGATCTCAGAATGTTATTTATATATTTAAGCTCAGGGCTGATCTACTAACAGTTGCCACATGGCTATCCCTGCATTAAATCCTGATCATAGAAGTAATACAAGGACGGGTTGGGTCAATGCAAAAAGTTAGAAAAGCAGTATTACCAGTGGCAGGTTTAGGTACCAGAGTTTTGCCGGCAACCAAGGTAATTCCCAAAGAAATGTTGCCGGTGGTTGATCGCCCGGCGCTTGAATATGTGGTTGATGAAGCMARRGCTGCTGGTATTGAGCATATAGTTTTTGTAACCGGTCGTGGCAAAGGCGCGATCGAGGATCATTTTGATCAAGCGTATGAGTTAGAAGCAAGTTTACAGCAAAAGGGCAAGCAACAGGCACTGGACGAGTTGCAGCATAATTTACCCAAAGCCGGATCGGTCAGTTTTGTTCGCCAGCAAGCACCATTGGGACTTGGCCATGCAATTTGGTGCGCCAGAGACATTATTGGCAATGAGCCATTTGCGGTTTTACTTCCCGATGTTTTGATCAAGGCCGATACAAGYTGCTTGGCGCAAATGGTTGAAGTWTATGATAAAACCGGTGGCAATATTATCGCTGTTGATGAAATTCCAGCTGAAGATGTAAATAAATACGGAATTATTGACCCAGTTTCGCAAGATGGCGATATATACAAGATGCGCGGCATGATCGAAAAACCTGAAATTGGTGCGGCGCCTTCGCGGCTTAAAATTACCGGAAGATATATATTACAACCAGAAATATTTGGCCTGCTGGAAAACCAAGAAACTGGTGCTGGCGGGGAAATACAATTAACCGATGCTATGGCYAMRATGATGCAAACCNGARAAKTTTACGCTTTGAAATACCAAGGTGTAGACTTTGATTGTGGAAACAAATTGGGTTATTTACGAGCGATTGCTCATTTTGCTTTGAGCAATTCAGAATTAGGCACCGGGGCGCGGAAAATTTTTGAAGGTGCGTTACAAGAAAACCGATAAGCAAGAGGAAAAATAATAATGCGGGTATTGATTTTAGGTGGTGACGGGTTTTGTGGTTGGCCAAGTGCTTTGCACCTTTCAGCCAAAGGCCATGATGTAACCATTGTTGATAATTTATCACGGCGCAATATCGATAATGAGCTGGAGGTAAGCTCTCTTACCCCGATCCGCCCCATGAGCGAGCGCATTGCGGCATGGAAAGAAATATCCGGAAATACTATATCGTTTATTAGACTTGACGTGGCAGCAGAATACGGAGCTTTGTTGGCTTTATTAACCGATCTAAAGCCAGATAGCATAGTACATTTTGCCGAGCAACGCGCCGCGCCATATTCGATGAAATCGGCTTGGCATAAACGCTATACCGTCGATAATAATCTTAATGCCACTAATAATGTTTTGGCGGCGATTGTTGAATCTGGGGTAAATTCGCATCTGGTTCATTTGGGCACTATGGGGGTTTATGGCTATGGCACGGCGGGGGCTAAAATCCCTGAGGGTTATTTGACGGTTAAAATAGAAAATGGGGCTGGCGAACTGGTTGAAACCGAAATTCTATATCCGGCCAATCCCGGCTCTATCTATCACATGACCAAAACTCAGGATCAGTTGTTTTTCGCTTTTTACAATAAGAACGATAAAATTCGCATCACCGACCTGCACCAAGGAATTGTCTGGGGAACGCAAACCACGGAAACCAGAAAAGATGAACGTCTGATCAATCGCTTTGATTATGATGGTGATTTTGGCACGGTGCTAAATCGCTTTTTGATGCAAGCTGCGGTTGGTTATCCATTAACCGTGCATGGCACTGGCGGGCAAACTCGAGCATTTATACATATTCAAGATACGGTTAGGTGTATTGAGCTTGCGGTAGAAAACCCACCAAAACAAGGCGAGCGGGTTTGCATTTATAATCAAATGACCGAAACCCACCGGGTGCGTGATCTGGCTAAAATCATTGCCGATAAGACCGGAGCTGAAATTGCCTATGTTGAAAACCCGCGTAATGAAGATGCAGAAAATGAACTAAGGGTGGAAAATGGGCATTTGCTTGGCTTGGGCTTGGAGCCAATAACCCTTGACCAAGGCTTACTTGATGAGGTTACGCAAATTGCTGCTAAATATTCATCGCGCTGCGATACTGCAAAAATCCCCTGTGTTTCTTATTGGAGCAAGCAGGAAAAATAACGGCTCGTTATCGCCAAATTGCGAAATAACTACAATTTTGTGCATGCTTTATTTTTGTTATCCATCAACTTATCCAAAAACCGGTTCCCACTTTTTGGGTCGATAGAGTATAAAACGGCTTGCTTTTTGAGTTCAGCCCTATATATGGCGTGGCAAGACGAACGTTACTGCTCCTGCTTCGAGGATCCGACTTTAGAATATTTAATAAGCTTGCAATCATTTCTGCCAGTTTCTAGAGACACCAAGACCTTTATTTACGGACTTTACTGAACTCTTGGTTTTTCCAGCACAAGCTGGAAACTTAACTTTAGATGCTAAGGAATGCATAAAATGACTACAGGTACTGTTAAATGGTTCAACGCCACCAAAGGCTACGGTTTTATTTCACCAGAAGAAGGCGGCAATGACGTGTTTGTACACATCACCGCTTTGGAAAAAGCTGGTATTGCCGGTCTTAATGACGGCCAAAAAGTAAACTACGAAATTGTCACTAACCGTGGCAAACAGGCAGCAGACAATATTGAACTTGCTGACTAAACCAGTTTCGCGCCGGTAGCCTTAATGGTGGCCGACAGCACTAATTAACCCGAAAGCGGTAATCCTGCTTTCGGGTTTTTTGTTGGCATAACCGTCATCACCCGATTTATTCAGGTGATCCAGTTTTACCGTCACAAACTTTAATTCTCGCTATCAACATGCCAGCCTTCGCCTTCGCGAGAGAAGTAGTCCGATTGTCGCAAGACAAACAATGTTCCACTTTTGTAGAATATTACTAACTAGGTGCGACCGCGCCCGTTTAAAGATTGGAGGGGCGACCATTCGCCGCACGTGTGAATCTTAGTGGTCGCATTTGCTCACCACAAAACCGGTTCCCACTTTTGTTGGTAAATGCTCTAGCGAAGCAATCTGACCGCGAGACAGAATAGAGGTGCAAACCAAGGGTCACGCACCCTTCACGCCTAACCCTTAATTAGCACTCATTGGCAAAGGCGTTATCTGAGCCAAGGGTTAATTGGCAAACATTGCACCATTATTTGGCACTCGTTGACCCTCATTAGCAATCAACAGCCGGGGATAAGTTTCAACCATGCCCGCTTTGTTTCCAATTGCTATAATGGTGTTGCAGATGGCTGTAACACGCCGACTTGCGGCTATTTGATATTGTGAATACGTGAAGAGCTCAATGAAACGTGGGTTTTGATGATATATGCAAAGGGTTAGTAATAGCAACAAACACTTGTTCGTTTGGCTTTTTCAAGTTTTATCCACTGGGGAAAATGTTAGAAATTGCTAATGGTTTTTTATTTACTGGATTTTTCAGATGTTTTTAAGGGGTAAGAGTTTTTTGCACTAAATTTACCAGCATTGATCTTTTGTCGGTGCTTTGGGCGGCATTTGCCTTTCTCCATTGCACATTGTCGGTAATTTGTTCAGAAATTTTTGAGCCAAGGTTTAAGTTTTTAACTGTAATGTTTCCTGCCATTCGCTCGTCTTCACCAACGATAACCACTGCTGGTGCGCCGCGCTTATCGGCGTATTTCATTTGCGCTTTCATACCAGAAGTTCCCATATAAACTTCGGCGCGGATATTGGCCGATCGTAGCTCTTCGGCCATTGCAAAATAGCTGGCCATTTGATCCGTCTCTAGTGCCAATATTACCACGGGTGCAATATTTTGATCACCCAAACGATCAAGCGATGACATTAACGCTGCAAACCTAGAAACCCCGAATGAAAACCCGGTGGCTGGAACCTCTATGCCTTTGAAGCGCGCTACCAAACCATCATAACGACCACCACCGCCAACCGATCCAAAATTCATTGGCCGGCCTTTTGCGTCTGTTGCCTGTAAATTGATATTGGCTTCGAATACCGGCCCGGTGTAATATCCAAGCCCGCGAACTATTGACGGCTCAAAAAA
>NVWT02000010.1 GCA_002733735.2 Robiginitomaculum sp. | reverse complement strand
CGTGAATGATTGTCTTTTTTGTGGGTTTTGAAATGGTCGGTTAGTGTAATAATACGGTCAGTTAAGATAGCAACCTGTACTTCTGGCGACCCGGTGTCGCCCTTGGTTTGTGCGAACTTCTTGATAAGTCCTGCTTTTTTTTCGACTGTAATCGACATCGATTACTCCTCATTCAAATGAAACACACGAAACGGGCACAATTGCCCCTCTCGAAATTTTACCAGAGCCACCGGTTGTTCCGCCAATTTGGTCACCATCACCGTTTCGTCGGTTGCGACCAAGTTTGTCGGAGCCGATATGGCTCGTCCTTGCTTTAAATCTACTGCCTGCTCAAAGGTTATAACCAGTGCCGGGATGTCGGCCAGCGCGGTCTGAGCAGGTAGATCAGGCTCAAAAGCTGGCGCCTTATGCACCATTACTTGCAGTTCGTCGAGTGTTATTGCAGCATCTATTGCAAAATGCCCAACACGGGTTCTTCGCAATACATTTACATGACCCTGCACCCCCACTTGCGCGCAAATATCTCTGGCCAAAGATCGTACATAAGTACCCTTGCCGCAGTTCAAGACAAAGCTGGCTGATACTCCTGAAACTTCCGAGACCAATTGCAGATCAATCACCTCAACTTTGCGGGCAGCCAGCGGAACCGCTTTGCCCTCTCTGGCTAGCTTGTAAGAACGCTCGCCATTTACATGAATTGCCGAAAATGCTGGCGGTATTTGCTCTATATGCCCGCAAAACTGCGGCAAACAGGCCGTTAGCTGTTCAGTTGTCGGGCGCTTATCACTAGATGCTGTTACTTCACCTTCGGCATCAAGGCTATCGGTGCTATTTCCGAACAAAATCGTAAACTCATATTCCTTGCTAGCATCAACAATATAAGGAATGGTTTTGGTAGCTTCGCCAAAGGCCAATGGCAAAACTCCGGTGGCCATGGGATCAAGAGTTCCAGCATGACCGGCCTTGTTAGCGTTTAGCAGCCATTTAGCTTTGCTAAGCGCCTTAGTCGAAGAAATATCTTTGGGTTTATCAAGTATGATCCAGCCAGAAACATCACGGCCATTTTTGCGGCGACTCATTCTTGTGGCGTTCCACCCAAATCACGAGCAACTTCGGGGCGGCTCAACAATTCATCCAGTGCGCTGGCGGTTTCAAAGCTTTCATCGGCAGTGAACCTAAGCTTTGGCGTAAACTTCATAGTCATTTCACGCCCCAAGCGACTGTTTAAGAATTTGGCGCACCTATTAAGCGCGGCAATCATTTTGCTGGCATCACCACCGCCCAGCGGAGAGCAATAAACCTGCGCATGACGCAAATCTGGTGCGCAACGCACCTCGGAAATAGTAACCGAAACACCTTTAAGGTCGTTATCGCGCAATTCTTCCCGGGCCATAATATCAACCAGCGCATGGCGCACCAGCTCACCAGCACGTAATTGCCGTTGGCTTGGCGGTTTGTTTTTACTTCGTTTGTTGGGCATCGGCTCGGCTTTATATTTTCAAGAGGGCGGCAGGCTTACAGCTTTGCGGCAAATTGTGCAAGTCGTGATGGAATCAACGCGCCCTTTGTGTCACGAATACCGGAACACAGATCAACGCCAAATGGCCGCACACGCGAAATAGCTGCACCAACATTGTCTGCATTTAATCCACCAGCCAGCCAAACCGGTTTGGAGGTGGACTGTACGATCTGCTGTGATAACGCCCAATTATGGGTTTGGCCGGTTCCGCCAAGGGTTTTAGTTGCGGCATTTGGTTGACCACTATCAAGCAAGATCATGTCAACGAATGGCTCTGCTGCCTTGGCTTTACGTAAAGCTGTTTCATCTTGTACGTGGATCACCTGCACAATCTGAACATCAGGGCAATTTGTCCGAATAGCGCCGTATGTTTCCACCGGCACTTCATCTACCAATTGCACAATATCAGTGCCGCAAGTGTTAATGTGCTTTACAACGTCATCGGCTTGCGTGCGCGAGGTTAACAAAAATCGATGCACTCGATTCTTTGCGGCTTCGGCAATTTCACGAATGATATTGTCGTCTATTGGCCCCGGCCCTGATGGCATATCAGCCACCAACCCGATCGCCCACGCACCAGCCTCTATAGCCATTTCAGCTTCGGCAATCGACTGGATGCAACAGACTTTGAAATGCATTTTATTCTTTCTTTCTGGCATAGCTTACGGGCTTGATACGCAATTTATCCTTAAAATTATAATGCAAACCGAAAGTAGACATTTGCACCATTTGCAGGGCCGGTGCGCCGAATTAATTTAACACCTGCTAAGTTGAGAAATTTCTTACCTCCAACAGCACTACAAACAGCAGGCATCCTATGCGACAATTTCATTTGAGCATGTACATCTCCTGCGCGAACCATGACTTCCGTTATGTTCGATGTTCTGGCTGGAAGAATATACTGTTCTAATACAAATTGCCTAATACGATCCGCTTGCGGGAAACTCGTTTCTTCATAACGCTGGTGTACATTGATCTGTTGTTTGTTTTTACTGGCTTTTGCTGCATCTAAGGAATCAGAAGCTTTAATCATTTGTTGAACGGTTGCTTCTTTTGCAATTGCTATTTTTTGCATAGTCTCATTCGAAGCCTTTAACAATTTAAGGACTCGTTCAAGAGTATCAAGATCACGATAAAGGTCGTTTGGCTTCACCGGTGTTACCGACCGGTGCGCCCAATTATTTCTTACCGTTTGCAGCTCTTTAATCCAATTCCTACCTTCGCGAAGTGGTAGTAGTTGTTTGTTTGCTAAGCCAATCCAGTTTTGGTCTAGCACGCGCAGAAGAGTAGAAAAATCAAGTTGAGAAAGATCAGATAATTCAAGTCTTTGTTGTTGATGGCTCAAGTTTGGGAAGACAAGCAAACGCCACCAATTAATAGACAATTCTGGCATGTTCGCTTTTAGAAACGCAACTAGTTCAGAAACAGCAAGATCAATCAGATCATTCATATATTACAATTCATTCCTCATAAGGCTTACAGCTCCCGCTTGATCTCTTTGACGGTGAAGCACTCGATCATATCGTCTTTTTGCAGATCGTGGTATTTCAAGAAACCCATACCGCATTCTTGTCCGGCATTGGCTTCTTTCACTTCGTCTTTGAAGCGTCGCAACGTCGAAAGATCGCCCTCATGGATCACTACATCATCACGCAACAGACGCACTTTACAGCCACGTCTGACCACGCCTTCGGTAATCCTACAACCGGCAATTTTGCCAAGTTTCGAGATATCAAATATTTCAAGAATTTTCGCATAACCAATGAAAGTCTCTTTGACTTCTGGTGCTAGAAGACCCTCCATAACCGCCTTGATGTCATCAAGTACGTTATAGATGATCGAATAATACCTGATCTCAACACCTTCGCGCTCGGCCAGTTCACGGGCTTGTTTGTTTGCCCGTACATTAAAGGCAATAACCGGAGCGTTAGACCCACGAGCCAATAAAATATCTGATTCGGTAATACCGCCAACTCCAGCGTGAATCACCTTGGCTTTGACCTCGTCATTACCAAGTTTCTCCAGTGATTGCACAATCGCTTCGGCAGAACCACGAACATCGGCTTTGACCACTAATGATACTTCATCAACGGATTTTTCATTAAGCGCCATCATCATTGCCTCAAGAGAGGCCATAGCGTCTGGAGTTACACTAGATTCGTCGCGTTCTTTTTGTTGACGATATTCGGTGATCTCTCTTGCGCGCGCTTCACTATCAACCACGGCAAATGGCTGGCCAGGTTCTGGTGCGCTATCAAGACCTAACACCACTACCGGCAATGAAGGCCCAGCAGTTTTYAAGTTCTGYTTACGCTCATCGGTCAAGGCTTTTACCTTGCCCCATGMTTTACCRGCCACAACAATRTCRCCGCGYTTTARYGTGCCRCGACTAACAAGYAAGGTAGCCACYGGCCCTCTGCCCTTGTCAATTTGTGATTCGATCACCATGCCATCAGCATCACGATCCGGGTTGGCTTTCAATTCAAGYAATTCAGCTTGTAATATGATTGCCTCGACCAATTCATCAAGACCGGTTTTYTTYAATGCRCTTATTTCRCGYGCCTGAATTTCTCCGCCCATGGCTTCAACAATAACTTCGTACTGCAACAAATCCTGTAACACTTTGGTTGGATTGGCACCTTCGCGATCCATTTTGTTAACAGCAATAATCATCGGTACGCCAGCAGCTTTCGTGTGGCTTATTGCCTCGATAGTTTGTGGCATAACACTGTCATCAGCAGCCACAACCAGCACCACAATATCTGTGGCTTGAGCGCCTCTAAGTCGCATTGAAGAAAATGCTGCGTGTCCCGGGGTGTCAAGGAATGTCACCAGCTCGCCAGATTTTACTTTTATCTGATAAGCGCCGATATGCTGGGTAATACCGCCAGCTTCACCGGAAACAACATCGGTAGAGCGCAAAGCATCAAGCAAGGAAGTTTTACCATGATCAACGTGACCCATTATTGTCACTACTGGCGGACGAGGTTTCATGTCGGCTTCATCGTCGGCTTCACCGATAAAGCCGTCTTCTACGTCACTAGCAGCAACTCTTCTTGCAATATGGCCGAACTCTTCAACTACCAATTCCGCTAGATCACCGTCCATCTCGTCATCACGAGCTAATACTTCATCTTGGGATTTTAGATATTTGATAACATCTCTAGAGCGYTCTTTCATTCGCAAAGCYAGYTCTTTGACTGTGATGTTTTCTGGAATAATTACTTCGCGGCTRATTTTGTTGGTTTTAGCACCATCACCCATAGTRCGACGTACTTTTTCGCGTTCTCTGGCTCKGCGCATGGAGGCCAATGAACGTTGTCGCTGTCCATCTTCATCGCTTAATATAGCCGAAATAGTTAGTTTTCCCTGACGGCGCTTTGGCTCACCGCGCGAGCGTGATGGCCCTTTGGTTTCAACCCGTTTCTTTTTGATACGGCCACCAAAGCCACTTTTGGGAGAACGGTCTTCTTTTTCTGTTTGCGTTGGCTTCGTAGGACGCGGYTTGGATGTTGCCGGCTTTACACTTTCCTCGGAATCAACCGCCAATGTAGCAGCAGCAGCTTCYGCTTGAGCAATAGCTTGCGCTTCAACCTCGGCTTCTTCTTTGCGAGCTTGTTCCAAAAGCRCCTGCTCTTCGGCGGCACGGCTTTGGCGTTCRGCTTCTTGAGCTTTAGCTAGRCTTTCTTTGGCGGCGCTMTGTTCGCGTGCGKTATTAAGGGCTTTTTGTCGCGCTTCATATTCCCCAAGWGATAAGCCAAGCGMTCGTGCTTTTGCTACTCTRTCATCAACAGGTGCTGCTTCAGGCGTCTGCACAGGCTGTGCTACAGGTTTACTACCCGGCGCACCGACCAGCCGCTTGCGCTTTTTTTCCACAACCACGGCCTTGGTACGGCCTCTGGAAAATGTTTGACGCACCACGCCTGGACCYCCRCTYTTTAAAGAGAARGTTTTGCGGCCRCTGCCTTTATCATCACTCGCATCTGTCATGCGTTTTTTCCACAACCTGTTTCAATATTCAGAAAATCAAGCGGGTTGTTCGCCTGAATTTTCTTATCCGACTGGAAAGTCGGTTAACCTAACGATCCTGACCAAGGTTTCAACCGCCGATTTTCCTCCAATGCAGAGGAATTAGGGGGGTAAAGCCTGAAAGTCGCTGTAATTGCAAGCCAAAGTTTTGCGAAACAGCACCAGATCGCATTAAAGCATGTGCTCCGTGATCTCGTCCTAATGCTATTCCAAGCTCTGTCGAGGTRAARCAACCGATAAGCGGTACTTCATCCCATATTGCTAGGCACAATGCCAAAACCTTGTGCCGACCATCTTCTTKACTRTCTGCGGCTTCAATTATCCACCCGGGTTTATTGGCTCKTATGTCACTACGAACTTTTTCAAACCCGGTAATAAGCTGACCACCGCGTCTGCCAATGCCTAGCATGTCCAAACAAAGTTTACGCAATTGCGCCTCAACCATATCCGGCAGATCAGGTGTGACTATTACCTGCTTTTTGAAGCCTCTGGTAAAACCGTTTCGGCTTATCGCTGTTTCGATCGATTGCCGGTTGGCAGTAACCCATACTCCACGCCCCGAAGCTTTCGCCCGAACATCGGCAAAAACTTTACCATCAGGATCGACGACAAACCGAACAAGGCCGGTTTGCGGCAACACCTCATTACTAACAATGCACTTGCGTTCGCGCATGGATAATACCGATCAATCCGGTCAAGCCGGATTTACCGTTTCAGTTGTTTCGGCGACRKYTTCMTCAYCAYCYKYYGYNNNTTCTTCGRCCAACRTACTAGCATATTCCTCTTCTGTRATCCATCCGGCAGCCACTCTRGCTTGCATTATCATGGCAYTGGCATCTTCAGGGCTGAATTTTTCTTTTTCTAAAATTCCRGCCTGACGCACTCTTTCACCATCTTTGCTTTCAAACCAACCACGTAAATCATCAGGTATTAGYCCRGCAAAGTCTTCAAGATTTTTGATATCAGCTTCGCCCAARCGAACBGCCATAGACACGTTCAAAAATGGTAATTCCAATAAGTTATCTTCAACACCCAACTTCTTACGGTGCTCATCAAGCTTGGCGGTCTCGGCATCAAGGTATTCGCGCGCCCGCATTTGCAACTCGGTCGCAGTATCTTCATCAAAGCCTTCAATAGCTGAAATTTCAGYGGATTCGACATAAGCCACTTCTTCGGCAGTTTCAAAACCTTCCGAAGTAAGTAATTGCGCGATCATTTCATCAACGTCCAGAGCTTTCATAAAGATGTCTGTGCGGTCTTTGAATTCAGTTTGGCGRCGTTCGGATTCTTGCTCTTCGGTTAGAATATCTATTGTCCAACCAGTAAGCTGTGAGGCAAGGCGCACATTTTGTCCACGCCGGCCAATAGCCAAAGACAACTGATCCTCAGGAACAACCACCTCAACACGGCCAGCTTCTTCGTCCATAATTACTTTGGAAACTTCCGCTGGTGCCATGGCGTTTACTAGAAACGTTGCCGGATCTTCAGACCATTGAATAATGTCAATTTTCTCGCCCTGAAGTTCTGATACAACCGCTTGTACTCTGGAGCCGCGCATACCAACACAAGCACCAACCGGATCAATAGAGCTATCGTTCGAAATAACAGAAATTTTAGCACGACTGCCCGGATCTCTAGCCACCGTAGGTATCTGGATAATTCCATCATAAACTTCTGGAACTTCTTGTGCAAACAGCGCCGACATAAGGTTAGGGTGGGCTCTGGACAAAAATATCTGCGGCCCTCTAGCTTCTTCACGCACTTCGTAAATATAGGCACGGGTTCGGTCATTGACCATCAAGTTTTCCCTAGGAATACCGTCATTACGCCTGATAATACCTTCGGCACGACCAAGGTCGATGATCACATTACCATATTCAACCCGCTTGATAATGCCGTTGACCACTTCACCAACCCGGTCTTTATACTCTTCGTATTGACGGGCTCTTTCGGCTTCGCGAACTTTTTGGGTTATAACCTGTTTGGCGGCTTGGCTAGCTACCCGACCAAATTCCATAGGCGGCAGTTCTTCAACAAACACATGCCCTAATTCGGTTTTAGGCTCAATTTGGTGAGCTTCGGCCAATGACATTTCGGTGCTGTCATTTTCTACTTCTTCAACAACCGTAACGCACCGGGTTAGCTGTAACTCTCCGGTCTTTGGGTTGATTTTTGCCCGTATATCTAGCTCAGAACCATATCTGGATCTGGCAGCCTTTTGCATGGCTTCTTCAATTGCTTCCAATACKATSGTCTCTGGAATTGATTTTTCTGCTGCCACTGCTCTGGCAATTTGCAACAAYTCYAACCGGTTGGCRCTTACACCGCTAATGCTCATTTTCTTGTTCTCCTGCTTGGCTAATTTGCTKTTTACGAGCCTTAGCRCTTTGTTTYAATAATTCATCAGTAATAATTAGCCGAGCCTCACTTARCCAAGYAAATGGKATATAGGTGGTTTCTTCTTCGCCTTCGAGGTCGATTAAAATGTTATCATCTTCGAYACCGRCTARTTTTCCTCGAAAYCGYCGCCGGCCTTCAACCAGACGATCTAGTTCAATTTTYGCCTCATTSCCYTGCCATTTAGAAAAATGYTCGAACAAGGTCAAAGGGCGATCTAAACCCGGYGAGGAAACTTCAAGGGCATAYTTGCCAGCAACCGGATCTTCTACRTCWATCAGCGCTGAAATGGCGCGRCTTAGCCTWGCGCATTGACCAATACCGAGCATKCCATCTTCTGGYCKYTCAGCCATTATTTGCAATATATTATTTTTTTCTCTGCCCAKAAGCCGCACSCGAACCGGCACTAGGCCTAGTTCTTCACAAACAGGTTCTATCAAGGTTAGCACCCGTTGTTCTATGGCCGTTTTTGCACGCACTGAATTTTTCTTTCATCTTAAAACAATTATGTATCTGACCATATAAAAAGGCGGCCCCCGTTTCCGGAGCCCGCCTGAGTGCCAAAGCACATCAGCCAAGTTGTCAGRGSCTTATAAACCCTTTYTGAYGAAATGCAAATAGGCTGGCTGACGTTTTTCRCGAAAAGCTTTTTGYTCATATTTTGTKGTAAAATGRTCTTTTRGWGSYTGTTGCCAATCATGRCATGTRTTWGCAGTCCAAATAAAATCACCTTGYTGYAAAAAAYGYGAYAAAGCCCATTGTTGRTAATGRSYAATATCMGARACRAAYCGYAYTTCACCRCCGGGNTTTAACMRRMSKNGATARYTCWTTTAYRAAWKCAWKAGTWATTAACCTKCGTTTCCARTGYTTAACTTTTGGCCAMGGGTCTGGATAGAGAATRAAAACCCGATCCAATGARTKRTCKGYAAARTGTTGCARYGYCAAACGYGCATCACCCATTTCTARTGAAATATTAGATAAACCAAGTTKCTCAACMGAACCYAARGYCTTKGCCATGCCRTTTTGGAATGGYTCAAACCCAATTAAATGAACSYTYTTGTTTGCGGCAGCTTGTTGGACAAAATGYTCACCGCCGCCAATGCCTATCTCCACCCATACCTGCTCAGCTTCTGGCCAGATAGCTGATGGATCAACCGCCCCCGGAGTAATAGCTAATGTTGGTAACAGCTCTTCAATTCGCCGCTTTTGTGCCGGACTTAGGGTTTTACCTTTTGAACGACCAAACAAACTAAACGGTGTCTTATCCAGCAAATTTGCGTAAACTTTCGACAAGATCGGYACGCTCCTACGAAAACCCGCTTGTATCGTCCGCTTGCTCTATTTCGCCATCAGCAAKYGCGCCGGCACATCGARTTKCRCCGGCTATAATTAGAACCAGCGCAACAACTAAATATGATATATTGTTATGTAAACAGAAACGCCAACTGTTCAAGCTGGTATCAGGACTAAAACCTGATTTATTCTTCTGTATCTTCGTTTTCTACATCACTAAGTGTTCTTACCAGCTGCAATACTTGTCGCCTGACTTTCGGGTCAGTGATTCTAGAGTAAGCAGATGCTAATTGAGCACCATCGGCGGAATTGATGAAATCATAGACCATTGGGGTTTCTTCGCCATCAGCAAGGCCGATTGCGTTTTCTTTGTTTTTTATACCGTCAAAGAAAAACTCTATCGGGACATCAAGAACTTCAGCCATTCCCCATAATCTTGAGGCGCTAACTCTATTGGCTCCACGTTCGTATTTTTGAACTTGCTGAAACGTTACACCAAGAGCTGCACCAAGTTTATCTTGACTCATTTGCTTTATAAGCCGCTGCAGTCTGACGCGTGAGCCAACGTAAATATCGACTGGATTAGGGTTTTTAATTGCCATTTTATGTCTCTGTTTGTGGAAAAACACACCACACAATACTTTGAACTATACTAGTATAGCAAGCTCGTTAAGCAGCGTCGACAAAAAAAATCAGTAGGCTTACTTTATCCGTTGACGAAGAACTTGCAAAGTAGTTACCGCTAACACCAATAAAAACCAAAAAACAAGTGAAATATTGTTAAACTTACTAAGTAGTGTTGCTCGCAATGCTTCTGGAAGTTCTGCATCAATACTAGCGTTTGTATTAACAGGCGCCTTGCTAATTAGTCTTCCCAATGGGTCAATTACCCCTGAGATGCCGGAGCTTGCTGAACGTATAATTGGCAAGCCCTCTTCGATCGCGCGGTATTTTACCTGTTGAATATGTTGTTTTGGGCCAGTTGTCGGGCCAAACCAACTATCATTAGTGACATTTACAATCCATTTTGGTCTATCTTTTCCACTTGGCGTAAGTCCAGCAAAGATTGATTCGTAACATATTTGCGGGCTAACCGCAGGTGCGCCGGGAATCGTAGTGGTTATAGGCGACGAGCCAGCAGTAAAGCCGCCACCAAGCGGCGTAAGAGCCTTAATGCCAGAAGATGCGAGCAATTTGCCAAACGGCAAATACTCACCAAATGGGGTTAGGTGATATTTGTCATACACCATTTCCAAAGCCGGAACTCCGCGGTGAAAAGATAAAGCAACTAATGAATTGCGAAACAATATTTGCTGATCTTTCGTTACTTCGCGTCTGGTTACCCCAGTAAGTAATATTGGCCCGTCAGAAAACCTTGCGGCAATTTGTTGTAATACTTCGGGGCTTTCTAGTAATAATAGCGGCAAAGCCCCCTCTGGCCAAATTATGTGAGTGATATTCTCCAAACCATCTTTTGATGATAGATCGAGATAATGATCAATTATTTTTTGTTTGTTTTTCGGATCCCATTTTTCTGATTGATCAATTTGCGCCTGTATCACGCGCAATTTTACTCCCTCGACAAATGCTATTTCTGTTTTTTCTAGCCGTATTGATCCAGCTATAAACAGCGTACCAAGTAAAATAACCGCCAAAGCAAGGGGCATTGCTCTGGCAAGCAATCCATAACGGCTCGACGTTAAAGCAGCAGGTGCAGCCAGCAAAAACAAAGTGAACAAAGCCAAACCCCAAGCCCCAATGAGCGAGGCTATTTGCGAGATGGCTTCGCCCGCTGGCCAGATCAGGCCGGGATGGTTCCACGGCAAACCGGTAAACGCATGGCCACGTAGCCATTCGGCAGCAAAAAAACAACARACAAAMACYAATATTCTAGAAACATYTTTTGACCAAAACCGCATAGCTACGGCTCCAGCCAATAACCAAAATAATGCCAGTCCTGCGGCCAGAAAAAATACTGCAAACGGTATCATCCAGATGAACTCTGAGCCGCGCTCGATGAAAGCAAAGGCGATCCAGTACATACCAGCTAGGAATTGACCAAGCCCAAAATACCAACTTAACAATGCGCCATTTCTAAYDGGGCGATYGGTTYTACCMGCRCCATCAAGYAACCAAACAAGTCCGGTAATGGCCWRCAATGATAATGGCCAGAAAAAAAATGGCGCATGACCACCAATGTACAAAGCTCCCAAAACAAAGCCTAGCAACCTTGCTTGCCATATACTTCTATTGCTAATCCACTGCGCTACTCGGCTAATGGCGGGTATTTGTTTAGTATTAGAGAAATTCACGAAGCAGTCTTTTGTTGCTTTGGRTCAATTTTTCGAACAGTTAGTGCCAAAATTCTTCTTGGGTCAGCTCTGGTTATTTCAAAYTCGAAACCTGCGGGGTGCAGTATAACCTCGCCAGCACTTGGCACTCTTCCAACCAGCGTAAAYACCAAACCRCCAAGRGTTTCAACATCATCTTCATCRTTTGAATTRCGAAAACTGGCATTTGTTGCTGCTTCTAACTCATCRATTGAAACTCTAGCAYTWRCKTCCCAAACTAGGGGGCCAGTATTACGYAACATAACAGAATCATTGTCGTGTTCGTCTTCAATATTGCCAACAATTTGTTCGATAAGGTCTTCGAAGGTTACCAAGCCGTCAGTACCGCCATATTCATCAACAACCAGCGCCATGTGTACTCTGGTTTTTTGCATTCTAACCAACAGATCATCAGCGTTCATAGACGGCGGCACAAATAATACATCGCGGGTAATCGTCTCAACATTTGACAAGTTTGTTTGTGTTGAATTATTTAGTTGTGGCATCAATGCGGGCAGCAAGTCTTTGATGTGAACCATTCCTACCGGATCATCAAGATTGCCACGATAAACGGGCAATCTAGAATGAGACGCGGAAATAAAGGCTTTACTTAATTCCTCAAGATTAGTTTCAATTTCAACCGCCTTTATATCGGCACGAGGAACCATGATGTCCTCAATACGCAAATGATCAAAAGCCAGTGCATTATCCACTAATTCTTGGGCAGCTTCGTCAAGTTTGGGGGTAAGAGCATCGCGATCATTACGATGTGAAAACATGTTCTTCCACCAAGAGTTTTTTATATTTTCTTGATCGCTCATTTGTTTGCTTCTTTAGCCCAAGGATCTGGACGATCCAAATTAAGCAAAATACGACTTTCTAACTGTTCCATTTCCGTAGCTTCTAATTGCTCCTGATGACTAAATCCAACTAAATGTAAAACTCCATGTACAAACAAATGACACAAATGTTCTTCAAGTGAAATACCTTTATCGGTAATTTCCTGCATACAAGTTTCGTACCCCAATGCTACATCTCCCAAATGTGAACCGTGAAAATCGGCTGTCGGAAATGAAAGAACATTAGTTGGTCGGCTTTTGCCTCTGTATTGTTGGTTTAGTTCCTGCATTTGAGCATCATCGGTAAGAAGCACGCAAATATCAGTTTTCGGTTGGTCAGGAATTACTTGCCACAGCGCGTGTAAGCTCGTTTCCAGCACCTCTGAAATATTATTTATTTGCTTAGCCCACTTCTGTTCGCTTATGTTTAAATCAATTAGTCCGTCGTAAGGGTTAGGTTTCATTTAACTTACCTGATCCTTGCGATCGTTTTCATAAGCCTTGACGATCCTTGCCACTAACGGATGGCGAACTACGTCATCAGCACAAAATTTGGACATCGCTATTCCCTCAACCCCGTCTAAGATTTTAACCGCATGCGGCAGGCCTGAACCTGATATAGATGGTAGATCTGATTGATCTGGATCACCGGTTACTACCATGCGTCCGCCCTCGCCAAGCCGGGTCAGTACCATTTGCATTTGCCCGATGGTGGCATTTTGCGCTTCATCAAGAACTATATATGACCCAGCAAATGTCCGCCCACGCATAAATGCCAAAGGCGCAATTTCTATTTTTCCGTTTTCTTTAAGTCGAGCGAACTTCTCCGCGCCAATGGTTTGGGTAAAAGCGTCCCAAATCGGCATCATATAAGGATCAACTTTCTCCTCAAAATCACCGGGAAGAAACCCTAACCGCTCACCGGCTTCAAGAGCCGGACGCGCCACCACCATTCGCTCAACCTGTTTAGACAGCAACAAGCTTGCGCCATATGCAATAGCTAAAAAGGTTTTGCCGGTTCCAGCCGGACCGCTGCCAAATACCAGATCATTATTCTGGTCTTTTAACATTTGCATATAAGCCTGTTGCGCCGGATTTCGCGGGCTTATGCGCTTGGAGCCACAGTTAAATGAAATTTGATCAAGTTGCATTTTTTCCATTCCGGTTTTGCTAAATGATAACACGGATAACACTTCCGCTTCAGATATATTTGTTCCGGCAACAGCTCGCTCAAAAAGGCGGCTAGCAGCCTTGCTTGCCAATGATATGGCAGAAGCTGCACCTTCAAATATCATCTTGCCACCGGGCGCATGAATTTTTACGCCAAACTCTCGTTCTATTTGCGCTAAATTACGGTGATTCACACCGCACAAATTACGAAAGGCAGCGGCATTATTAAATTTTACCTCAAGTGTCTTAGTTTTCATTTGGCCTGATCTTACACCAAACACCCGGACAAAGCATTGGTTGAAGCAGAAATAATTTTTACTTCGGCTATTTGCCCGATTAAATCTTCGGGAGCTTCTACATGAACACCTTGCAAATATGGTGATCGGCCACCTAATTGCCCGACATGTTTGCCTTTACGTTCGAGTAAAACCGGTAGGGTTTTGCCAATTTGCGCTTGGTTGAACTCCAATTGTTGTTCACGGATCAATGCCTGTAAGCGGTACAATCTTTCAGATTTTACTTTTTCCGGTATTTGCTGTTTAAGGTTCGCCCCCGGTGTCCCCGGACGGGTGGAATAATTAAACGAATAGGCAGAGGCATATTTGACCCGACGCACACAGGCCATAGTATCTTCAAAATCCTGTTCTGTTTCTCCGGGAAAGCCAACAATAAAATCACCGGAAATGGCAATATCTGGCCTGGAGATGCGAATGGCATCAATTTTCTCGAAGTAACTTTCAATGGTGTGCTGGCGGTTCATTGCCTTCAAGATGCGATTGGATCCTGATTGTACTGGCAAATGCAAATACGGCATTACACTTGGTAATGCCCCATGAACAGCGATTAAATCATCATCCATATCGCGCGGGTGCGAGGTAGTATAACGTAAGCGATCCAATCCCTCGATCATCGATAAATGCCTTAGCAGGTCTGCCAACCGCCATTGACCGGGCGTTCCAAATGGTGCGTCTGCTTGCCAAGCATTTACATTTTGACCCAATAAGGTGACCTCACGAACACCACTGGCAATTAGCGATCTGGCTTCGGCAGTTATCTCATCAGTAGTTCGTGAATACTCCGCGCCTCTGGTATATGGCACGACACAAAACGCGCAGAACTTATCACAACCCTCTTGTATCGTCAGAAAGGCGCTGGGCCCGGTGGTTTTTCTTTGTTTTGGTAACTCGGCAAATTTCGCAGCAACGTCAAATTCTGCTGCTAATTGCCCTTTTCCGGTTTGTTCTGCCTTTTTTAGCATATCCGGTAATTGCTGCACGCTTTGTGGCCCCAACACCAGATCAACAACCGGAGCTCTGGACATTATTTCTGCGCCTTCGGCTTGCGCAACACAGCCAACTACGGCAATTTTAGTATCAAGCCCGCCCAGTTTGCGTGCTTCTTTAGTTTGCCGCAAACGACCCAGTTCTGAATAAATTTTCTCGGCGGCTTTTTCACGAATATGGCAGGTATTTAACACCACCAAATCGGCTGTTTCGGCATCATCTGCCATTTCATAGCCCATATTACCTAAAATATCAGACATGCGCTCAGAATCATAAACATTCATCTGACAGCCCCAAGTTTTAATTAGGGCGCGTTTTGCAGGAGTTTTTTGTTTTGTCATTTTTTTGATAGCTTAATGCCGTATAATTCCAATCGGTGGTCAACTAGTTCATAGCCTAACCGCTTGGCAATTGCTTTTTGTAATTCTTCAATTTCATCATCAACAAATTCGATGACTTCGCCGGTTTTAACATTGATCAAATGATCGTGATGATCATCTGGTACAGTCTCGAAACGCGAACGCCCATCACCAAAATCATGCTTTTCAATCACCCCCGCTTCCTCAAACAAACGAACCGTACGGTAAATAGTTGCCAGCGAGATCTTGGGGTCAAGACGACTTGCCCGGCGGTATAAAACTTCTGCATCAGGGTGATCAGAAGCTTCTGATAGAACCTTGGCAATAACACGCCTTTGTTCGGTCATACGCATTCCACGCTCTGCGCATAGCTTTTCTAATGGTGAGATCACAATCACGGCTCTTTAATTTTTAAACTTGCAAATGACATTTAGTCTCAATTAGAGCCTTGAGTCTACAGCTTTGATTTAGCCTCAGGACTTAATTAATTTCAATCGATAAATTAATGCATCGCTGCGGTCAGCATAATATTTTTTGCGCAAGCCCACCTGTTCAAAACCGTAACCTTTGTAAAGGCTTATTCCTGCCGGATTATTATTAGAAACTTCAAGAAATATTGCTTTGGAATTAATGGTTCTGGCATAATCGCAAATTCCACCSARYAAWCCATAACCAAAACCCTTACYTCTGCGAGCAGGARTTATTCCAAAAGTYAAAATTTCAGTCTCGCCAGCAATCGATTGTAATAATGCCAARCCTATATCSCGATCGTCTTCCAGATACATTAATCCTATTACYGCTTGGTTTTCCAATAAGCGTGAGAACTCRGCAAYGCYCCAAGATTGTTGAAAACASTTTTKRTGYAACTTCGCCAATCTTGCTGCTTGGMCTTGTGAAACTTGCTGTACTTTTAAGCCCACGGATCAATCCCGCCCGGTARTTTTGCATCSGGTGGYCGAGAATACCACGGGCTTGCGCTATTTGTTTTTGCATCAATAGTTTTGGAGATATTTGCGATAATTTGCAAAGTTGGTTTGGCTGCTGAAATAATACCTAACCCTGCGATGGTGTCGCCAATTACATTATAACTCCGCCCATTTGCCACTTGTTGCAGTTTTGCAAGCAGTAGCGTTGGCTCGCAAGTAACAGGCTGTTGCAACATTTGGCTGTCATCTATCGCACACCAAGCAATTTGCCCGCGACCAACATTTTTAATCCCAACGCCRATTTCATAGCTTTCAGTAAGCGCCTGCTGTGCCAATACATGTAAAAGATTTACCCCGATAACCGGTGCATTAACAGCGATGGCTAACCCTTTGGCAAAAGCAACACCAACGCGCACACCGGTAAAACTGCCCGGACCAACAGCAACAACAATCTTCGTTAGCTGCGCCGGCGTAATGTCAGCTTCTGACAAAACCCTTTTTACCATTATTGCTAATTCACGATCCTGTCCGTTAGGCATCTCAACCTGTTCGGCAAATTCCCCATTTTCGGTGCGCACTAAAACCGCGCAAACTTGATCACAAGTATTGATAACCATTAGCGCCATGTGCGTTAAATAATATCTGACGCTTGTTCGAATGAAAGTCGTGGTGAGCGCTCAAACACTGCGCTGTCATCGCCATAACCAATAGAGCAAATGAAATTAGATCTCCAGTTTTTACGCTTTGCGTCATTGCCAAAAAAGGCCGCATCAACGCCAGATTTGTCAAAACCAGACATTGGCCCACAATCAAGACCTAACGCGCGTGCTGCCAACATTAAATACGCACCTTGCAAAGTGCTATTGCGAAAGGCGGCATCAAAATGCGCGTCCTTATCATTAAACCAATTTTTAGCATCGGGATTATGAGGGAATAACTCTGGTATGCAGTCTTCAAATTTCTCGTCCCAAGCAATTATCACCGTCCATGGTGCGGTAAGTACTTTTTCAACGTTTCCTTCCATTAGATACGGTTTCAATTTTTGCTTGGCAGTATCAGAGCGGATCCACAAAAGCCGCGCTGGAGAAATGTTTGCGCTGGTTGCTCCCATTTTCATCAGATCATAAGTCGCTCTTATCAAGACCTCTGGCACATCAGTGTCTCTCCAAGCATTAGCAGTACGTGCCTGTCTAAAAACCTGATCCAAGGCATTATCTGATAATGGGTTTTTCATGTAATTTCCTTTTAGGCAGCTTGTTCTACAGAGCTTACTTCTGGCACATAATGTTTTAATAGGTTTTCAATGCCATGTTTAAGGGTCATTGACGAGCTAGGACAACCGGCACAAGCGCCGCGCATGTGCAGAAAAACAACACCACTGTCTTTGTCAAAATGATGAAAAACAATATCGCCGCCATCACGAGCCACAGCCGGGCGCACTCTGGTATCGAGCAGTTCTTTTATTTGTTCGACAATCTCTTTGGTCTCGCCTTCATATTCAAAAGTATCAGTCGATCCGCCAGAACCCGTTACCACCGGCAGACCAGACAAGAAATGATCCATAATAACCCCAAGCAGCATTGGCTTTATAGTTTGCCAGTCGGTGTCATCTGTTTTGGTTATGGCAATAAAGTCTGGCCCAAGAAAAACCCCGGTTACATTTTCTTGCGCAAACAGCGCTGCGGCCAGCGGGGATTGCTCCGCTTGCTCTATGTTCCGGTAATCCAGCGCATCAGTGGGCGAAACTTCACGCCCGGGCATGAATTTCAGAACAGATGGATTTGGTGTTGCTTCGGTTTCAATAAACATAACATTTTACCTTATACTAAAATACTGAATTAAACAGTATTTTTAGTATCCTTTATCTTTGTGATCCATCAACTTAGCCAAAAACCGGTGCCCACTTTTTGGGTCGATGGAGTATAATTAAAGTAATTAGTGATGTAAGGCAGATAGTGCCGCAAAAGCACTTTGCCAAGTCTATTTACGCAATATATCAGTGATCTCTCGCATTTTAGTTCGTGCGCGAAGTAGGTGAAAGCCTTGATTAGCTAAATGATTTGGAAATGCCTGACCGGAAAGCGTTCCATTATTAACCACTAACGGACGCATTACTGCTGCGCGACGCAATTCATTTAGCATTTCTTGATATAAATCAGTAACTTGGCGATCATCTATCACTGTTTTAAAGTCTTTTTGTATGCCCTGTAATATCATTAAATAAGCATAAGAGCCACCCTTTACCCGATAAAATATCTTATCGGCTTTAAAATCAAGCAAACCAAATGTTTTGTGGCGATTGTCAATTTGATTATCAAGTTCCGCTGACATTGCGCCAATATCCAATGCAATACGATTAAGAACCGCCATTAAATTATCCGGCCTAGCATCAAAGGTGGCATTTCCTGCGGCTAAGCGAGCATTATAACGGTTAAGGGCTGCAATCGCATCGCGGTATTGACCCTCTGCCGGTGCTGTTGGCCACAAAGTACCCGGCTTAAATATCCAAACAGTTGGTTCATATTGCAATCTGGCTCTGGCAATTTGCAGATCAGGATCAGCAGCCGATGAGCCGCGTTCTCGGCCAATTTGATCTTCCAGTTCAAATGAAAACCTTCCAAATGCCTTGACTAGTCCGATTTGAAAATTTGGCATATTATTTAGCATCGCCGCCGGCACAAATATCGGCGCATTGGCAACCCAACCAGTTTTGTTGATCTCGCGATCCATAACAGCAATGGTAATAGCAACCGAATGCGAGCCACCGGCCATTGTCGTAATATTGATGTCAGCTTGATCGTTTATTTGGCTAGAAAGCAAAGCCAGTACTGGCCACAACAAGACAATAAAACCCAAGACTCCAAAAATGACCAAACGCTTTTTGGGACGAAATGATCGAATAGGTTTTGCCTCTGACCCATCATTAACCACTTCAACCACTGGATCATTATTTGGAATAAATCGCCCTAATTTTGCGAGAGAAGAAAAAAAGCGGCGTATTTGCTGGCCAATTTGCATCGAAATTTCCTTGAAGAATTTACTTCCTCAGTATGGCAAATTGCTATTACAAGAACAAGTAAGCAAAGATGAACAAATAATTTGCTACTTTACCTGTGACCTTATCGTGGCGGTAACAGTCTTAGTTCCTGATTTTTCGAACACAAAAACTAATTCGGCTTCTTGGCCTAATTCTACATCTGTCACACCAAACATCATCAAATGATAACCGCCGGACTTAAAAACTACTTCACCATTTGCAGGAATGGCTAGCTCGGACACTTCTTGCATCTGCATCATGCCATCAGCCATCAAATGTTGATGCACTTCTACTGTGTGCGCTATCGGGCTGCTGACAGACAATAAGGTATCTTTGCTGCCGGAATTATTAAGTACTAAATAACCTGCGGCAATATCGCGACCCTTTGGCGGCATACGTACCCATGCTTCTGATACTGTAATATCAGGAGATGTTAAAACTGACTCTGAGCACGATACTATTATTAGTAGCGCACCAGCCAAGAATATTTTGATGATGAATCTGATCATTTTTGTAATCCAATATTAGCTTTTCCAAAATCCGACAATATCACGAACTTCGGCAATAATAGGTGTAGCTATTGCCGCAGCCTTTTGCGTGCCGACGGATAAAATGCGATCAAGCTCGGCTGGATCATTTTGATACCGGGCAAAGTTTTCGGCAATAGGAGAAAGCTTGGCCACCGCCAGATCAGCCAAAGCTGGTTTGAATACTCCCCAGCCTTGGCCAGCAAATTGATCCAAAACTTGTTGTTGGCTAATGTCGGCTAAACCAGCATAAATTCCGATCAAATTTTGCGCCCCATCACGTCCAATTAGTTCATCAGTGCTTGCCGGAACACCATCGGGATCAGTACGAGCTTTTTTGAATTTTTTGGCTATTTGTTCCGGTGTATCGTCCATATTGATGCGCGACAGGTCAGACGGATCGGATTTTGACATTTTCACCGCTCCATTTTTTAGCGACATTATCCGCGCTCCCGGCCCTTGAATTAACGGCTCAGGTTGCGGGAAAAAATCCGGTGCATCATATTCACGGTTAAATCTATCGGCAATGTCTCGTGATAATTCTAGATGTTGTTTTTGATCATCTCCAACCGGAACATGAGTGGCCTTATAAGCCAATATATCAGCAGCTTGTAAGATCGGATAAGCAAAAAGACCTACGCTGGCTCTTTCTTTGTCCTTACCGGCTTTGTCTTTGAATTGGGTCATTCGCTCCAGCCAACCCATTTTTGCTGTACAATTAAAAATCCAAGCCAGTTCTGCATGGGCAGGTACGGTGCTTTGCACAAAAATAACTGCTTTGTCTGGATCAATTCCAGCCGCCAAAAAGGCTGCGGCAATTTCACGGGTATTTGCGGCTAACTGCCCCTTTTCCTGTGGAACTGTTATGGCATGTAAATCAACAACACAAAACAAACATTCGTGTTGGTGTTGCAATTTGACAAACTTTTTGAGCGCACCAAGGTAGTTCCCCAAATGTAATTTTCCGGTCGGCTGTACGCCAGAAAACACCCTTGTGTGAGCGGTTGGTTGACCATTTGTCATTATTAAATTTCCTTAAAAGCACTCGATTTATCGCTTATTTGCCTATGCCCGTCTGTTTCGTCAACCCCGACGAAATGCGCTGCGTATTTGTTTGATACTAATCACTCGTAATGCAATTGCAGCGCATAAATAAATAACTATTCCGATTGCTGCCAGTATCACTGCCGAAGAAAAGTACCAAAACGGTAAAAACGATAATGCCTCTCGCAATGCAGGAGCCATCAACCATAAACTAATGCCCATAATTCCAGCTGCTGCAATAACCCGCATTAAAGATGAAGCAAGGCGCATATCCGGCACAAAGTGCCCACGTCGCCACAATACATAACCTAAAATCAATCCATTTGCCCAACCAGCAATACTGGTAGCAATAGCCAGGCCAATAAAGCCCATTTGCAAAAACAATATTGCTCCCAACACAATATTGATCACCATAGAAAAGCTAGCGATTAACATTGGGGTTTTAGTGTTTTGACGGGCAAAAAACCCCGGAGCAAAAACCTTGATCATAATAAATGCTGGCAAACCCCAAGCATAAACCGCCACGGCTTTAGCCACCGCCACAGCATCATCAGCGGTAAATGCGCCGCGCATATAAAGCCCTTCAACAAAAAACACCGGCAAGACAAATAACGCGGCGGCGGCAGGAAGAGTAAATGCGCTAGCTAAAACCAAAGCTTCATTTTGGCTATCTAATGCTTGCCTGTGATCACCGGAACGAACGTTACGACTTAACGCGGGAAGTAAAGCCACGCCCATAGCCACACCAACAACTCCCAACGGCAATTGGTACAAACGATCAGCATAATTCAACCACGCAATCGCGCCATCTTGGAATGAGGCAAATGCCTGACTAACCACCATATTAATCTGCACGGCTCCAGCGGCAATTGCACCGGGAATACCCAACCGAAGCAGTTTACGCATATCATTGCTAAGACGCGGCCTTGGCAGACGCAGAGTTATGCCCATTTTTCGCAAAGCAAACCAAACGATAACCACCTGCAACGCACCGGAAACAATAGCTCCATAGGTGAGGTTTAAGGCAGTTTGTGCTGGATCCACACCTGGCCGGACAAGAATGGCAATAAAAATAATATTCAATACCACTGGTGCAAACGCCGCCGCACCAAACTTGTTATGGGCGTTTAGAACCCCGCTTAACATTGCCGTTAGCGACATAAATAAAATATAGGGCGTGGTGATTTGAGTAAAAAGAATTGCCTTGGCAAATAAATCCGGATCATCAAGAAACCCCGGAGCCAACGCAACCATCAACCATGGCATGGCAAGCTCAACAGCCAAGACAAAAACAATTAGCACCAGTATAAGGCTGGACAATGTTTCACTAGCAAAGTTGTTGGCAGCCTCTTGCCCGTCCTCTTCTAGTTTTTGGGCATAGATAGGCAAAAACGCGGCGTTAAATGCGCCTTCGGCAAACCACCTCCGAAACAGGTTTGGAAAGCGAAAAGCCACCAGAAATATTTCTGCAATTGGGCCAGAGCCTAAAGCAGCAGCAAACAATATTTCACGGACGAAACCCAATACTCTTGAGAGCATGGTGAAGCTACCGACCACTGCTGATGCACGAAATAGTTTCATCGGTAAATACTGGCTTTTGCTTGTTGGACGTTCTTCTCGCGGCTTTCTTGTGATGATTGTTCAAGAACGTCTATAAGCTTTTGCCGGATAAATGATATTCTGCGAGCATTGCTAACTTTTTGGCCATTTTTCTCATTTACATAAAAAATGTCCACGGCTCGTTCCCCATAAGTTGATATGTGTGCGGAATGTATATTGACCCGGCATTGGTTAAGGGTTTGCGATAGGTCACGTAATAAACCATTGGTATCTGCACCAACACATTCGATCAGAGTTGCCCGTGCTGAAGTTTCATTATCAATAACCACTTCGCTCATTACCGAAAAGGCTGACACTCTACGGGTGGGTTTTCGTAAACTGTATTCCGGTAGTTTATCATTATCAAAATAATCCGATAACATCGCCTCTAGCCTAGCAATAGCCCGTGGATTGTTAGCACCAAAGGCTCCGCCACGACCATCATGTAAATCAAAGACATCAAAGGCGCCGCCGCCTTTAGTGGTAAACACTCTTGCTGACGCAATATTAGCACCATTTGCCGTGGTTATAGCGCAAAGAGCGGCAAACAACCCCGGCTTGTCTGCTGACCAAATGACCATTTCAGTTAAACCTGATTGTTTAGCCGGAGCTATTTTGTACGCAGTTGATAAATTATTTTCCCTTGTATTTCTGATCAGTCTAGCATGACTTAATAGTTGCCCCTTAGCGAAGCTAAGCCAATAATTGGTGCTTGGCTCGGTAAGCCAGTAATTCCAAAATTCATTATCGTTGATAGATTTGCGTAATTCTTCTTTGGTTCTTTTAGCTAGGTCTGATTTAACTTCCCTATCTGCGGGTAATCCGGTTCTGCCCAAAAACAATTGTTCGGTTTGCAGGTATAATGCCACCAGCAATTGTCCTTTCCACTCTGTCCAAACACCGTCACCTACTGCACTTATATCTGCAATAGTTAGTGCAAACAGCAAACGTAATCTTTCAAGGGAGCCAACTTTGTTGGTAAACTTAATGATAGTTTCAGGATCTCCAAGATCGCGTCCCTGTGCGGTGTCACTAAACAATAAATGATTTTCCACCAACCAGCCGGCCAACTCGGTTTGCGAGTTTGTTAACCCCAGCCTTTCGCAGGCTTTTCTAGTAACAATACCGCCTTGAAGCTCTTGGTCGCCTAGTCCCTTGCCGGTGTCGTGTAGCAGCATTGCCAGATACAGAACTTCTTTATTGTCGGTTTTGTTCAAAACCTCAGCCACATCAAGCCCGACTATTTGCATTTCGCCAACTTCAAGTTCTCGTAAAATTCCGATCGCTCGGTATGTATGCTCGTCAACGGTATATGAATGGTACATATTAAACTGGGTTTGCCCAATAATTCGCCCGTACTCTGGAATTAGTTTGCCGAGCAATCCGCTCTCACCCATCAGTCGTAAAATGCTCTCAGGATTGCGGGTTTGGGTTAAGCACTTAAGCAAGCTGGCACTGGTTTTACTATTTCTCCTTGCTGAACGGTCAATTCCCCGTGCCGCTGTACGAATATGCGCCAAAGCATCAGGGTGGATATGTATTTCATCTCTATCCGCGATTAAAAATAACTCAATAAACACTTCTGGCTGACTAGCTAATGGCTTTGTGTCGGAAAAGTCCAGTCGTCCATTTACGATTTCAAAACCGGTCTTTGGTGTTGTTTTTTCTGTTTTTGAAAACACATCACTAATGGCAAAGGGGGCTGGTTTTGCTGCCTTTTCTTCAAGCTTTGCGCAAAAGATTCTGGTAAGAAACCCAACCTCTTTTGCGTTCAAGAAGTATGACTTCATCAATCGCTCAACAGCTGGTTTTTTTGTCGTATCGCGATAACTTAACTTTCTTGCCAATTCAGGTTGCAAATCAAATGAAAGCCGATCTTCTGCGCGATCAGAAATAAAATGCAGCCAACAGCGTATTGTCCATAGAAACCGGCTAATTTTAACAAATTTACGATACTCTGCTGCCCGAAAAAAAGTCAGGTCAGTACCACCTGAAATTTTTGCTTTTGGCTCAATCCTTTGCGCAATCCACACCAAGGATTGCAGATCTCGCAATCCGCCTTTGCCTTCTTTTATATTCGGTTCAACCAAATACCTAGTTGGGCCAATGCGTCGATGCCTAATGTCTCTTTCTCGAAGTTTGTCGCTAACAAATTGCCGGTTTGATTTTGTATTGTTTTGCTTTTTTAAGGAGTGAGCCAATTTAACGCACAAACGATCATCACCAAATAAAAACCTTAAATCCATCATTGCTGTGGCAATAGTATGTTCGGTTTTAGCCAATTGCAGTGAAATTTTATGTGAGCGCACAGCATGACCAACTTGCAAGCCACAATCCCATAACAAATAAAGTATTTTTTCAATCAGCTCGCTATCTTGAATTTTGTCCTTAGCTGTTAAAAACAACAAATCCAGATCCGATTTCGGGGCTAATTCTTCACGGCCATAACCACCGGTGGCACATAAACTTAAGCCCTTAGGCCAGCCATCAGCCGTATCGGCAGCCACGAAATTACAAATAACTTTAAGTAACTGATCTTGGCCGTTTGATAGTGCTAAGCAGCACTGCATACCATCATTGGTGTCTATTAAAACCTGTAAGCCATAAGCCTTTATATCAGCACATGCCTGCTTTAAGGCCGCCAAAATATCGCTTCGCGCCGCCAAAAAACCACCATTTAACTTCACCAAAGCATTTAACTGTTCAAGAAGCTCTGTTTCTTCAAGCGGCGTATGCGCAGGAGTTTTCACGACTGGAATTGCTTTGCTAAGTCACGTAATTGATAGACAAACTCCAACGCTTCACGCGGGCTCATATCATCGATTTGAGCAGCCTCCAGACGCGCGGCAACCTTGCTAATTGCCGGGTTGGTTTCTGGCTGAGTGCGAGGGGCAAATAACGGCAGCTCATCAGCCAAAGTACTTTTATCATTGCTGGTTTCAAGTTCGCTTAAAACCTGTTTTGCTCGGTTTATGGCTGTTGCTGGCATTCCGGCCAATTTTGCCACTTGTATCCCATAAGAGCGATCAGCAGCACCGGTAACTACCGTATGCAAAAACACCAAATCGCCCTCCCATTCTCTGGCCTTTAGGCAGACATTGCCAATACCCGGTAGGCGCGAGGCAAGCGCAGTAAGCTCATGATAATGGGTGGCAAACAATGCGCGGCAATTATTTATTCCTTGTAAGTGTTCCGCTGTTGCCCATGCCAAGGCCAAGCCGTCCCATGTGGCGGTTCCGCGGCCGATTTCGTCAAGAATTACAAATGATTTTTCTGTTGCTTGGTTTAAGATCGCCGCCGTTTCGGTCATCTCAACCATGAAGGTAGAGCGCCCTTGCGATAGATCATCAGAGGCCCCAACCCGACTGAACAAACGATCCACCAAGCCAATAGAGGCTTTTTTTGCCGGAACAAACAGACCCGCTTGCATCAATATTACCAATAAAGCATTTTGCCGTAGCCATGTTGATTTACCAGACATATTCGGGCCGGTGACAAATAATAATCTTGCTGAAACTTCATGTGGATCACCTAACAAACAATCGTTCGGGGTGAAAGTTTGCTGCCCGTCTTTATTTAAGGCTTGTTCAACAACCGGGTGCCTTGCCGCAATTACTTCAAAATCTGTATGGCTTCCGGGTTTTGGACGAACACCTTGTTCGCTTAATGCCCAATTCGCACCGCTTTGGAAGACATCAAGTGCGGCCACGCCATTAGCAATAGTTTTTATTTTTTGCTCTTGGGCTAACAACCGAGTTAAGAACTGGCTGTAAATTTCTTTTTCCAAAGCCAATACTCGCTCACCAGCTGACAGTATTTGCGTTTCAAGTTCTGATAATTCATCAGTGGAAAACCGAACTGCACTGCCCAGAGTTTGACGGTGACGGAACTCTTCTTGTAACGGCTCTTCCATAAAAACTTGCGCGTGGCGTGGAGTTACTTCAACAAAATACCCCAACACATTATTGTGTTTAATCTTTAATGAGGCCACAGCCGCTTTGTCTGCATACCTTGCCTGTAACGCAGCAATTCGGCGCTTGGAATTATCCCGCAACTCGCGCTGTTCGTCCAGTTTTGCTGACCAGCCATTGGTTATAAAGCCGCCATCACGGCCATTGATCGGCGGGGTTTCGATAAAAGCTTTTGATATGTCTTCCACCAGAGATGCCAGCTGTGGGTGAGCAATCAAAGAAATATCGTTTAGGCATTGCTCAAGCTCATCGGGTAAGTTGCGCTTGGCGACATCAACTATATTGGCGTTTATCAATTCGCCACTTTTAGCGGCATTGGCTATTCCAGCCAAATCACGCGGACCCCCACGCCCCAAAGACAATCGGGTAAAGGATCGCGAAAGATCTGGTAATTCTTTTAATTGCTCGCGAATCTTTTGACCAATATCAATTTCTTTTACCAACCAACTAATACTATCCAGCCAATTATTTATTTGTTGTAGATCGGTTGAAGGTCGCTCAAGTCGATCAGCCAGCACCCGCGCGCCAGCTGCGGAAACGGTTCTATCAACCGCGGCAAGCAGGCTGCCTTTTTTGGTGTTTTTGGTACTGCGGGTAATTTCCAGTGAACTTCTGGTAGCCGGATCAATGGCCAAATGTTTATCAGCCTGCTGTCTGCTTGGTGGATTTAATTTTGGAACAGAGCCAGCTTGGGTTAATTCTATATAGCTATAAAGTCCGATCATTGCCCCTAATTCGGCACGGCCAAAGTTTCCAAAACCAGACAATGAAGTAACAGCAAACCCATTTGCCAAATGCTGCGCACTTTGTTTGTTAACCCGAAATGCCGAACTTTCACGCATGGTCACTACAATGTCCCGATCAGCTAAAAACTCTGTAAAGCCAATATCATTTGCAGTAATGATCTCTTTGGGGTTTAGCGCAATTAGCGCTTCAAACATCTGGTTTTGCGATGTCTCGCCGGTAAATTCCATTGTCGAAAATTCGCCAGTAGAAACATCAGCCCAAGCCAAAGCGTGATCACCAGAAGCAGTGCTGTTTATGGCCACAAGTCGATTGGCCGATTTTGCATCAAGCAATACATCTTCGGTCAAAGTCCCCGGTGTCACCAAGCGAACCACTTCGCGGCGTACTACCGATTTGGGGCCACGACTTTTAGCCTCTGCCGGGCTTTCTGTTTGTTCGCAAACGGCTACTTTGAAACCCTTTTCGATCAGCCGCATTAAATACCCATCAGCAGCGACAACCGGAACCCCGCACATGGCAATATCTTTGCCTAAATGTTGGCCGCGTTTGGTTAGAGTTATATCAAGTGCTTTTGAAGCTTTGATCGCATCTTCAAAAAACAGCTCATAGAAGTCACCCATCCGGAAAAACAATAAAGCCTCGCCCAGGTCTTTTCTAATACCCAAATATTGCGCCATCATTGGGGTAGTTCCGGTTTTTAGTTTTGATTTTGGCTTTGTCATTAAAACAGAATAAAACACAATTTAGCTTGTGGGTACTGGTTTTTGAAGGTTGATGCCGTTTCTTCTACTTATTTGTTTCATTGCCCGTTAACGCAAACACCCATACGGTTTGCCTTAAACAAACCAATAATTGGAGCGCAGACATAAATGGCTTCTCGCAAGCAAACCACCTCCGACAAGGAAGCACTGGATTTTCATCAATTCCCACAGCCAGGTAAAATAGCCATTGCTGCTACTAAACCAATGGCGACGCAGCGTGACTTATCACTGGCATATTCGCCGGGAGTTGCTGCTCCTGTTCGGGCAATCGCAGAAAATCCTGATGCAGTTTATGATTACACTTCCAAAGGAAATATGGTGGCGGTGGTTTCAAATGGTACTGCCATTTTAGGCTTAGGTAATTTGGGCCCTGCCGCGTCAAAGCCAGTTATGGAGGGTAAATCGGTATTGTTCAAACGCTTTGCCGATGTGGATAGCGTTGATATCGAAATTGAAGAAACCGAAGTTGAAGCCTTTGTCGAATGTGTGCGTAGGTTTGGCAATACTTTTGGCGGCATCAATCTTGAAGACATTAAAAGCCCGGAATGTTTTGTAATTGAAAGCGCCTTGCGTGATGCATTAGATATTCCGGTATTTCATGATGATCAGCACGGCACAGCCATTATTGCCACCGCTGGGTTGATCAATGCCATTGAACTAACCGGCAAAGATATTACCAAGTTAAAACTGGTTCTGGTTGGGGCGGGTGCTGCTGGCTTATCGGTTTTGGCTTTGGTGCAGTCATTAGGGGTTAAAAAAGAAAATACCATAGTCGTTGATCTGCATGGCATTGTTCATGATAAGCGAGATGATTTGAACCAATGGAACCAAGGCCATGCAATAACTACGGATATGCGCACATTGAATGAGGCAATGGTTGGTGCTGATGTGGTGTTGGGTTTGTCTGCCGCCGGTGTGCTTTCCCAAGATATGATCAAATCAATGGCCAAAGATCCGATAATTTTTGCTATGGCGAACCCTGATCCGGAAATTACCCCCGAAGAAGTTCATGCGGTACGCCGCGATGCAATCATGGCAACAGGGCGCTCTGATTACCCCAATCAAGTAAATAATGTTTTGGGTTTTCCATACATATTCCGTGGCGCTCTTGATGTTCGTGCGCGGACAATTAACGAAGATATGAAAATTGCTTGCGCCCATGCATTGGCGGAACTGGCCAGAGAAGACGTCCCCGATGAAGTGGCGGCTGCATACCACGGCACGCGCCCCAGTTTTGGCAAGGACTACATTATTCCAGCTCCGTTTGATCCACGGCTGATTTCTTTTATTCCGCCTTATGTAGCACAAGCCGCGATGGATACCGGAGTTGCCAGAAAGCCGATTGAGGACATGGACGCTTATCGTGATGAGCTTGCTCAAAGGCTTGATCCAACGGCGGCTCTTATCCAAACTATTCACAGTGCAGTTCGCAGTAAACCAAAAACCGTTGTTTTTGCCGAAGGCGAGGAGCCGGCGGTGATCCGCGCGGCGCAAGCATATCAGAACCAAGGGTTTGGCAAAGCCATACTGATCGGCCGCGAACAACAAGTGCGCCGCAACATGAAATTGGTTGGCATGGATGATTGCACTGATATCGAAATATGCAATGCTATGCTTTCGGATCGCAATCCCGATTATTTTGATTATTTGTACGAAAGACTACAAAGACGTGGGTATCTTAGCCGCGATGTTCAACGGCTTATCAATAATGACAGAAATATTTTCTCCGCCTGCATGCTGGCATTGGGTGATGCCGATGCAATGATCACCGGTATTACCCGCAATTATGACATCGCCTTAAAAGACGTGTTGCGAGCCATTGACCCAGCCAAAGATCGGCGAGTTATTGGTTTGTCTATCGCGCTTTCCAAGGGCAATACTGTTTTCATCGCCGACACCAATGTGACGGAATTTCCAAACCCTGAAGAGCTGGCAGATATAGCAGTAGAGGCCTCAAGAAGCGTTCGTTACCTTGGCTTTACACCAAGGGTGGCTTTTTTATCATATTCTAATTTTGGCAATCCTGGCGGTGAACGCAGTCAAAATATACGCCAAGCAGTGCAGTTACTTGACGAACGTGGTGACGCCGATTTTGAATATGAAGGCGAAATGGCCGCCGATGTAGCGTTGGACCCAATTGCTCAACAAATGTATCCGTTTTGTCGTTTAACTGGTCCTGCAAATGTTCTGATTATGCCAGCAGTTCATTCGGCCTCGATCTCAACCAAATTATTATCTGCTATCGGTCAAACCACGGTGATCGGGCCATTATTGACCGGGTTATCAAAACCAGTACAGATATGTTCATTAGGGGCTAATGTTTCCGAGATCGTCAATATGGCTAGTTTTGCCGCCTATGCATCGGGGGTCGAGGTTTAACTATCAAGTGGTTCTGAAATTTCTGGTCTTTCCCGTAGTTTTACGAAAACTAAAACTATTGAAATGATTAAGGCTGGTATTCCAAAACCTGCGGTAATTACGAAAAACCAGACATAACCAACCTGATCCGCCARMRSMCMTSMMAWYCCCAWCAGAAGTTTTCCATAAATTGCGTAAAGCGATGAAAATAATGCGTATTGAGTGGCGGTAAATTTCCGATTGGTTAGGCTGGACATATAAGCAATCAACAAACCACCGGCAAAGCCTGCGGCAAAATTATCCGCGCCGACAATAATTGACAGCTTCCAAAAAGCAGGGTCTTGCATCGCTAGCCAGGAAAACGCCAAATTGGTAAAAATAGTGATAATTGCCCCGACCACCATCGAGCGCGGTAAGCCAAAGCGCATTCCGGCAATTCCACCGATTAAAGCTCCGGCAATAGCGGTCATCATACCAAATATTCCAGCAATGGCACCAATGGATTCTTTGGCATACCCCAAGTCGATATAAAGCGGTTTAGCCATCACCCCCATGGTAAAATCGCTAATTCGGTACGTGGCAATAAACACTAAAATCAAAATTGCAGACCAGCCATACCGTTTCAAAAAGTCAAGCAAAGCTCCGGCCACTGGATGAGATACCCAGCTTGAGGTTTTATCCATCTTTATGGCTTTAGGGACTAATAGGGCGATCAAGGAAAATGGTAATATGGCGATATATATAGGTAAAGTAAGCAATGCGGTTTTGCTTGGATCGGTAAATTGCCCAAGATGGTAAATACCAACAAATAGAAATACAAAAGCAGATAATAAAGCAAAGAGTGATAAGTAGAATAATAATTTACCGTTATTTTTTTTTAATAACCAAGGCGATACCACGGCCATAGAACATATAGCTAAAACAATAATTACTGGTGCGGAAATTATGGTTTCAGCAACAAAGGAAAAACCATTACCCATTGGCTCTAATAGTTGGGATAATCCGCTTAAAACAACGAACATCAGAAATATTACTGCTAACGAGAACCCACTTCCTTTTAGTATATTTTGTGTACGGTTTTTTAACCTGGGCCACCGGCTCTCACCCTTTAACATTCGTGACGGCTCTCCGGCCCAAAACACGGTTGATGCGCCAATTATAACAAAAATCGCCATTACCCAATATGCCACCGACCAAGCCATCGGAGTATAAATATCAGACCCAGCCGTTGAATTCGGTGACAATAAACCAGCAATAAATAGTGATCCGGTCTGAGCAACCATCAAACCAGCACGATACCCAAGTTGGTAATTAGCCGCTAATGCTGGTTGTTCGGCATCATTTTTAGCAGCCTCAACCCGCCAAGCATCAATAGCAATATCTTGCGTTGCAGATGATACAGCAACCAATAATACAAACAATGCTAGCTGAGTTAAACTTGTTTGCGGGTTCATTAAGCCGGTACCAATTAGGCCAATAACTAATCCAAACTGGGCGAGCAGCACCCATGACCTGCGTTGGCCTAATAGCTTATAAAATCCGGGTATTCGAAAGCGATCGACCACTGGCGCCCATAAAAACTTGACCGTGTAAAAAAGCCCTATCCAACCAAAAAAGCCAATAGAAGTGCGTGAAATTCCTGCTTCTCTTAACCAGGCAGAAAGCACACCATAGACTAAGAAAAAAGGCAGCCCTGCCGCAAAGCCGAGCAATAGCATGGCAATAAGCTTAGGGCTTAAATATACCCCTAACGCCTTGCTCCAACTTCTATCGCTAGTTTCTGATGGGGTCTTTGGTTCGATCATTGGCCTGCCAAATTATTGAAGGCCTATTTGCCTTATCCAAGTTTGGCGCGGTTTTGCGGCTCTGTCCAACGTTTACTAGCTGCGGCCAGTGCATCAACGCTTATCGGCTTGGTTAAAAAACCATTCATTCCAGCTTTATGACAAGAGGTTTTATCTTCAGCAAAGGCATTGGCAGTCAATGCTACAATAGGAATTTTTGACCATTTCCCACCTAACGCCCGAATTTTCTTGGTTGCAGTTAAACCATCCATTTTTGGCATTCTTATATCCATAAACACCAAATCAAATTCAACTCTTTTTGCCGCCTCAACCGCTTCTATACCGTCTTCAACATGTGTGACCAGACAGCCAGTACGCTCCAATAATGTCCGGGCAAGTTTTGCGTTTAGCAAATCATCTTCAGCCAATAAAACCCGCATAGCAGCTCTGGCCGCTGGAACTGTTTGCGATTTTGTTACTAATGAAACCGCGGCCTTAGGCTTGGGGCTTACTTCTTCTGTAATAGCTTTTGCATAGACAGGTTTCTGGTTTTTTCGACGATCACGTTCAGAATTAAATGTTGAGCGCTGATCTTTTCTGCGATCAGCATTTAATCTGCCAACAGAAACTGTTCCGCCTTCTTCTAGTTCAATTTCAACCCACTCGACCCAATATAACTTACCATCGATGGTAATGTTGCCATACGCGCGATTTTCATCAAAAGCCCCAATTTGCGCACCACAACTTGCATCATCAAGCTTGCGCCCAACCCAGTATTTATAATCATGACCAAAAGCGAAGACAAAGGCTTTATTGACCATTTTAATGTTGCGATTTTTGCCACGGCAAACCACAAGATCGGGTAATTGTTGGAAAAGAGCTGCGATATCCATTAGTTCTACCTGTTAAATTCAAGGCTGGAACCTAACAGACGAGACTTAAGAAACCGTCACTTTCGATCCTAAAATTGCACCATTTGCAATTGCACCATTTGCGGTATCACTTGCTTGGCCGGTTCTGCGACGAAGCCCAAGACTTTCGGCAATATGCATGCGCCGCACGGACGTTACCCCTTCAAGATCAGCAATGGTTCTGGCTGTTCGTAAAACTCGGTGATACCCACGGGCGGTTAATTGCAAATGCTCGGCAGCTTTTAACAATAATTGCCGCCCTGCTTCATCGGGTCTGGCCACGTGGTCAAGCGATGCCGTGGAAATTTCAGCATTAGTTATTCCGTTTGTTTCTTTTTCCCGCGATAACTGTATATCTCTGGCCATCTTTACTCTAGCCGCAACCTCTTTTGTACCCTCAGATGATGGCGGTAGCGATAGATCAGCAGCGGTAACCGCCGGAACATCGATTTGCAAATCCATGCGATCCATTAGCGGCCCGGATATTCTTGCCTGATAATCACTAGCGCACCTTGGCCCTCTACGACACGCATAACCATCATTACCGCCGGAGCCGCAACGACACGGGTTCATTGCTGCAATTAACTGAAACCTTGCCGGATAAGTGATATGCGCATTGGCTCTGGCAACACTTATGCTTCCGGTTTCCAATGGCTGTCGCAAGCTATCCAAAACTTGTGGCGAGAACTCTGGAAACTCGTCCAAAAACAATACCCCGCGATGCGCCAAGCTGGCCTCGCCAGGCTTGGCTTTGTGGCCACCACCAACCARTGCCGCCATTGAAGCGCTATGGTGCGGMGATCTAAACGGRCGCGACCTAGTTAATTGTCCTTTTTTCAGCAAACCCGCCAATGAATGCACCATTGATACTTCGAGTAATTCTCGTGAAGAAAGTGACGGTAGCAGCCCGGGCAATCGCGCAGCCAACATCGATTTGCCGGAGCCGGGCGGCCCGATCATCAGTAAATTATGACCACCGGCAGCAGCAATTTCCAAGGCTCTTTTTGCCAGTTCCTGTCCTCTAACATCTCGTATATCAGGAATATCCGGCCCAGCAGCCAATTCACCGGGCTCTGGGCTTGGCAATACTGCTCTGCCCTTTATATGATTTACCAGTTCAATCAAACTTGCCGGCGCAAGAATATCCATTTCACCAGCCCATGCAGCTTCGGGGCCATTTGCTATTGGRCAAATAAGYCCCAGATCAGAACTGTTTGCCGCCATAGCTGCTGGTAACGCACCGTTTACCGGTGCTATTTGGCCGTTTAATGACAACTCGCCAATTGCAGCAAATCTGTCAAAGGCATCTTCAGGTAACACCCCGATCGCCATCATCAACGCCAAAGCTATTGGTAGATCATAGTGCGAGCCTTCTTTTGGTTGATCAGCTGGAGCCAAATTAACCACCAAGCGTTTGCCCGGCAAAGCCAAACCAATAGCCGCAAATGCGGCTCTTACCCGCTCTCGGCTTTCAGCAACAGCTTTATCGCCCAAACCAACGATAGAAAAACTGGGCAGACCAGAAACAATTTGCACCTGCACATCTACTTCACGTGCTTCAACACCATCAAATGCAAATGTAGTAATTCTGGTGGCCATGTTGTGGTTCTCTCGTTTGTAAATGAAACGCTAGAACACCTTAAACGCAAAAGCAAGAACAAAAAGAGAACGACTGTGTATATCTATTTCACAATCACTAGCTACAACGCAGCGGCCAGTTCAGAATTAACTTGAGTTAAGTTCTCATCAAACAGTTCCGCCCAAGCTTCAAAACCCTTCGCTCGTCTTGCACCTTGTGGGTATAAAACACCCCTTGATGCATTAACTACCACACCTTCACCATTTACCGTAGCTGCCAAAGCATCTTCTGCACTGGCACCTTGCGCTCCGAAACCCGGAACCAAAAACGGGCAATTGGGTAAAATATTTCGCAAAAATTTTGCTTCATTAGGCGCAGTTGCCCCAACTACCACCATTAAAGATGACCATTTATCAGTTCCCGTTTGTAAGTCCCTAGCAAATGGTGCCAGCTTTTCGGCTACACATTCAAATACTGTTTTTCCGCTTACTTGTAGTTCCTGAAAGTCGGCAGCACCGGGGTTTGAAGTACGAACTAAAACGATTACACCTTTATTGTTCTCTTTGGCCAAGGCAAAAAATGGCTCCAGCGTTTCCATACCCATATAAGGGTTTAAGGTAATTGCATCGACATGCAACCAAGCCTCAGTTCCCAAATATGCTTGAGCATAGCCTTCGGCGGTCGAGCCAATATCTCCGCGCTTGGCATCAAGCAAAACCAGCAGGCCAGCATTTTTGGCAGCAAATGTTAGTTCAGCCAATAACTCTAAACCCGATGGCCCGTAACGCTCAAACAGAGCAATTTGCGGTTTTATTATTCCGCATTTGCCTTCTATGCGCTGTAAAACTTCGAGAAAAAAGGCTTTAATCGCCGGCAGGCCAGTCCCAAACATTTCAGGGATACGTGCCGGATGCGGATCAAACCCCACACAAAGCGGCCCGTATTTACGAACTGAATCAGTTAGTTTGTCGCCAAAAGATAAGCTCATACCATTGTCCTCTAAACTGAAATTAGGTTGATTCTGCTTTTAATGGCAACGTAATTCACCTAATCCCATTGGCTCGGTGGTAAGGATAACTTGCTCCTCACAGGTTGCTTCTTTGATAAAATCAGTCATTTGCTTCTTTTGTTTGCTCAATAACCTCTAAAGCAATCGGGTGTCCGGGCTGCAACTTTAAAACTTGTGCCGCTAAGCGTGTTACTAAAATTTGATCAGGGCCATCACGTAAAGTAACCATGGCTTGCACCAGCAGGCCGGCGCTAGTGGCTTCATTTCCAAGACGCAGTTTTGTTTCTTGATAAAGTCTGGTGGCATATTCATCGCGCTCATATAACAGCGGCGCCAAAGCCTGAGTATAGTTGGCGGCTTCTTTTGTTGTGTCGGCTTTCGGTATCCATTTATTACTTAATATTTTTTGGTATTCATCAATCATCTGCTCGGTCATACTGTCCAATGAAGCATGCTTAATAACCAACTCTGCCAACTGCTTACCTTGTTCCCATTTTATATTGGATATTTCATTAGATATATCATYTTCATYYAATTTGCGATCAATGGCTCTTAGGCCAAAATTTAGTTTGCGCAGTTTGAGCCAGTTTTGCGGTGTTACTGCGCCGCCCCATTTACCATAATCAGCAAGAATTACATTACAGCCGCACGCCATAGCCTCTAAAGCTGCCCGGCTTTTAGCAAAAACCAGTCCATATTCTCCTAATATTTTTTCTGGTCGGTCAATGGGCTTGTCCACTGCCGCGCCTATAACATCTAATTGTATGCCATTTGCCGCACAAGCGTTTGCCAAGGACAAAATGGAGGCCTCTTGCGCTTGGTTAGAAAACACCAAAGCTCGTTTGTTTCGGGACGGATCATTATTATGGTTTAAGTGAAATCGTTTTAGGTCAACACCGTTTTGAATGATGGTTATTTCTTTGGTGGAGATGTTTAGATCATTTATCAACCTGTCCCGACTGGCTTGATCCACAGCAATGAATTTCTGAATTTGTTGAAATTTGATCAACGGAGTTTCTGGCCATGGCATAAGCCCGTGACAAACAAAAACTGCTGGTATTTGCGGAAAGGTAAAAAAAGCACTTGCAGACGCGGTAAAATGGTGTGCGTGAATAAGGTCAGGTTTGTGGGTTAATTGTTGTAAATCACTAATCGTCTCAATTCCGTGATCGAGTAATTCATCTGCAACCTTGCCTAGCTTTGGTGAATAACAAATTGCCGTTATTCCTTTGTCCTTTAGGGACAAGGCCAAGTCGCGCACATACATTTCWGTGCCGGCGCGGGCGKWAAGTGTGTTATTGGTKATTAAAATTCGCATMAKGTAMKTCTGACAGAAAATTYAAKGCAAAAGCAAGGTGYGGGTGCAAACGTAATATTTCTTTGTATTTCTTACTTTGAACTCGCTGTTCGCCATAGTGCTCAAAATGCGGTTTGCACTTAGAATACTTATTGAAATAATCTGGTAGGCTTATTGGCGGCCTTAATATTTCTCTGGTGTTTACATCAACTCCAAATTCTGCCTCCATCGCTTTGGCTTCATTTGCCAATTGCCCACCAGCGGTTTTAGCATAGGCGTTAATAGCGGAAGTTTTTATTTGCGACTGATTATTAGTCATATCAAGAACCATGCAATCAGTAATGTCATGGCCGTCAAGTTCATGTGGGTGTTCGGTAAGCGGTGTCACCATAATTTTGGCCTGTAACTTATTTGCTTTTACTGCTGTCAAAGTTAAGAAATGGCATAAATCATGTACCGGATTATAACCTTCTGCGGCGTCTGTTATAATAAGATCTGGTTGTTCTTTTTGTAAAATAAAGCGCAATTTATGATAAAAATCAGCCAACCAAGCTTGGTCTTTGGTCATTATAGCCAAATAAATCTCGGTATCTGGGACGGCTATTTCTGAGTTTAAGGCTTTTATTCCATAATCCTGCAACAATTCTCTGGATTGTTGTAATCTTTGTTGTCCCGTACTGGCAGAAGCATCGCTTAAGTATAAAACTTTCGCGGACAAGGATTGTAAAAAACCAAAACAACGCAACTCATGTCCCGGRTGRGCRAATATTGCGATAACTTTTTCTTGGTGACGATCTATCATTACTTCGGAGCAATWAGCCCCAAWGGTAATGCAGTAGTGTCTTTTACGCTACGGATCACAATTCGCGACAATGCTGTTTGCACCAGATCAAGGCTTAAAATTTGATCCCGCAAGAAATCATCATATGTGTTCATGTCGGTGGTAATTACCCGAAGCACATAATCTACCGCACCGGTAACTGTGGCGCATTCTAAAACTTCTGGTAATGCGCTGACGAATTTCTCAAACACCTTTAGGTTTTCGCGGGTTGGYCGYTCTARTTTAACCGCCACATACACCTCAAAACCAAGACCAAGTTTATCACGGTTGAGAATAGTTACATTGCGAACAATAATYTCGTCCTCTTCCATRCGCTTAATACGTCGCCAGCAAGGAGATGAAGATAGCCCGACCTTGGTGGCAATATCGGCCACAGAGATGGAGGAGTCTTCTTGTAATATCTGCAGAATTTTTGCATCTATATCATCAATAATTGTGGTCATATTTACTCTCATTAAGKAAWTTMRTAGAATTTTTTACCATTATGCAGAATTATTGAGACAAAAACAATCTTTTTTGTAATACTGTTTGGAAATTCAGACCAAACACGCTCCACAAGCCTATAACTAAATTGAGAAAATGACGATGAAACGTAATGAAAACAACAATAACACCGGGTTTTTTGTTCCTGAGCCGACAGCAAGGCCAGGCGATAAGCCTGACTTTTCAGGGCTTGATATATCAAGCCCGGGTGCAGTTCCTATGCCAGAAATTGACTGCGCGGCGAAACAAACCCACAAATTTGCTGATGGACTGATTCGGGTGCTTGGACTTGATGGCGTGGCCGGCGGCGATTGGGATCCCAAACTAGATGCCAGTGAATTATTGGAAATGTTACGGCTGATAAGTCTAACCAGAACTTATGACGAGCGGATGTTCAAATTACARCGACAAGGCAAAATGTCGTTTTACATGAAGTCYCTYGGCGAAGAAGCGGTAGCMGTGGCAGCGGCMAAAGCWYTGGMCGATGAAGACATGGTGTTTCCATCATACCGCCAGCAAGGAATTTTGTTTAGCCGTGGTAGAGATATGGTTGATATGATGTGTCATTGCATTTCCAACTCACGTGACAACTTAAAAGGCCGACAATTACCGGTGCATTACAGTTGGGCGGAAGGTAATTTTTTCTCGATCTCTGGCAATTTATGTACGCAATTCCCGCAAGCCGTTGGCTGGGCAATGGCCAGTGCTACCAAAGGGCAGACCGCAATTGCTGCTAGCTGGATCGGTGATGGCACTACGGCAGAGGGTGATTTTCATGCGGCGCTTACATTGGCATCGGTTTATCGTGCGCCAGTGATCTTAAACGTAGTCAATAATCAATGGGCGATCTCTACTTATGCCGGGATTGCCGGTGGTGATCAGGCCAGCTTTGCCAGCCGTGGTATTGGTTATGGCCTACCAACGTTGCGGGTTGATGGTAATGATGCTTTGGCGGTTTATGCGGCTACCAAATGGGCGGCAAAACGTGCCAGAGCAGGTCATGGAGCGACTTTGATCGAAACGGTTACTTATCGCGGTGAAAGCCATTCCACTTCTGATGATCCGGGAAAATACCGCCCGAAAGACGAGTGGAAAAGTTGGCCGCTTGGTGATCCGCTGGAGCGTCTAAAGGCGCATCTTATTGGTATTGGTGCTTGGGATGATAAACGCCACAAAAAAATGCTAACCGAACAAGCTGAAACGGTGCGCCTTGCATACAAGGAAGCTGAAAGTTTTGGTACGTTGCGCGAAGGGCCGCTTAGCCCAACCGCAAGTATTTTTGACGATGTTTATGTGGAACAACCTTGGCATATTCGCCGCCAACGCCAAGATCTGGGAGTATAAGTCATGGCCAGAATGACAATGATAAAAGCGATAAATTCGGCGCTTGATAATTTAATGCAAAATGACGAAACGGTTTGCTCGTTTGGTGAAGATGCCGGCTATTTTGGTGGGGTTTTTGGCTGTACCGAGGGCTTACAAGAAAAACACGGCCTTAACAGGGTGTTTGATGCACCGATCAATGAGGCCGCAATTATTGCCATGGCGATTGGCATGGCCAGCAATGGTTTGCGACCAGTGGCAGAAATTCAGTTTTCTGATTATATTTTTCCCGGCTTTGATCAAATAGTTTCCGAGCTATCGCGTATTCGCTATCGTACTGCTGGCTCATTTACCACGCCGGTAACTATACGTACCCCGTGTGGCGGTGGTATTTATGGCGGTCAAACCCATTCCATGTCGCCAGAAGCGTTTTTCACCCATATTCCGGGCATTCGCGTGGTAATGCCGTCCAACCCTTATGATGCCAAGGGCATGTTGATAGCATCAGTAGAGTGCGATGATCCGGTGATTTTCTTTGAACCTAAAAGGCTTTATAATGGCCCGTTTGATGGCGATCCGCACAAGCCAGCTTTGGCATGGTCGTCCCACGAAAAAGGCGAAGTTCCAACTGGCCATTACACGGTATCCATTGACAAGGCCGAGATTGTCCGCCCCGGCGACGAGCTTACCATATTGGCCTATGGAACCATGGTGCATGTGGCGCAAGAATCGGTGCGAGTGGCCGGTGTTGATGCCGAAGTTATCGATCTTCGCACATTAATTCCGTATGATATGGAAACCATCGCCAAATCGGTAAACAAAACTGGTAGATGCGTCGTTTTACACGAAGCACCGCGCACTTCGGGGTTTGGAGCAGAGTTAATCGCGCAAATCCAAGAAGATTGTTTTTACGCGCTTGAGGCTCCGGTGGCGCGGGTTACTGGTTGGGATATTCCGTATCCGCATGCCCATGAATGGGCGTATTTCCCCGGACAAGAACGGGTAATACGAGCAATTAAACAAGTTTTGGAGGGTTAAGCCATGGGACAAGTTAAATTCAAAATGCCAGATGTTGGCGAGGGCGTTGTTGAGGCGGAAATCGTTGAGTGGCATGTAACTGTCGGTCAAAAAGTCCAAGAAGACGATACTTTGGTTGATGTAATGACCGACAAAGCCACCGTTGAAATTCCAGCGCCAGTAACCGGCGTAATTAGCGCACTTAACGGCGAACCGGGTGATGTATTGGCCATTGGCTCGGTATTATTGGTGATTGAAACAGACGGTGACGACGGTGAAGAAGAACCAGCCGACAAACCAGAACCAATTCCGGTATCAAAACCTGAGCCTGCACCAGAACCTAAAACAGAACCGGCAAAACCCGCTACACCCGCACCAGTTGCAGCGCCGGCAGTAACAACTTCCACCAACGCAAAACCACTGGCTTCGCCAGCCGTGCGAAAACGCGCCCTTGAGCAAGACGTTGACCTTAGCCAAGTACCCAGCAAAGACCCGGCTGGACGCATTTCCCATCAAAACCTTGATGATTTTATTGCATCAGGTGGCCGTTTAACTGTTACTGGAACAAAAGGCCAAAAACGTGAGGGACAAACCTCACATAAAGTCATTGGTCTGCGCCGCAAAATCGGCCAAAACTTAAGCGCGTCCAAACGCAATATTCCGCATTTCTCTTATGTCGAAGAAATAGAAATGGACGCACTAGAAGATTTACGTAAACACCTTAATGACACCCGCCAAGACGGGCAAAACAAACTAAACCCATTGCCGTTTTTAGGGCTGGCATTGATCAAAGTATTACCAGATTTTGCCCAAGCCAACGCCCATTTTGATGGCGAAGTGGTGACAGAATTTGCACCCGTGCATTTGGGGGTTGCCACCGCCACACCTAATGGCTTGATGGTGGCAGTAGTGCGCCATGCAGAAGCGATGGATATTTGGACTTTGGCAGCCGAGATCGCCAGAGTCACCAAAGCCACCCGCGACGGCAAAGCCACCAAAGACGAGCTAACCGGATCGACCATTACCATTACATCATTAGGCGCACTTGGCGGAATTGCTTCAACGCCGGTGATCAATGCGCCGGAAACCGCAATCATCGGGGTTAATAAACTCACCGAGAAACTAGTTCTTGATCGCGGCAATGTAGTGGCGCGAAAAGTAATGAATTTATCGAGCAGTTTTGACCACCGGATTGTTGATGGCTTTGATGCAGCAAGAATGATTGCCCAAGTTAAATCCGCGTTGGAAAACCCCGCAACCCTGTTTATGTGATGCGGGCTTGGTTTCTTGAAGCATGTTCTCTCCTCGGTTGTGCTTTGATTTTTTTGGGGTTTCTTTGGGTTTTTAGTATCCCAATAATTTGGTTGATACTGGAACCAACCGCTAGCGCAATTCTTACTAATGGTTTAATATCTCTAATATTTTTTGTTGCTGGGTGGGTTTCATATCTTCTCGCAATGGCGCTCGAAAAAGGACTTTTCGGATGGACGTGGCAAACAGCAGAACCGGTTTTGGGATATGCTCTGTTTTGGGGTCTATTTATGGCTCCCGGGATTCTTATTTTCTCGCCAGTATTTGCCTTACTTTTTGGATGGCAAACTGACCAATGGGCAACCGGTGTAGACATAGCGATCCGGCTGATACCTTTCTCATTAGGTTATGCAATTATTTGGTATGGAATTAAAAAATGGATAGAAATAATTGGTGCAAACAGAAAGTTAAACAATGAAAACCTTAAAGACTAAAATCCTGATCATTGGCGGTGGGCCAGCTGGTTATCCGTGCGCGATACGCGCCGGACAGCTTGGTATGGACGTAACATTGGTTGATGCCAGCGGTCTTGGTGGAACCTGCCTAAATCGTGGCTGTATTCCGTCGAAAGCCTATATTCATGCGGCGGGCAGATTAGAAGAAATTACTGCCCATGCCAGTAAGCCAGCAATGGGTATTTCATGCGCCGAGCCAAAACTGGATATGGCCGGATTGCGCGATTGGAAAGATCAACTGGTCGGCAAATTAACTGGCGGCATTGGCATGTTGTTAAAAGCTGCCGGGGTGAATGTCTTGCACGGTCATGCGGTGTTTTCCGATGCTAAAACTTGCGTGGTCACATTAGCCGATGGCGGCGAGCAGCAAATCATTGCCGAGCATGTGGTATTGGCCACCGGTTCCACCGAAACCGAATTGCCGTTTCTACCGTTTTCTGATCGCGTGCTTTCTTCAACATCTGCGTTAGAATTAGAAACCTTGCCAAAAACTTTGGCGGTAGTTGGTGCTGGTTATATCGGGTTGGAATTGGGCATTGCTTTTGCCAAATTGGGTAGCAAGGTAACTTTCGTTGAGGCCTTGGATACTATATTGCCGCAATATGATGCTGAGATGACCAGACCAATTAGAAGATGGCTAAAAACTCACAAAGTTGATCTGCATTTATCAGCCAAAGCCAAAGCGGTAAATGAACAAGGTTTGGTGTTTACCGATAAGTCAGGCGATGAGCAAACCATAGCCGCAGAAAAAATTCTTGTGGCAGTGGGTCGCAAACCTAATACCACTGGCTTTGATTTAGAGAACATGGCCGTAGACATGGACGGAGCGTTTATAGCGGTTGATGATCAATGCGCCACCAAAATGCGCAATGTCTGGGCAATCGGCGATGTAGTTGGCGAGCCGATGTTGGCACACAAGGGAACAGCGCAAGGCGWAATGGTCGCCGAAATAATTGCCGGTAAAAAACGCAAATTTGATCCGACGGCGATTGCGGCAGTTTGTTTTACCGAGCCGGAAATAGTTGGTGTTGGCTTAACTCCGATTGAGGCCAAACAAGCCGGCGAAGAAGTAATAACTGGCAAATTTCCACTGGCGGCACTTGGCAAAGCTTTGGCCATGCAAAGCGGAACCGATGGCGGTTTTGTCCGGATAACGGCTCGAAAATCCGATCATCTGATTTTGGGTATTCATGCGGTTGGTGCGCATGTTGCGGAACTGTCCGGCGAATTTGCCTTGGCGCTGGAAATGGGCGCACGGCTCGAAGACATTGCTGGAACCATTCACGTGCATCCGACTTTGACCGAAGGCTTTGCCGAAAGCGCAATGACCGCCCTTGGTCACCCGATCCACATCAAGGCGTAGAGCCGTTTAACATTTCATCGCGCCATGGATCGTCACACCGGACTTTTCTAATGTCCTACCGCTTAGCTACTTGAGGACTTGATCCGGTGTCCATCCTTGTAAGTGCTGCAAGGGCAATGGTGAAAATTACTGATCTATTTTGGTGTTTATACTACAAGGCTGGCTTGCTGCTTTCGCCTACATTACGGCGTTTTGGTGGTTGACCGCGAGATAAAAGACAAGTGCAAACAAGGGTCATGTGACCCTTGAAGGATAACCCTCAATTAGCACTTAATGGCAAAGACTGTCCATAAACTAAGGGTTAATTGGCAAACAATTAGCACTCATTGACCCTTAGTCACCCTTGAGCCACGGGGATAAGTTCCAACCATGCTCGCTTTGCCCTCGCTTGGTATAATGGTGTTGCAGATGGTTCGTACACGATCATTTGCGGCTCTTTGACATGGTGAATATATGCTAAGCCCAACGAAACATGGGTTTTGCTAAAAATTGCAATGGGGCTTGTAATAGCTGCAATCCCATTATTGCTGAGCCTTTTAGTAATCTTTCCACTGGGGAAAACCTGAAATTGCTATGATGTTTTCTATTTAGGCTGAATTTGAGCTAAAGTAAAAGCTTGTAAGGGGACGATACTACCACCTACCGTCATCACACGGCTTGTCCTTCGGGGCTGCTTCGCAGCACCTCAGGATAAGGCGGGAGAGGGAGTCCGATGCGTGATGTTTTGCTATTTCACCGCGAGACAATTCCAGCCCTTTTGGCTGGCAAGGACGACCGTCCGCCGGCGACCATTCGCCGCACGTCGTAGGCGTGAGCAAAGCGAACTTGCCGCGAGACAAATAACGCTAATGCTAAATTTTTAGTGGTCGCATTACCGAAACGCAAAACCGGTTCCCACTTTTGCTGGTAATGCTCTAATACACCACCTTGGTAAGATATAACCCGTCCGGCGGAGCAACAGGGCCGCAACGGGCGCGGTCTTTGGCCTGTAAGGCATCAACAAAATCCTGATGATCCCACTTTGCCAAGCCGACCTCGACCAATGAGCCAATCATTGAACGCACTTGAGAATGTAAAAAACTGCGCGCCTCGCAAATTAGTTGTATTTCATCACCGATCTGTATCATGTCGCAACGATCAATGGTTTTTACTGGGGTTTGTGCCTGACAATCACTATCGCGAAACGTAGAGAAATCATGCAAGCCAACCAATTCTTGCGCGGCCATATCCATTGCCTGCCAATCAAGTTTTCTTGGCACGCGCCAAATATGCCCGCGATCCAGCGTAAGTGGCGGCCTTCTGGCACTGATACGATATAAATAATGTCTGGCTTTGGCGCTAAATCTTGCATGAAACTCATCATCAACAAGTTCAGCAGATAAAATCGCAATTGGATCAGGACGCAAATGATGGTTCAGCGCATCACGCACCTGATCACAGCTAAGATCGCGCTGTAAATCCAAGTGTGCCACCTGTCCAAGCGCATGCACCCCAGCATCAGTTCTGCCCGCGCCTTGAACCATTACTTCGGCACCATCAAGCGCGGTGGCAGCCTTGATCAACGCCCCTTGCACACTTGGCAAGGTATCTTGTTTTTGCCAGCCATAAAACGGCCCGCCATCATATTCGATAATTAACTTAAAGCGCTTCACGATAAAATATCGCCAACATTAAACCCACCACCGCGAAATAGCTGTTCTGCGCTCATCGGCTTACCGCCAGAGGGCTGTACGGTTATAAGTCGCACCGCGCCTTGCTTGGCCGCAATAGTTAGCTTGTCATCGAGTACTTCACCGGGTTTGCCAGAAGCGTTTACATACTCGCTAAACAATACTTTTATGCGCTTTTTGGCTTTTGCAGTTTCTATCTCGAACCACGCCCCCGGAGATGGCGCAAGGCCGCGAATTTGCCAATCCAGCTGTTTTGCCGAAAGGCTCCAGTTCAGCCGTGTTTCGGTTTTTGCTATTTTCTTAGCATAAGTAATGCCAGTTTCAGGCTGCTTTTTGGCAAACAAAGCATCACGTTGTAATGCTGAAATTGCCCTTATCATCAGGTCAGCGCCAACCAACATCATTTTATCATGCAAAGATCCGGTGGTGTCTTGTTCGGTAATTGGTAAAAATTCCGAAAGCAATATGTCACCAGTATCCAGACCTTCATCCATCTGCATGACCTGCACTGCGGTTTGTTTATCACCAGCCATTATTGCCCGTTGGATCGGAGCTGCTCCGCGCCACCTTGGTAATTCAGAGCCGTGTAAGTTAAAACAGCCATGCATCGGGGCGCTTAAAACTTCTTGTGGCAAGATCAAACCATAAGCAACCACCACCGCTAGATCTACTTTTAGCGCTGCGAATTCGGCTTGTGCAGCGGCATCACGTAGGGTTTTTGGGGTTTTAACCTGCAAAGCAAAACTATCGGCCATTTGGTGAACCGCCGTTTTCCCAAGCTTTTTGCCTCGTCCAGTGGGTTTTGGCTCTCTGGTATAAACACAAACAATTTCATGACCAGCAGCCACCAGTTCGCCCAAAGTTGCTGTTGCAAATACCGGCGAGCCCATAAAGGCAATTCGTAAAGCCATACCTATTCGTCCGTCTCGGCTTCGCGTTCGGCCTTTTGCACTTTCTTGATCGCCCGTTGTCGTTTCAAACGCGATAAATGATCAATAAACAACACACCGTTTAAGTGATCCATTTCATGCTGAATGCAAGTAGAATACATTCCCTTGGCCCATTCAGTAACTTCCTCGCCATCATAATTTAAGTAACGTAGTTTTACACGCTCTGGTCTTTCAACTTCTTCGTAAAAGTCCGGCACCGATAAACAACCCTCTTCCCAAAGACGTAGTTCTTCGACGTCGTCTAATATTTCCGGGTTTATGAAATACTTTGGTTCTGGCTCTGCCTCGGCTTCGGTCAGATCCATAACAATAATCCGTAACGGCACACCAATTTGAATTGCCGCCAAGCCGATGCCCGGCGCGTCATACATGGTTTCTAGCATATCATCCATTAAGGCACGGGTTTTATCATCAACGCGCTCTACGGAGCGTGAAACCTGTTTTAATACCGGATTGGGTACGGTGAGTATCTGTTTAATAGCCATTTGGCTTACATGGCGTGTGAGCTTGCTTACGTCAAGATTAGTGATTAGCCGCGAATCAGTTATAACAGTCACATGTTAGAACAATTAACGAACATCGAGCTGCTAATTATTATACTTGTCATTGGTTTTGTGGCGCTTTTTCTGATTGTGGTATTGTTACGTCGCAAGCCAGAACAAGATAACCATCTCACAGAACAATTAAGCCAATTGCATGACAATCAAATTCGTATGCAAGGAGCCTTTAGCGCCATACAAGAGACCAGCCAAAACAATCAAAGTGACTTAAAGCGCACATTAAACGAACGCCTTGATGGTATGAGCAAAAAACTTGGCGACAGTCTTGGCGAAACCCGTGAAAAAACCCATGAAAGTCTAAAAAGCTTGGGTGAACGGCTGGCGATTATTGATCGGGCGCAAAAAAACATCGAAGAATTAGGCCAAGAGGTCAATTCCTTACAAAGCATTCTTGCTAACAAACAAAGCCGTGGCCAATTCGGTGAAATGCGAATGCAGGATATGGTCGAGGACAGCCTGCCGCCAAATGCTTATGCCTTTCAGGAGACCTTGAGTAATGGTAAGAGGGTTGATTGCCTGATCCATCTGCCAAATGGCGCAGAATCTATCGCTGTTGATGCAAAGTTTCCACTTGAAAGTTGGCGTGCGTTACAAGCGGCCAGCGATGATGCTATGGCAAAGCCAGCGGCAAAATCATTACAGGTCGATGTTAAAAAACACATTGATGATATTGCGGCAAAATACCTATTACCCGGAGAAACTACCGACACCGCCTTGTTATTTTTGCCATCGGAAGCAATTTATGCTGATCTGCATGCACATTTTCCAAAACTGATCGATCATGCCTTTAAATCCAAAGTTATGATAGTTTCGCCAACCACATTTATGGCAACCTTGCTTACCATATCCTCATTGTTAAAAGATGCCCGAATGCGTGAACAGGCACACCTTATCCAGCTAGAAGTACAAAAAATGGCGCAAGACGTGCGTAGGCTTGATGAGCGTACGCAAAAACTTGACCGTAATTTCAAAATTGCCGGCAAAGCCATTGATGAAATTCTAACCTCAACATCGCGTATTACAAAACGTGCTGAAAAAATTAGTGATGTCGACGTCGCCCCCAATGAAATTGACGCGAACACTCAAACGGATATAAAACTTATCACCCGCAAACAAGGAGACGGTTAAATGAGAAACTTACTTTTCTTGGCTTCGACCTTTTTAGTTATTGCCAGCTGTAGTCAGCCACAAGCTAACGAAAACAAAGCAACCATTGAGACCATTTTCCCTGTCATCCACAGCGAACAAAGCCAGCAAGCTGATTTTGATGTGGTGCGAATAACTGATCAGCTTGATGCCCCGTGGGGTTTGGCTTTTTTACCAGATGGCGATTTTCTAGTTACGCAAAAATCCGGGGATCTAGTTAGGGTTTCCAGTACTGACGGCCAGATAGCTATAATAACTGGCGTACCAAGTGTTTTGGATACTGGACAAGGCGGCTTACTTGATGTTGCACTTTCGCCAGATTTTTTGAATAATCAAATTGTGTTTATTTCTTTTGCTGAAGGCAGCAAAAAGCAAAACCATACGGCAATTGCCAAGGCAAAACTTGTTGGCAACACCCTCGTTGATCTGGAAGTTATTTTTCGCGCAAACATGCCAGAAAAAACCGGTGGCGGGCATTTTGGCTCACGTCTGGTTTTAGATGGGAAAGGTTATATTTACGCCAGTATTGGCGATGGCTTTAAGTGGTTAGAGAACGCGCAAGACCCGCATGATAATTTTGGAACCATTGTCCGGTTGAACCTTGATGGCTCAAACCCTAATGATAACCCTTTTGCTGACGGCAAAGAAGGCGATCCATCAGTATGGAGTTATGGTCATCGCAATTCACAAGGGCTGACGAAACACCCAACAACCGGTGATCTTTGGCAAAGCGAACACGGGCCAAGAGGCGGTGATGAAATAAACATAATCATCAAGGGTGAAAACTATGGCTGGCCGAAAGCTACTTTTGGCAGAGGTTATTCCGGCAAAACTATTTCCAAGTTTTCTGAGCTGCCCGGTATGGTTTCGCCGCTATTAAATTGGACGCCATCAATAGCTCCTTCGGGGTTAGACTTTTATGTTGGAGAAAAATTTAGCACTTGGAACGGCGACCTTTTCTCTGGCACATTAAAAGCCGAGCACTTAAGACGTATCGAGCTGGACGGGAAAACCATAATCGGCCAAGAAGAATTATTGGGCGAATTAGGTTTGCGAATCAGAGATGTACGCTCCGCGCCTGATGGTTTATTGTATCTTTTAACCGATGATGGGCAGTTATTACGTTTACAGCCAACCGAAGGCTAAATAGCCTTTCTTGAAATCAAGGCCGCAGCCAAAGTTCCATCATCAAGGTAATCCAGCTCACCACCCACTGGTACGCCTCTGGCGATTGTTGTTACTTTTACTCCGGTTTTGGCCAAACTGTCCGCTAAAAAATGCGATGTGCTAGCCCCATCTACATTTGCGCTTAACGCTAATATTACTTCGGTAATTTGCGGAGTTTCTGCCAAGGTCAATAACCGATCAATGAACAGATCTTCTGGGCGCACGCCATCAATGGCTGACAGCACCCCGCCCAATACAAAATAACGGCCACGATGTGCGCCGGCACGTTCCAACGCCCACAAATCACCAACCTGCTCGACCACGCACAAACTTGTCTGATCCCGTCCCGGAGCTTGGCAAATAGCACACGGGTTTTTCACATCAATATTTCCACAAGTATCACAAGACCGTATATGCTCGGCAGCTTCATTCATCGCTCGACCCAAAGGTATCAACAGGCCTTCTTTTTTGCGGATCAAATGTAATACAGCCCGCCTGGCTGAACGTGGCCCCAAACCGGGTAGCCGCGATAACATTGTTATCAATTGTTCAATTTGCGGGCCGGCAGAAGTGTGTGGCATAAACGAATCGCCTTGTCTGAATTACATTACCAAAGATGCAACACTCACCCACGCCTGCCAATAGCCTTAAAGCCGACTAAACATTTGCCTCTTAATTACAAAAAGCCTATTTTGGTAAGTTCAATTATTTCGGTGCCAGTACCATCATCATTTGCCGACCTTCTGTTTTCGGCTCAAACTCTACTTTGGTACTGTCTTCAAAATCATCACGTACTCGTTGCAACAAATTTGCACCACGATCTTGGTGTGCCATTTCCCGGCCACGAAAGCGGATTGTTACTTTGACCTTATCGCCTTGAGCAAAAAATCTAGTCATGGCTTTGATTTTTACTTGATAATCATGAACATCGATATTTGGCCGCATCTTGATCTCTTTAAGATCAGCGGTCTTTTGTTTCTTTTTTGACTCAGCVCGTTTTTTYTGTGCYTGAAAGCGCATTTTGCCRTAATCAAGRATTTTACAAACYGGATTATTTGCCTCCGGTGCCACYTCAACCAGATCAAGTCCGGCTTCTCTAGCAGCTTCCAAAGCAGCAGCGATTGGCATTACACCTTGCTTTTCACCGTTCTCATCAATGAGCAAAATGCGCTCAGCAGTGATATCCTGATTAACTTTGGGGCCTTTGGGCTTTTTCGGGGCGGCTGGCGGTGGACGACGTGCTATAATGCTCTCCTGTGATTGTCAAAAAAACGCCGGACAATCATTGTAGAGAAATCGTATCAACCATGAAAACCCTCCTAATAAGTGCCAGACCAAAGCTTTATGAAGAAAGCCGGGCGCGGGATCAAGCAGCTTTCGCATAGATTTCAAAAATAGTGACTAAAACGCACCAAACATCTTCATAGTTTTTAGTAGATCATCAGCAGAAAGTTTTTCTAATGGCTCACTGATAATCGTCATTGCGTTTGGAGTGCGAATGCCGGTTTGCTTGGCGCTAGCTGCACTGCCGTGTAAGGAAATACAACGTCCAGCGCCGGCAGCACATAGATGTAATATTCCATCGGCAATGCCAACAACACCTTTGGCCTTTGCGCCAAGCGCGGTTAATTGGAACGGGTCTGCCCTGGCGCACAGGTCTTTGATTTTCGGATAATTTCTTAGTAATGGACGAGCAAGATCACGAGCTTCTATCCCGCCTGTGATCGCTAACATGGTGTTGGAATTTAGAATATATCCGGCAAGGGTTTGATAGGCGGCAGCCGGCCAACCATCRTCTGCATCTAATTTACCAAGGTTGAGCAGTATATAATCCCCTTGCARYCCAAAATATTCTGGCTGTAATGAGGGCGTTTTACCGGCTAATCKTAATAACCARCTAAAATCAGGRCCAATGCTTAGGTCTACTTTTGATGGTGGCACRCCAATAATGTTCAGCAATTGRTCATCAGCATCAACCGGATGTTCGCCGACTGAAGTTAGTGACCATTTCGATCGTGGCGCRGAYCCRGCAAACTTAGGGGCAAACAGGCCAAAGGCGGCAAACAAACTTGCMGTYCTGGGGCTACGYTCCAGATCAATAATTTTGTCAAACTTACTTTTTTTCAAGACTTTGGCCAGCGCCGAGAAATTGGTGTCTGCCGCTGCAAGATCTGCYGATATGATATCATCAAACCAAGGGGACTTGGTTGCCAAGCCAACTAATGACGGGTCGGTCAGCAATACAAGTTGGTCATCAGGAAACGCTTCACGCAATCGCGCGCTGGCACAAAAAGCGTTTAACAGCCTTCCAAGTGGCCCAAAACAAATAATTAGTGTTTTAGTTCGCAATTTCAAAATCCTTATTTGCTTATACTCAAAACACAGAATTAAACAGCGTTTTGAGTATAAATCCCTTTATTACCCATCAACTTATCCAAAAACCGGTTCCCACTTTTTGGGTCGATGGAGTATACTCAAAACACTATCTGAATTAGCCTGTTTCTTTTAATTAGTGCCAAGCATAATTAGAATACACAGTTTTGTTTATCAAGAAAGTATTAGATGTAAGCAAAAGGCACAAAAACAATCAATCTTTGTTCTAAAAATAACTCAAAGCCAATTAAGAAGGTTATAAATTGAAAAATCAACTGCCACAGGGTTTTCGTTATTTACCGGGGTATTTTTCTCGTCAGCAGCAAGAGGAATTGGTGGAACTGGTTCGAGCTGGCATCAAAACTGCCCCGTTTTATCAACCAAGAATGCCAAAAACCGGACAACCAACTTCGGTGATTATGAGTAATTTTGGTGAGCTGGGCTGGGTTTCGGAAAAATCCGGTTATCGTTATGACCCTTTGCACCCCAAAACTGCAGAACATTGGCCAAAAATACCGCAAGAACTATTGGATTTGTGGGGCGATGTAACCAGCTGGCCGCAAAACCCGCAATCGTGTTTGATCAATTGGTATCGTGAAGGGTCAAGGCTTGGCTTACATATTGATGCCAGCGAACAAGCCAAAGATGCGCCGATTGTTTCGGTGTCTTTRGGTGATCAAGCTTTATACCGAATTGGCGGGTTGCACCGTAATGATCCAACGAGATCGTTCAAGTTGTCTTCTGGCGACGTGCTGGTGCTGGCGGATACGGCGCGGCACTGTTATCATGGAGTTGATCGAATTTATGACGGTACATCGACACTAATACCAAAGGGCGGGCGGATCAATTTAACCTTGCGGGTAGTGCGCTAGTTATTTATTGCGCAGCAAAAAAACCAGCCATGGAAAAACCGCTCTCAAAATAATTATCGCGCCAATTATGGTCAATTTCATCAAGCACCAACGCCTCTGCCGCACCTAATGAGTAAAAATAAACTCTTTGATGTTGGCTAAGTTTTCCCTCGTTTAGAGTTTGCAAAATCCGATTGCGTAAATTRGATGCCAATGCAGCAAARTCRTGATCCAACCCAAGAGARGTATGAGTGCCGCTGCTGGCAAATTCAGCCAAGGCCAGCTCGGTATATCTGGCTACCCCTTCTTGCCAAAGTTGAAACTCTAAATACCTGCGATCCGCATCGGTAAGAATGGATAATCTGTTAGCGCGGTTAACTGCATATTGCAGAGCTAGTTTTTTTCTAATGGTTTTATCCGGCTCGGTTAAAACCGTTACTAGATCAATACTGTTATTTTGAATCATCGCGATCACTTGCAGGTCATCATAGGCAAATGGATAATTCAGCGCCCACATTCCACTATCATCATCACCAGCCAAATCAAGATCCGCAAGGCCACTATAATAACCGTTCCAGTTCATTTGATATTGGTGAAAATTTTCATGCAAAAGAGTAGCTACCCAAGCGGTAGAATTGCTTTTTATAACTCCATAAGCACCGACGACAGCCACCGGCCCTGATCCAGCAAAGGGGAAAGTTGCCTTAATATTAGTGGAAAATTGACCGCCGGCACGAATATCTATTCGGCAATTAGTATCGGCATCAATACTAAACAAGGTAAAGCCAATGGGTGCTTTTTTAGCACAATAAAACCTGTCATGCTCGTGACCAACAATAAGAATTGGAAAATCCTCGGTGGAAAAACCAGGCCATAACTGACCACCATAAGCCCGGTTTATTTTTCGTGCCTCGGCCATTAAAACCTGATCGGCAAATGCAATTGCTGGCAGAAACAAAAATACCGCCAGCATCACAACAATATATCGAAAAACCTGCATGACCTGAATGATTATCAGATCAGGCCTTGGTGTCGATAGTGCTGCCCGGTTCTGTTTTTTGCTCTGGCTCTGATGCAGCGGGTGATGATGCGCTKGCACCGGTTGAAACCGCAACTATYGCGGCRCGTAAAGTACGATCACCAAKRGTATARCCATTTTGGATAACTTCGGCCACCAGACCTGAGGCCACTTCATTTGACGGAATTTGCGCMACTGCTTGGTGCAAATTGTGATCAAACTTTTCGCCCTTGCCGCCRATTTGTTTAATACCGTGTCKCTCCAGCGCYGCTTGTAGGGATTTTTGCGTCATATCAACACCCTCGACTAATTGCTCCATGCGTTGGGAAGCTTCTTGCCTGGCTTCGGCTGGAACATTTTCCAAGGCTCGGCTTAAATTGTCGGCAACATTTAACATRTCYTCGGCAAAMCKRGTKACSCCATAACGCYKKGCATCGGCAATATCGCGCTKKGAGCGTTTTCKTAARTTTTCCAGTTCTGCCGCMAGRCGCAATGTRCGATCYKTSGCTGCRTCCAGYTCAYYYTGTARCTYMRSMACTGGATCTAATTGYTCCTCKAYYGGAGTTACATTRTCCGGYGTTTCTTCKGTTTCTGGTTGRTCTTGTTCKTYRCTCATTTTTRGTCTTTTTCCGTTAYTTGCGCACTTGTTGACGCATTAAAAATCCAATGGCTTGCGCCGTATAATCCACCATAGGGATCACTTTGGCATAATTGAGCCGTGTTGGGCCAATTACGCCGATGGCTCCTAATACCTTGCCTTGTGCATTCATATAGGGTGCCGTGACCACACTTGAACCCGAAAGGCTAAATAAAGGGTTTTCCGAACCGATATATATCTTGACTCCCGGAGCTTTGCCAGCCTCGTCCAGTAAAGAAATCAACTCTTTTTTCTGCTCCATCTCGTCCAGCAATAACCGTATGCGTTCAAGGTTTTGGCTGGCTTCGACATTATCGATCAATTGTGATCGCCCACGTACTATTAACGTGCGCTCTTCGGTATCAGCACTTGACCAATGCGCCATTCCGTCTTCGATCAAGGCTTTAGCCGCCGCGTCCAACTGATGATTATGGTGGCTAATTTCTTCTAGTATTTGAGTTTTAGTTCCAGATAATGATTTACCTTTAAGCCGTCGCGAGAGAAAATTTCCCGCCGCAGTTAACGCCGAAGGGGTCGTACCCGGCGGTATGGTCATTATCCGGTTTTCAACCGCTCCGGTTTCATAAACCAGAACCGCCATCGCTTCGGTCGGAGCAAGAGGAACAAATTCCACATGGCGCAAAGCTTGATCTTGAACCGGCGCCAATACCAAACCAGCACCACCGGCCATGCCAGATAATAACTTTGATGCTTCATCCAGCGCACTTTGTAATGGCTGATCTGATAAACGATGCCTGATGTTCGAACGCTCGGTTTCGTTCAAATCGCCAAATTGCAATAGGCCATCAACAAACAACCGCAATCCACTTTGCGTTGGTATCCGTCCGGCACTTAAATGCGTTGCTGACAATAAGCCAGCCGAGGTTAATGCTGCCATAGTGTTGCGTATCGAGGCCGAAGACAGTCCGCTAGTGCCGCTAATGGCCAAAGTTTTTGAACCAACAGCTTCGCCGCTGGCTAGATAGCTTTCGACAATCTCGCGAAATATTTCGCGCGAGCGGTAATCAAGATCAGAAATGCTAGGGCCACGAATTGCAGTCATTAGTTTTGCCAGTTTGATATTCATTGGTAATTTGGGGTTTATCCCGCGATCAGGCAAGGGTAGAATGACAACAAATTATACTCCATCGACCACAAAAAGTGGGAACCAGTTTTTGTGGTCGATGGATAGCAAAGAAAAACATACCCCAAACACCGACCTATTCGGTGTTTGGGGTATAACAGGAGAAAACAATGCGACCTTCAGGACGTGATCAAGCACAAATGCGAGACGTAAATATTGAAACCGGCGCGGCCAGTTATGCCGAAGGCTCGGCTTTGATCTCATTTGGCAATACCAAGGTTTTATGTACCGCATCAGTTGACGAACGGGTTCCGCCATGGATGCGCGGCAAAAACAAAGGCTGGGTCACGGCGGAGTATGGCATGTTACCACGCGCTACCCACACCCGTGGCCGCCGTGAAGCCGCAGCAGGAAAACAATCTGGCCGCACGCAAGAAATTCAGCGACTAATCGGAAGGTCACTTAGAGCAGTAACTGACCTTACTTTACTGGGCGAGCGGCAAATCGTACTTGATTGTGATGTCTTACAAGCCGATGGCGGAACCAGAACTGCATCAATTACCGGCGCATGGGTTGCTTTGAAAATCGCCACCATGGGTTTGGTTAAACAAGGTTTGATCGAAACCGATCCGGTGTTCGATCAAGCAGCCGCGATCTCGTGCGGGATTTGGCAGGACACGGCGGTTTGTGATCTTGATTATGCCGAAGACAGCACCGCGCAAACAGATGCAAACTTTGTGCTTTCTGGCTCTGGTGGCTTAATTGAAATACAGGCCTCTGCCGAAGATCGACCAATGAGCAAACAACAATTTACAGAAATGATGGGGCAGGCAGAAACCGCAGCACAACAGCTGTTTGTGATGCAAAAAACAGCAATAGAACAAGGGTAAGTTATGACAATTATTACTGCATTATCAGATGGGAAAAGTGTTTGGGTAGGGTATAATAATGCCTGCACCGTTGGTGATACGCCAATTTTTGAACAACATCACTGGATATATTTTGGCGATTGGGGTTTAGGGTTGTCGGGAGGTGGTCGGCAGAAAAACATTCTCGAATGGAATATTGCAAAATTGGAAAAACACAGCAAAACACCATTAACCGTGGTCAATACAATTCGAAATATTTTTCAAGACGAGGGTGTTTCCAAAACAGATAGCAATTCTGCTACTCCGTCATTTGGCATGTCCGGTATTTTGGTGAACAAAGATGCTGGAGTTTGGGACGTAGATCATCGGTTAGCTCTTGCGAAAATACAAAATAACAAATTGCGGGCTAGAGGTTCTGGAATTGATTATGCCTTGGGAGCTGATTTTGCAGCGTTAGCAATTGATCCTCAACTAAATCATCAACAAAGAGTTCGTATTGCTACCGAAGCTGCAATTTCTTGTGATAGTTACTGTCCGGGAGAAGCTATCATATCACAATTTGTATAAAGGTCGTTATTGTAAATATATTTTGCAAACTGTTCTGCGAAAGGGTCAAATATAATGTCAGAAAAACAAATACCGGAGGAACTCAATGTTAAGACGCTTCACCTCAACAATAACATTAGTTTTTATAACAATGGTTTTTGGGGGCTGTCAGTTGGCCACAGTGGAGGGTGACTTTGATGCCGTGCCGATAGAAGTGTTACTATCTGACGCACCGTCTTTCGATGGACGCTCTGTTTGTAGCGCGGGATTCGTTAAGGTTGGTGAGGGTATATATGTATACTCAAGTATTGATGATCTAATTCATAAAACTTACGATAGAGTGATTGCATTAAATTTTACTAATACTAAACGCCCTGACTATAGCGAACTTAGGTTTAATCAAAAAGTTCAATTTTGTGGAGTAATTGAAGTAGATGAAGATTGCTGGATGGAAACTAGTAAATCGCGTGGACCAAACTGTATTCCTTACAGCAAGCCTGTTGATGTTAATGTCCACAAATTTAATTATTGATGTTCGAACGAAAGATCAGAATTTCAAAGGAAGTAGAATCTGGGTTTTTAGTATTTTTTATTGTTTCTGGTCTCTTAACCTTGATACCTGATACCAAAAAACAGGGATCACGGACGGGCAGGAAAATATCGATAAGAGCCAAAAGTAAAGTTCTGCGCGCCAAGCGAGGTAGCATTACCCCGTGCGTCACAAAATAAAAATAATTTCGGTTACTGTCACCGTAATTCACCGTAATTAGCTAATTGGGATTTATTGTCGTTTTTTAGTTATTATCTCGTTCCTTAACAATAAATGTTTTTATATCATTAAGTGTCATTCGCCCCCTACATCTCTCCCACATTCTGCCCCGAAATTCACCTTGGTCAAACTGCACTAACCTAACTAATCCATTTCGCGAATCAAAATAATGATTGTAAATAATAGTACCCACCTGAGTTGAAAACAAATATTTCTCTCCAGTTTCGGCGTGTAAATAAGCTTCTCTGAGTATTATTGGCTCAGATGGTTTAGATTGAGGAAGCTCCCTACCTGGTAATATTGGCTCGACTTCAAAAAAAATGGGATCAACAGTTGAAATTTGTAGTGGCTTTTCTTTTGAAGGTAGATCTTTTGGAATATTAAGAACAAACGGAAATGAAATACACTGCAAATCTGTTTCCTGACAAATCGAGATCGGCAGCATAACATCTTCCCACGTTCCATATCCTGTTTTAAGGTTCATTGTTATAGACATCCCTCCTTTTACACCCACCCTACACATCCAAAAGTCCGAAGAGTATGTATTATAAAACCAGTAACCTCCTCCAGAAGTGAGCAATAAGAAAAATAATAATAACCAAAACTTCAATCGCATGCTGGGAAACCTCCACCTTCTACACAACCACCACCTGCCAACCCTGTTTTTAAAAGGTTTAGGCGCTCGTATCTAGTGTTTTCTCTTTCAATCATTTGCGTGCTCGTGGATTAGAGACAGACATTCTTTAGCTTCTTTTGCTAATTCAAAGTTATCGCCCTTGCAAAAGGATTGAAGAAAAGAATAATACCCCTCATCGAATAACTCCAAATATAACACCGCTGCCAAATTGATTTTTAATAATTGATCATTTTCTTCTTCACGGAAAAACACCTCGACACCAGCTTCCAATTCCTCATTACTCTCATGCTCATAAACACCCGAAAAATAGTTATCTCTTAATTGTTCAAAGGATAGTTCTTTTGCATTCATGTTTCTGGCCTCTCAACCTTGATACCTGATCCCAAAAAACAGAGTTCTTGGTCGGGCAGGAAAATAGCGATATGAACCAAAGGCAAAATCAGCGCGATCCGCATAGGCCGCATCAAACAAATTATCGATACGCCCATAGATATTAAGTTTTCGGGTCAGTTGGTAGTTTGAACGAAGCGTAAAAGCATTATGCCCACCGTATTTTGCTGTGTTGCCGGGGTCGAGGTAATAATCCCCAACATGTTGCCATTTTAAGGAGGTTTGCAGTTTCGGATTTGGTTGTGCGGTGATTTGCAAAAATCCTAATGTATTAGGAGCGGTATCCACTTGGTTTCCTTTGGTAATGGAACTCGATGGTGAGCCGACAATATCAGTGAAATCATAGGTGTGATTAGCCAAGGTAAAACCACCGGACATATCAAGCCTCTGCGATAAAGGAGCTGCAAAGCTGATCTCAATACCCCTATGTTTGGTTTTGCCATCAACTACATTAAAGCCATTAGCGTTTCGAAAGAAGAAGTTCTCTTTTTGCATGGCAAATGCTGCCAATTCAAACGTTACATTGCCGGCATTGCCCTTTAACCCAAGCTCAAAGCTGTCCAGAATTTCAGACTTTATCTCGCCGGCGACTTGTCCCAATTGCAAACTGTAGGCATCGGTCACTTGTGGCGCTCTACCCGCACGAGCATATCTACCATAGGCACTTAAATTATCGCTAAGCTGATGGGTAATGCCGATTTTAGGGGTCACAAGAAAGAAACTATCTTGTCTGTCCGGAATACGAATAAAGCGTCCGAACCGGCCATTGTCGATTTTGTTTTGGTAATCATAATATGTGTAATCGGCACGAGCGCCGATATTGATTTTAGTTTTCGCACCAATGTCAAACCTGTTTTGCGCATATGCAGACAAAACGTAAGACCTCACATCATAGTCAAAATGATCGCCTTGAATGAATGAAAACACGCTGGGACCAGGTTGAAATTCACGCAAATACCCCTTGGTATATTCTGCATCAACGCCAAAGGTATATTCGCCAAAACCAGAAAGCCCACTAAAAGAAGATAGCAGACCGATGCTTTTATGGCCATTGTCCTCAAGTGCTTGACCCGGCACGAAATGTCGTCTGAATGATAGTTCAGTCCAACGCGCATAGGGGATAAATGACAATCTGGAATTGCCATCAGTTACTTTGGTAAAGTGCATGGCAATACGTGCAGACCTTCCGTCCCTAAAAGCTTCGGGGTTGGGGTTGCTTCGTGACACATCACTATCTTCATATGCTTCAAAACCTCTGATAAATCCGGCAGTTTCCTGATTTAAGTTTTGCATTGTGGCCAGAGTTTTTAGTGACCAAAGGCCAATATCAACATCGTGGCGAACTTGTACTTTTTGCTGATCAAAGCCGGAGTCTTCGCGAAAGCCCCCATCGTGTGCAAGGCTCGCTGAAATACGATAACGGCCAAATAGAGCTTCTCCRCTGGCYGATGTTTTAAGWCGCACATAYCCRGMATTGCTGCCAAGAACATCAACGGACAGGTTTTGTTCAGAACTTGGAACTTGAGATAATATGTTTACAAGGCCATGCACAGCATTGGAGCCATAAAGTACGCTGCCAGGGCCCTTGGTGACCTCAACGCCGCCAGCAAGATCCAGCGCACCTTCAAACAGGCCGTTAACATTGGCAAATCCGGCGGCACGTAACGGAACACCATCTTCCAAGTACAAAAACGAGCCTGCACCAGCCCCGCCGGTTAGAACAGGAGAGCGAATGGCGGTTAAATGTTCTTGTCCGCTATTTCGGTGAATATTAACTCCGGCAATTTCGTTCAAGGCATCCGCCGGGTGAACCGGCGCGATCCGCTGTAATTGTTCCTGTCCTAAAACCGAGACGCTGCCAGCATAGTCTTTAGTCGGTAATTTGTATCGGCTGGCGGTAACAATCACCTCATCATCGACAATGTCATCAACAGCATAACTTGGCTGTGTAACGAAAAACCCAAACAAGCCTATATAAAATATGATATGAAATTTCATTAAATTGCCCATAGAGCCTTTACACTACAAAAGTAACTGATGCCGACAGAGCGCAAGCTTGTAAAGGAAAACGCGCAAAATAACAGCAACCTTTAGAGCCAAAGCTAGAAAGAAACGCCCCTTCGCGCCGCAAGGCAGTAATGCCGGTGAGAATGGGATTCGAACGCCTCAACCCGCGACCACAAATCGAATARCYCCAACCAAACCAGCCCGCGCAAGCGCGACYGCGYGTCGGGCGGTCAKCCCGCCCCGTCGGAGGCGCTTCTTCGCGCCGCGAGACAGAAAGTGGCGGTGAGAGTGGGATTCGAACCCACGGTACGCTATTAACGCACACACGCTTTCCAAGCGTGCGCCTTCGACCACTCGGCCACCTCACCTTTATGCCTGCGTCTTTATAACGAGGGTTTTTAGTTTCACAAGAGCGTGAACCCCATGACATTATGTCTTTTGTGCATTATGTGTAGACGTAAGGATAAACAGTTAGGATTTTTACAGCTTGTTTCGCAGTATTATAGTATTTGGCCTATTGGGTAATGGTTTGTTATTTGCTTTTGGCATTTGGCGTTCGGTCATGCTGGGTAGGCAAGCATTTCATACTATTGGCGATCTGTTTGGATCTTCTGGCGGGATAATGAATGTCTGGCTTTGGCCATTGGGCGTTGTTTTGTTTGCGCTCCTATTAGCCCGCCAACCAAAGTCCGGAGACTCTGATGACTGACCCGCAATTACTACATTTCGTCAATAACCGCGCTTTGTTGCCGCCCTGGCCAGAGCAAATGCAGTATGTGGATTTAGCCATGGGCTGTTTTTGGGGCGCAGAGCGATTGTTTTGGCAATTAGACGGCGTTCACGTCACCATGGTCGGCTATCAAGGTGGCGATACGGCAAACCCAAATTACACTGAAATTTGCCAAAAACAAACCAATCACACTGAATCTGTGCAGGTGGTATTTGATCCGGCAATGATCTCTTTTGAGCAAATACTAATGGTGTTTTGGGAAAACCATGACCCAACCCAAGGCAATCGTCAGGGCAATGATATTGGCTCGCAATACCGCTCGATGATTTTTACCAATACAGATGATCAGTTTGATCAGGCAAACGCATCACTCGCCGCCACCCAAAAACTACTAAATGCCAAAGGGTTTGGTGAAATAACTACTAGTATAACTACCGGTGCAAAGTTTTGGATGGCCGAAGAAGAACACCAACAATATTTAGCCAAAAACCCGGGCGGCTATTGCAGTATAAAAGGGACAGGGATCACCTGTGTAGTTTGAATTATGAGCCATTACCCATCATTAGCAAAAGATGCCAGATTAGAAGAGTTGTTTAAGCGCTTTCCCCGTGGAGTTGCCCCGTTAATAGCCCTGCACGATCAGATATTGCGCGATGAYARYAGTCCGATTTGTCTGGCCGACCGCGAGTTAATTGCTGCTTTTGTCTCTGGCTTAAATGCTTGTAAGTTTTGTTTTGGGGCGCATAAACTAATGGCCAAAGCATTTGGGGTTGAAGAACAGTTGATCGACGATCTAATTGCCGATGAAGAAACCGCCAAAATATCTGCAAACTACAAGCCGTTATTTGCTTACTTGCGTAAACTTACCTTATCGCCAGCAAAAGTTACAGCAAATGATATAGAAGCAGCCTTAAAGGCTGGCTGGTCAGAAGAGGCTCTTTATGACGCTGCCTTGATCTGTGCATTATTTAGCTTCATGAACCGGATTTTGGACGGAGCCGGAATTCAGCCAAAGCCATTGTTTGAGAACCCCAGCGATAAAGACTTAAAAACCAGATCAACAGGTACTTATGGCCAGTGGGCAAAAAATGCTAATTTGATTAAATAGTGCTTACAAAAAACCATTAGCAATTTTCTTACGCTTTCCCCTGCGGATAAACCGTAAAAGATTTCACCACAAAACAATCATTATTTACAAGCAACGCTCGTAAGGGGTTCTCGTAAACCCATGTTTCATTGGGTTGTTCGCGTATTTACCGTGTCAAAGAGCCGCAAATGACCGTGTGATGGCCACTTGCAAGACCATTATAGCAGGCGGGGAGATTGCGAGCATGGTTGAAACTTATCCCGCTGTTCAAGGGTAGGTAAGGGGCAATGATTGCTAATTCTTTGCCAATTAAGCCTTGGTGCAAGGGCCGTCTTTGCCAATGATTGCTAATTAAGGGTTCCCCCTTAAAGGTCACGTGACCCTTGTTTGCAGTTGTTTTTTGTCTCACGGTCAAGTTGCTTCGCAACGACGTGCGGCGAATGGTCGCCCCAAAACTCTAAAAGCACGATCGTCCTTGCCAGCCAAAAATGGCTGGAGTTGTCTCGCGGCAAAATATCAAAACTACCGTCATACCGGACTTGATCCGGTATCCAGCCTTGTGATTGTTGCTAGAGCTGATGGTGGGAAAGCTGTCCTCACCTGAATAAACTCATTGATGACGGTAGGTGGTAATGTTTGTAAAATATTGAAAACTTAAAACCGCACTCCCAAGGCTATTTTTGATTGGCTTTAAGTCTGTTCATCATCGTTCCAATTTCACGAACTGTCGATATGGCCACTTCATCACCGCTCTGTAAAGTCGATTTAACCTTGGCGGAACGTATTATCTTCAATGTGCGGCGGCAAATATCATCTGAAGCTCGGCCAATTGTGACTATTCCACCATCAACGAGCTTCATTAGTGAATTGGCTATCTCGACTAAAGGCGCGTCTCGAAGCTCTAGCTTGTCTAATATTTTAGTGTCGCTTAGTACATCAGCACACAATAAATCAAGTTGTGCGAATAATTCGTCTTGGTCAGACTGGCAAAATGAGCTGTTACGAATTGCTCGTTGTGAATGAGCGATTTTACCAATAGCGGTTAGCGGTTTGTCTGGCCCATGCGAAAACCAAGTTCTGGTTTTGTGTGAACCGATAGCGGCTCTTAAAAATGATGCCAGCTTTTTTTTATTTTGATCGCCCAATATGCTTTCTTCAAAAACCAGCAATTGCCTGATCTCTTCGGCAGAGTTTTTCTTACATGAATCCAGTAAGTTTTGAATAGATTCGTTTTCCAGCAGTCTACTTGAGCGGCTAGTAAACGCCTCTAATAGTCTATCAACCGGCGCAAGAGCCTGATCAATACCCCTTAAACGCTCGGCCAACCAACGATTTAACTCTACTTCTTTGGCAAAATCATCTGGGAATAATCGCCTAGGGCCACATAGATCCTTAAACACCCTTGCGGCCAGCACGCTTTGAGTATTTGGCAAAGATTTTGAAGTAATAGCTGTGGCCAATGTTTTAGCGGCATCGGTTTTCGATATAGAATCGGAGCCGATCAAAATATCGGTTATTCGATCAAGCTTCTCTCCAAGTGTCTTGCCGCCGACAATTTGGTCTAATGCATGGGGTAAAGCTAGTATTTCTGAAATAAATTCGTCAATTACTTTTAATGACTTTTTGCAGCCCTGGCCTTCTACTAAAACATCGGAAACGCAACTTGATAAGAATATTGCTTTATCTTCCCAGCGTTTCATTTTGCCAAGCCCTTCGGCCAATGCATAGCGCACTGCGAATTCTGGATTGCTATGCTCTTGAGCCTGCAAATATGTACTGGCAAAACCTTTGTTTTGAATTTTAGGAAAAGACTTGGTTTTTTTAATCTTGCGAAGCCGAAGCGTTGCCTGATCAGCAAGCTCGGTTAGTCTGCGAACTACATGTTGGACAGAACACTCTTGCGATCCGGCTTGGGCGATAGCTACTTTTTGAATTGCATGCTGGCGATCAAAGCCGGCTGTTTCTAAATTTTCTGCCATATCTGGGCGGTATAAAAGCTCTATCACGCTGATATTATTGCGTTTTAACCACGGCGCCAATGCTCTTCCAAGAGTTCTTCTGGAATGTAAGGTGTATAGGTCTTCTGGCGAAGAACATGGAGGATCCATGCGGTTGTTTTCTGGCATTTTACGTTTGTGCTGTTCTGGCCCTTGCGAGAAAATCTGCGTTGAGTGAAAAACATCCTTGCTTTCATCAAATGATTCTTTGCACACCCGAACAGAACAAGAGCTGGAAAAGCCACTTATTTCTTTGGCTAAATCAAGCGCTTCCTTGCGGCTTTCACAGGCTAGAACCAAGTTCCAGCCAGCCTTTTGATGCTTTTTCTCATATACTTCATAATGAACGTTGGCACTCATTAGACTAATTCCCGTTAGTTAAGAACTATGACTCTCTAACGCAAATCCCTTAAAGCCTTATGAAAGCCGTAATTACGCCCGTATTGCGCCAAAACTAAATTATACTTAGGGTGTTAAGTATACTCCATCGACCCAAAAAGTGGTTACCGGTTTTTGGATAAGTTGATGGATCCAGAAGGAATTTATACTAGAAATACTGTTTTATTCAGTATTTCTAGTATATAGTACATAGGATCAGCAACACCTTGGGGAGCTCCATGAATAATATTGCGCTTGTAGATGACGATGAAAACATTCTGACATCTGTTTCGATGTTTTTAGAAAGCGAAGGCTTTTCAGTTAGAGTGTATCATGACGGAGTAACCGCGCTTAGCGCCTTAACCGATATTCCGCCAGATCTGGCGATATTTGATGTTAAAATGCCGCGAATGGACGGCATGGAATTACTTCGCAGATGGCGGCAAACCTCTGATGTACCGGTGATTTTTCTAACCTCGAAAGGTGACGAGATTGATGAGGCACTTGGCCTGCACCTTGGGGCTGATGATTATATTACCAAGCCTTTTTCGCAGCGATTATTGCTTGGCAGAATTAAAGCTGTGCTTCGAAGAGCGCAAAACTCGACAGGAGAAACCAGTAATGGTGATGAAAAAGTCATTGTTCGGGGTAATTTGACGTTGGATCCAAATCGTCATGCTTGTGTGTGGAATGGAGATCCAGTTCGTCTTACGGTAACTGAGTTTATGATTTTACAAGCTCTGGCCAATCGTCCTGGTTATGTAAAATCTCGTGACCAATTGATGGATGCGGCCTATGATGACCAAATATATGTAGATGACCGGACAATAGACAGTCATATTAAGCGATTGCGCAAAAAGTTCCGGGTGGTGGATCAACAATTTGACTCGATTGAAACATTATACGGGGTCGGATACCGGTACAACAGCGCTTAAAAAGCGGCGTAAATTGTCGCTTGGGTTTTCCCGGCTATCCCGACAAATCCTGTTGGCAAATATGGCCGGATTACTGGTAATGGTGATCGGGGTTTTGGTGCTGGACGAAATGCGCCAAGGCTTAATTGATGCCAGAATTGCCAATTTACGAGCGCAAGGTGAGCTAATTGCCGGAGTGTTGGAAGAAACCGCCACTGTTGGTACGCCATCACCGAAAATGGATGCCGACCAAGCCAGAGTGGTGATGAATGGTCTGTTTTTATCCGATGCTGCAGCCAGAGTGCAGTTGTTTGATCAATTCGGCGAGATGATTACTGATAGCAATATCTTGCGTGACCAAGTCAGAGTTGACCCTTTATCACCGATTCGCGAGGGATTAAGCTTTCGCTCAAAACTTGCCATATGGCTGGATAATGTAGGCGATACTATTGGGCGACTTAATCCGATAGCAAACTCGAAACGTCTGCCAAGGCGAACTAGAGCTGAAGAAGTGTCCACCGCATTGCTGGGTGAAACAGTGGCCGGCGAAAGGGTTGATGAAAACGGAGAGCGAGTAGTTAGCGTCTCGGTGCCGGTGCAACATGTTGTGGCTGTTCTTGGTGTGGTCACGGTCGAAAGCAATGATGTCGAACAAATCATTGCTGCTGAACGTCAAGCGTTGATACCGTTTATTGTGGTTGCTGTTTTGGTAACGCTGGTTTCATCTTTAACCCTGACCTTTGTTATTGCCCGCCCGATAAGATCGTTAGCTTTGGCGGCGGATCGTATAAAACGAGGCCAAGTTCGTAGAGCCAGCATACCAGACTTTTCTTCACGGCGTGATGAGATTGGTGATTTGTCGAAGTCATTAGAGAGCATGACCAATGCCTTGTACGATCGGCTTGATGCTATTGAAAGTTTTGCAGCTGATGTATCGCATGAAATTAAAAACCCTTTGACCTCGATCCGAAGTGCGGTTGAGGTTTTACCCAAAGCCAAAAATGCTGCCGCCAGAGAAAAGTTACTACAAATTCTTAATTCTGATGTCTCGAGGTTGGATCGACTGATCAGCGATATATCATCTTCTTCACGGCTGGATATTGATCTGGCCAGAGCCCGTGCCGAGCCAATTAACTTGCCGTTGTTTATGCGTGATATCGTAGAAATGTATGAACATAATAGTATATCAGAATCTGTTAAAATCGTGTTTGAACAAGCACTTAATGTTCCTGAAATTCTTTATGGAGCGGAGCAACCGTTGGCCAGAGTGCTTCAAAACCTTATTGATAATGCTATTACCTTTTCTCCAAAAAACGGAACAGTATATGTAAGATTATCTTATGATCAAAATGATGCTTTGATAGAGGTCGAAGATCAGGGGTCAGGTGTGCTTAAGGAAAACCTTGAAACCATATTTGACCGATTTTATACGGATCGCCCTAAGGGGCAAAAATTTGGCACTCATTCCGGGCTTGGATTATCTATTGTCAGACAGATTGTAACGGCTCACAAGGGGCAGGTATATGTGCAAAACGTCGTCGATGCTGATGGTAAAATCACCGGTGCTAAATTTATTGTAAAATTACCTATAAAATTAGGTCAATAAGGCTGGTCATTGTGGTGGTTTTACGATTAACATTAGGCAATTGAATAGCTGGGTTTTTTGATGATTGGTCTTGTTGTAGTTACTCATGGTCGTTTGGCCGAAGAGTTTACCTTGGCGGTTGAGCATGTTGTTGGCCGACAAAAACAAATGCTGGCAATTTGTATTGACGCTGATGATGATCTTAGTGATCGTAGCTTAGAAATTAAAAAGGCTGCCGAAGAGGTTAACTCAGGTGATGGGGTGATTTTGTTAACCGATATGTTCGGTGGCACACCTTCTAATTTGGCACTAAAGCTGCTGAGTAAGGGGCAGATAGAGGTTCTGGCCGGTGTGAATTTACCAATGTTAATCAAGCTAGCTGAGGCTAGAACGACTATGTCGCTTGATGAAGCTTGCCAAACAGCCGTTGATGCGGGGCGTAAATATATGGCAATTGCTTCTGAGGTATTAGGCAAACATAAATGAGCCAGCAACGGCATGAACAAAACGTAACCATTGTTAATGAGCGCGGATTACACGCTAGAGCCGCTGCCAAATTCGTTGCCAAAGCTGCTGAATTTTCTTCTGAGATATATGTTTCGTGCAATGGCGAGAGGGTCAATGCCAATTCGATAATGGAGCTATTAATGTTAGCCTGCCAGCAGGGCAAACAGGTGGTTATCGAGGCTTTGGGTGATGATGCGGCTGATGCTATGCAGGCTTTGGTTTTACTGGTCGAGGACGGGTTTGGCGAAATTGAACAAGCTTGATGTTTTTAACTACATTGCCAAGTAAGCTCTTCATTGCTATAGGCTGGCGCAAATAAAGGCGATGCCTATCGCTATTAAAACTTAATCATTTCTAATGAAAGGCAAAAGCCATGGCGTCTTTGTCACTGTTCCAAGCCCTACTACTTTTTATCATCAGCCCGATTGTTAGCTTGCTGATATTCGTTATTTTTGTGCGRGTTATAATGTCATGGCTGGTATCGTTTCAAATCATAAATTTACATAACCAATTTGTTGCGATGATCTGGGAAATATCAGGTAAAATAACCGATCCTTTGGTTAATCCAATTCGACGGTTCATGCCCAATCTTGGCGGAATTGACTTGTCACTATTGGTGCTTTTATTGTTCCTTTATCTGGTCAATAATTGGTTTATTCCCGGACTGGCTTATGGAACTTTAAGATTGTTTTAAGTACACATCATGAGCGATAATATAATTGACGGTAAGGCGTTTGCTGCTTTTTTGCGGGAAAAAGTCGCCAAACAGGTTCCAGCTTTACCAAGAACACCAGCTTTGGCAGTAGTATTGGTCGGTGATGATCCGGCAAGTCAGGTTTATGTGCGTAACAAAATTCGCCAAACCRCCGAAGCCGGAATGATTTCGCTRGAACGRCGGATGGCAAGTGACGCCAGCCAAGAAGAAGTTATTGCCACAGTTAGCGCCTTAAATGATGATCCGAAAGTTGATGGAGTTTTGGTGCAATTACCGTTGCCAGATCATTTAGACGAGGCGGCAATTATTGCGCAAATTGATCCAACCAAGGACGTTGATGGTCTAACCGAAACTTCAGCTGGAAAACTGTTTTTGGGCAAAAACGGCCTGCGCCCTTGTACTCCGGTCGGTTGCGTGATGCTGGCTGAAAACGTATTGGGCGATTTAAGCGGCAAGTCTTGCGTTATTGTTGGTCGCTCAATCTTGGTTGGCAAACCAGCGGCTATGTTGTTTTTGGAAAAAAACTGTACCGTGACCATAGCTCATTCGAGAACCGTAGATCTGGCGGGACTTTGTCGCAGTGCTGATATACTGATTGCCGCCGTTGGTCGCCCGCAAATGATCAAGGAAAACTGGATCAAGCCCGGTGCTTGTGTGATTGATGTTGGTATTAACCGCATTGATGCGCCGGAACGAGGGGCAGATAAAACCCGCCTTGTTGGTGATGTAGATTTCGAGAGGGCAGCCAAAGTCGCCGGAGCAATTACTCCGGTTCCCGGCGGGGTTGGGCCGATGACCATTGCGTGTTTGCTGCGAAATACATTGTTGGCCTCGGCAATGGCGCAAAATGTGAAATTGACCGATGTTTAGGGTTTTATCGGTTTTAGTTTTGTCAGGTTTTTTGCTGATGGTAACATCAGCACAAGCGGCAAGCTTAACTGAGCGAGAACGAGATATAATTTCTGCTGCTGCTATTTATACCTCTCTTAGTTTTTCTAAAAACAACCGCCTTGAGCGTCGCAAAAATTTACCATTGTCCGAAGAGCAATACCAACGGCTTGATCGTTTATTACCGCCAAGGTTTCAGGCCTGTATGGAAGGCGGATTTGCAATTGCATTTGGTAATGACGAACAGGCTCGTACAATCCGCTTGTTAATGCAAAGCGTGGTCAGCCGTGAAGTAAAAGAACCGGAAAATGCAGAAACAGTTTTACCCGGATTTATCAAAACTAACAAATGGTGCACTAGCCGCATCCCGCTTTGGACTTCAGCTATACTGAATTAGGCTTTAAGAACTAATCCAACTTGATATTTTGTAAAATAGAGAAAAACACTTTCCTCTCTCCATAATTAGCTATTGCTAATATTCATCTCACGAAATATTTCACTTTCCTACTTGCACGCAGGTTTATTTGCTCTTTGATTAAGCTTTACGAAACATGAGTAATACATGTGCGTGTTCATTAACAATTTAGGGGGATTATTCTCATGTCTATAGCAAAAATTTTATGGGTCGTCAGCTTTTTGGCGGCAGTAGTTTTTTCATTCGTAACTGGCTTTGCCTATGCGGCAGCACTATTGGCCGTTCTTGGCTTGGTTTCTGGTTGGTTCGTTGATGCTGATCATCGTCGCGGCTTGATCATTGCCGCGGTGTTTTTACTTATGGCCGGCGGTGCTGGCGCCTGGGACGCAATTCCAGTTATTGGTGAATATTTAACCAAAATCTTTGGTAATTATGCTGCGATAATGGCTGCGGCATCATTAACAGCAATAGTGAAAACTACATTTGAACGCCTTAAACCATAACAGCTTAATCACTTCACACTATAAACCTCGCATCGTTAATTCGGTGCGAGGTTTTTGTTTGCAAAACTAAATTTTTCGTAACAAATTCAAGAGTGACAAACACGATTTTAATCGTGATAGTGTTTTTGAAAAATTGTTTCTTTTTTCGTAAAAATGATATTTGATTGGGGCAATCACAAATGAGTAAATTTCAATTTTCTGCGGCAGTCATGCTTGGCGCTGTTTTGTTTATTTCAGCTTGTGAAACAGCAAAGCCAACACAAGAAGCCCGTATCAATAAAGATGGTGAAAACTATGTTGTCTCCGCACCTATTGATGGTTTTTTTAGCTATGTCCTAATTGAAACTCAAATGGGAAAGATTACCCCAAAAATAGTTGATATTGATTATGTTTTAGCTGATCTGGCTTCTTATGATGTGGTGTTTGTTGGCGAAGCCCATGGTCATGTAACCAATCATTATATTCAATCAAAGCTGTTTTCCGGCTTACACAAAAAATCCCCGAACATTGCTTTGTCCATGGAGCAGTTTGAGCGCCGCCAACAAAACATTGTTGATCAATATTTGGCTTCTGAAATTGGTGAAGAATCTTTGGTTTTTGACGGCAAGGCTTGGCCGCATTATCGTTCTTCATACCGGCCATTGGTTGAATATGCCAAACACAATAATTTACCGGTTATTGCCGCAGAAATTCCGTCCAACTTAGTATCGTGCATCAGCGAAAAAGGGCCAGAGTTTCTAAGCTCATTGCCTGATGAAGCTCGCAGTTGGGTGGCAGAAGATCTAGACCTTGAAGATGGCGCATATAAAGACAAGTTTTACCGCTTCATGGATGGCGCCGCAGGTCACAGCATTGCTGGTAACCAAAGCGATGAAGAGCTTGCCCGCAAAAAACTAAACCGCTATGCGGCGCAAGTAAGCCGCGACGACACCATGGCCGAAAGCATTGCCAAACACATAAGTGACAATCCCGGGCGTAAAGTGTTTCACATAACGGGAAGTTTTCATTCAGCAGAAATGTTAGGAACTCCAGAGCGTGTGTTAAGCCGTTTGCCGGATTTAAAAATTGCCAACATCCACCCTATCTTGGTCAATGACCCTAAAAACCCGTCGTTTTCTGCCGACGACCTTAAGCAAGGTCAGTATTTGTTATTGCTATATCCGGTGCCAAAACGCTTTGTGCAAATGAAGAACATCAACGCCTTTATCAAGCGCACTCAAGCCAGTCTCGATAAAGACACCTGTACTTACTAGAGTCTTTTCAGCAAAAGTGGATCCGGTTTTGCGACAAGAAAATGCGACAAAACAAAAAGATAGAGTTCTTTTTCGGTTCAAACTGAACCGAAAAGGCTCTAATTAAAGCGCGGCCTCTAACTCTGGCAGAGCTTTGAACAGATCCATCACTAAGCCGTAATCAGCGACCTGAAATATCGGCGCTTCTTCGTCCTTATTGATGGCAACGATCACCTTGCTGTCTTTCATTCCGGCCAAATGCTGTATCGCACCAGAAATGCCAACGGCAATATATAGCTCTGGCGCAACCACCTTGCCGGTTTGCCCGACCTGATAATCATTCGGCACAAAACCAGCATCAACGGCAGCACGAGATGCGCCAACGGCTGCACCTAATTTATCGGCAATACGCTCCAACATGGCAAAGTTTTCACCAGAGGCCATTCCCCTGCCACCAGAGATAATAATTTTGGCGGCGGTCAGCTCCGGACGATCAGATTTGGTTAGCTCTTCGGAAACAAATTCTGCACCAAAGGAACCAGATGGCACGGATATTGATTTTTGTTCAGCACTGCCGCCTGATCCAGAAGCAGCAAAAGTAGTTGCCCTTACTGTGATAACTTTTTTGCTATCGGTTGATTTTACTGTCTGCATCGCATTACCGGCATATATTGGCCGAACAAAAACATCAGCAGAAACCACTTCGGTAATTTCTGATATCTGCATAACGTCTAACTTAGCAGCAATACGCGGCATGAAGTTTTTGCCAGATGTGGTGGCTGGCGCAAGCACAGCATCATAGTCAGCCATTAACGGCACCACCAAAGCCTCAACCGCCTCAGCAACCGCATGGGAAAGCGATGGGTCGTCAGCAACTAAAACCGCGCCAACACCGCTTATTGCCGCAGCTTCTGTCGCCACATCGCCAATGCCGGAGCCAATTACAAGAATATCTACCTTGCCACCCATTGCCAAAGCAGCGGTAACGGTTTTAGCGGTAGCATCATTCAAATTAGTRTTGTTATGTTCTGCAATTACTARRGCWTGCATCAGATCACTCCTGCTTCATTTTTCAACTTATCAACCARATCGGCGACRCTTTCYAAAATCACYCCKGCTTTTCGASMSGCCGGYTCTTCGGTTTTAACAAYTTCAAGRCGCGGTGTTATATCAACACCAAATTCATCAATAGGYTTGATRTCTATYGGTTTGCGCTTGGCTTTCATRATRTTTGGCAARGAYGCRTACCTWGGCTCGTTAAGGCGCAAATCSGTTGTTATTACYGCYGGMACCGAAAGYTTTAARGTYTGYAGGCCRCCATCAATTTCACGRGTAAGTAAYAAATGATCAYCKTCCTTAACCAGCTCRGAAGCAAAWGTWCCTTGYGGCCAATCAAGCARWGCTGCCARCATYTGRCCGGTYTGGTTGCTRTCATCATCAATTGCYTGCTTSCCYAAAAGCACAATTTCAGGRTTTTCYTCRGCRGTRATTTTCGCCAAAATYTTYGCCACMGCYARMGGYTCAACATTTTGATCKGTTTGYACYAAAATWCCRCGATCWGCRCCCATCGCCAARGCWGTACGAATTGTCTCTTGSGAYTGTATCGGGCCRATAGAAACMGCAATGATCTCTGWAACCACACCCTTTTCTTTTAAGCGCACMGCTTCTTCAACTGCAATTTCACAAAATGGGTTCATCGACATTTTAACATTAGCCAGATCAACGCCAGAGCCATCAGCCTTAACMCGAACCTTAACATTAAAATCCACAACCCGYTTAACCGGAACCAGAACCTTCATTTTCTTCTCCTCATCTRAGCCTAATGGCYCTTATNACNNTTTAATTACARGATTGCCTACAAAAGGTGTCGCCGTCGGTCAACAGTCTGTTTAGCGACTTTCGCCAGGAACCCACAAAATCTCTGTGTTATCTTGCTTGTTTTCAAACCGTGCTGCGACAAACAAAAAATCCGAAAGCCGGTTCAAATAAATCAACGCCTGTTTGTTAACTGGTTGAGCCTCTGCCAACAGCAAACTATCAATTTCGGCTCTCCGGCAAATCGCCCGTGCCAAATGCAATCTGGCTCCGGCCTCTGATCCGCCCGGTAAGATAAAACTTTTAAGTGGCGATAAGCTCGTATTCATTTGATCAACGTCTATTTCTAGCTGCTCAACCTGTTTSRCAATTATYCGYAAMGGCGCKRTYTTTGCTTKYTCGTCAGGGCCWGGGTGCGAYAGGTCAGCACCYAGATCAAACAGCTCRTTTTGTAYTCGCGCCAAATCAAGCAATAATTGTTTGGATTTTACTTCTCTTGTCGCCAAGCCGATCGCGCTGTTTAATTCGTCCACCGCTCCAAAAGCAACAACCCGGCAATCGGTTTTACTGGTTCTACTTCCGTCTGAAAGATGTGTTTGACCACCATCTCCGGTACGAGTGTAAATTTTATTCAACCGAACCATCAACTAGCCTCCGGTTTGTGATTTCAAATAAAACCCGAGCATCAAAAATGCAAGAGCAACAGCCTGTAGGCCAATTCGCCAACGCATCAGCTTGTTCGAACGTTTCTTTGCTTTGTCACCGGCTCTACCTAAATTTAACAARCCGGCAAACAGTATTAGAACAACCGCCGCTAASGATCCAAAAATTAAAATGTTAATCCACATTTGCCCACACCTCTTTTTGCTTTTTCATCAACTTCTCCACTCCAATGTTTTTGCTTTGACCGGGTTTTGAAATGGTGTTCCTGAATTTTGGCTTGCTTGCCAAGCTTTTTTCAATGCGAAATACCATTTTGCCTGCACGTCTGAATCATGAATTAACATCAATTTTGGATTATACGCTAAACCTTTTTGTTGCGCATTAACTGCATCGCGGTCTTGGCCAACAAATATGTCTAAGCCTTTTCGCAACAARGCRTTMGGCAAYARRCTCATAACCGGRTGATCCCAATAAAGAGCTATCGTGATCTGGCTCTTATTTTCATTAACAGGGGTAATTGCCGTAAARCCAACCACATATTTTTCACCAATTTTTATRTAYTCRACCCTAAYCCCGGGTARTTGAAAYCGTATTTCAGTTTCRGGCTTTGCYCCCARCAARCGATACAAAAARGAATTGCTAGATGGCGTRTGTGGCAACATTGAAAAYCCGCGCTCTACCGGGCCAAATTTYTTRCTTTTCTCGTGCATACTTTTTTCGGTRCGCCACCACCATTGCCGGTGAATATACGCAATATGCGCCGGATCCATMARRCCAATYACCGCATGRTCAACATGGCAATTAAAAACCGTTGTTGTTGAAAGCTTTGGTGTTGAACTDCCCACAAGGTCAAGCCATATCGGTTTTTCATCTGGTTTTTCATCACCTTGATATATCCAGATCAAGCCTTGTTGCTCACAAACCTGAAAGTTCTTTGTTGCAATTTTGCTTAAATCACGCCTTGAAGATTGCTCCTTGGTCAAAGACGGAATTCCAGCGCACTTACCATCAATGCCGAACCGCCATCCATGGTATGGGCACTCTACTTGTGTTTTGCCGTCTTTTTCCAATAACCGCCCACTGGAGAGCAATATTCCCCGATGCGGACAAATATCACGCAAAGCAAAAACTTCGCCATCAAAACCTCTTGCCAACAATACCGGCTGCCCGAGCAGCTCTATATGCATGTGTTGACCGGGTTTTAATTGCCCGCTAAGTGCACCAAAATACCAAAGACCAGATAAATACATAAGCATACTTTAAGCGGGTTCTTCTGTAACGAAAAGCCCCTTCATGTCGCAGGTGTAAAAAATTGCTTCGCTTTTCATGTAACTAACGCTACACCCCACTTATAAAAACAGATCTGCGAGCAGTAAAATGAACAAAACCTTAGGACGCAGCGCATTGGTATTCATCATCGTGCTGGTCATCGGCTCTTTTTTCTGGTGGCGCACAATGTTATGGACGGGTCAGTTACGCGGCGTACAAGCTCACTTTGATGGAAGTTGCGAAGTTGTAACCGGAATTGTTGGCGCCGAAGATCTAGTAATAGATAGAGAAAATCGTCTTGTTTACATTTCCAGCCACGATCGCAGAAACCCAAAAGCACAAGGAAGTTTGTGGCAAATGCCTGTTGATGATCCGGCAGCTGCAACAATGTTAAAACTTCCAGATCTGGGCGAGAACCTGTTTGCCCCGCATGGCCTTGATTTATTTATCGACAATGAGGGTGTTCGACATTTATTTGTCATTGATCATGGGTCGAACCCAAAAGAACTAATTCATAAGTTTATTGTGCAAGATGGCCAATTGGTTTTACAAAAAACCTTTTCCAACTCTGAATTTTACAGCCCAAACGACATAGCCGCCGTCGGGCCTAAGCAGTTTTATATTACCAATGACAGCAGAACAAAAACCGGCTCCATTGCCGCAACTATTGAAGCTGTGTTTCGTAAAAAGTCAGGAAATGTAGTTTGGTATGATGGTCAACAAGCAACAGAAGTTGCTTCTGGGTTTTCTTATGCCAATGGCGTTGCTGTTTCTAAAGATAAGCAACAGCTTTATGTCAGCGCCACCATTGGTCAAAGTTTAAGCGTTTATAATCGCGATACAACAAACGGCACATTAGAGCAAATTGATGAAATTGCGCTTGGTAGCGGACTTGATAATATTGATATTGCTGCTGATGGTTCGCTTTGGATCGGCAGCCATCCACGATTATTGGATTTTTCAGCCCATGCCAAAGACCCTGCAAAACTAAGCCCTTCGCAAGTATTTAGGGTAAATATCGATAAAAAAACCGTAAAAGAAGTTTATTTGGCCGCTGATGGCCTGCTTAACGCCTCATCTGTTGCCGCCTCTATTGATGATATAATTTTCATTGGTGGTGTTTTTGATGAAGCCATTCTTGTTTGCCAACAAAAGAAAGAAGATAAATAATGCCAAACTCTGCCGCCTATGATGTGCTTGGCCTTGGAAACGCAATCGTTGATGTTATAGCAACCGTTTCTGATGAGTTTTTGTTTCAACACGACATAACCAAGGGCTCTATGACCTTAATTGATCAATCAAGGGCGCAAGAGTTATATTTACGTCTTGCTAATGCCAGTAAGTCGTCTGGAGGATCTGCTGCGAACACCATTGCTGGAGTTACCAGTTTTGGCGGAAAAGCAGCTTTTATGGGTAAAGTTGGTGATGATAGCCTTGGGAAGTATTTTGCCTTAGATCTACACGATGCCGGTGTGTTTTTTGAGGTGCAACCGCTCATCGGCGGACCAGAAACGGCTCGATGTTTGATTGCCGTAACCCCCGATGCACAACGATCAATGTCGACATTTTTAGGTGCTTCGTCTTTATTTGGCGCTAACGATCTTGATCCAGAAATTATTAAAGCAGCACAAATTACCTATATGGAAGGTTATTTGTTTGACCGCGATGATGCAAAAGAAGCGTTTATAACGGCGGCTAAAATTGCTAGGTCTGCTAACCGAAAAACCGCCATTACTCTTTCAGACCTATTTTGTGTTGATCGTCATCGCGAAGCGTTTTTACAATTGATCAAAGGGCATATAGATATTGTTTTTGCCAATGAAACAGAATTATTATCACTATATCAGACAGCATCAATTGATCAGGCCATTGAACAGGTTCGCGAGGATAGCCGCTTTGCTTTAGTAACATTAAGTGAAAAAGGCTCATTAATTATGGACGGTTCCGAAATAATACAAATTGATGCTGTTCCGGTCGATAATGTTGTTGATACCACTGGGGCCGGAGACTTATATGCCTCTGGGGTTTTATATGGGCTAGCAAACGATCTACCATTACAAAGATGCGGTGAGCTTGGCTCTGCTGCTGCTGCCGAGGTAATATCCCACTATGGCGCACGTCCAAATATTTCTTTGAAAAACCTGTTATAATAAACGCGCCCAGTTAGAAGCTAGTTTTACACTTAAATTTTATTTGTGTAATTCCGGTTTTGGTTAACGCCCCTGAAACAATCATTTGATAGTTTGATCAAAATGGTCTGTGAGCTTTTGTGGTTCATTAGTGGGGTTGTTACGGTTTTGTTCGATAAATTTCAAAAAAGCCTTGTTTTCAAAGCAACCGCATTGTTTTCAATAGCGGTGTTTTTTGTTGCTATTTTTATGGTGATAATTGGCTCCGTATCAGATTTAGCACACGCCAAATCCCTTATAGCAACCGAAACCACCTTAAACGAGGTCACACGCCTCTCAATTCCAAGTTTTGGTTTCTTTATAACAAAAAACTTATGGAAGGGCGCTGTCATTCTTGGGCTGGGCATTCCGTTATCAATATTAGTTGTTGGTCGATTATTGGCGCCAATCAAAGAGCTTATAAGGGTAGCAAAATGTGCAGCAAATGGCGATTTAACCGCCAGAGTTGCTTTTTCGCGCAAAGATGAATTTGGAACCCTTGCCAACAGTATAAACTTGATGCTTGAACGAATGAAAGCAAACATAGATCGCACTAGATGGCTGGCATATGGAGACAGCTTAACCAGATTAGCCAATAAAACCGCCTTTACCGAACGCCTTCGCCTGCTTGTTGATGGCGGCAAAGCCCCCGGCGCACTATTTTTGATCGACCTAGACGGCTTCAAACGACTAAATGATGCCTATGGTCAAGAAGAAGGCGATGCCCTTCTTTGTGCAACAGCCGATCGTTTGCGCCAAGTGACCGGAAAATACATAAACAAACTTTCTGCAAACGGCTCTGTTCCCAATCCTGTTTTAGCTCGGCTCTCAGGTGATGAGTTTGCTCTTATTGCTCCTGGTTGTGTTTCTGTACCAATGGCACAACAAATAGCCAAAGAAATAGTTGAAACCATAGCCCAGCCATTATCCGCCGCCGGACAACCCGTAACTCTATCTGCGCGCATTGGCATAGCTATGTACCCCCACGATGCTAGCGATTCTAAGACCTTACTCAACAGTGTTAATTTTGCCATTGATGTCGCCAAAGAAAATGGTGGCGGAAATTGGCAATTCTTTGAGCCAAGCATGACACAAGCAGCCATTCGTCGAATTACCCTGCAAAATGAAATGCGCCGCGCGATCAAAAATCGCGAATTTATAGTCTTTTATCAGCCAAAAATAGATGTTCGTGACGGCTCTATATCTGGGTGTGAGGCTTTAGTTCGCTGGCAAAAAGCACCGGGGAAAATAATTTCTCCAGGAGCATTTATTGATGTTGCCGAAGAAACTGGGCTAATTTTAGAAATTGGTGATTATGTCTTAGAAGAAGCCTGCCGTGCTGCCGCCCGCTGGCTTGATGCTGGATTTAGGTGTCCGGTTGCAGTTAATGTTTCGGCGTTACAATTTGCTCGTGATGATTTTACACAAATTGTTGGAAAAATCCTTGAAGATACCGGCCTACCACATGAACTGTTAGAGTTAGAGCTAACCGAAAGTGTGGCCATGACAAACCCAGAGCGGTTAATTGAACAAGTTTCTCCTCTTAGAGACCGGGGGGTGCGTTTTGCAATTGATGATTTTGGAACCGGACATTCTTCTTTGGCTTATCTAACTCGTTTGCCGTTTGATGTTTTCAAAATTGACCAGTCCTTTGTGCAAGAAATGACCGAAGACAAACACGCCAGAGTCATTGTTCAAACCGTGTTGGCAATGGCAGAATCTCTTGGTTACAGAACAGTCGCCGAAGGTGTGGAAACCAGAGAACACTTCGCCTTTTTGCAGCTTCACTGTTGTGATTATGTCCAAGGTTATTATTTTTCAAGACCCGTGCCAGAAGCTGATTTTACTATTCTTTTGGAACAAGACCGCAAGGGCTTAGACAGAAAAGCCGAAAGCGATCAATTAATGAACCTTTCCCAAGCGTCCTAGCCTAAAACACTTTTACCAACAAACCCCTTGAAATTTGTCGCCACACAATCCAATTAAAGCGTTACCTTAGTTACGTAGGAATGGCTTTATGTCTAAACACTCAAACACCAATGCAGCTAATTGGTGCGGCACAACTATTTTGGCCGTACATAAAAATGGTAAAACAGTAATTGCCGGAGATGGACAGGTTTCTATCGGCTCCACCGTCATCAAAGGAAATGCGCAAAAAGTTCGCAAACTTGGAACAAGCGGACAAGTCATCACCGGTTTTGCCGGCGCAACAGCCGATGCAATGGCTTTATTTGAAAGACTTGAAACTAAGCTAGAACAATACCCAACCCAGTTGGCCAGAGCCTGTGTTGAATTAGCCAAAGACTGGAGAACGGATCGCTATATGCGCCGCCTTGAGGCGATGTTGATCGTCGCCAATTCTGAGACCGTGTTAATACTTACTGGTGTCGGCGATGTATTAGAACCAGAACACGGAGTTGCTGCCATCGGTTCCGGTGGTAATTTTGCTCAAGCCGCCGCTCGGGCATTGTTTGATTATGAAGATGATGCCGAAGTAATTGCTCGCAAAGCAATGGAAATTGCCGCCGAAATTTGTGTTTATACCAACAGTAACTTTACCATTGAAACCTTGAAACGGGACACGTGATAATCAAATGAGTGAATTTTCCCCAAGAGAAATTGTTTCCGAGCTGGATCGTCATATTGTCGCCCAAGCAGACGCAAAAAAGGCCGTAGCTATTGCGCTTCGCAACCGGTGGCGTCGAAGACAGATTGAGGGGCCATTACGTGATGAAGTAACCCCAAAAAACATTCTTATGATCGGGCCAACCGGTGTTGGTAAAACTGAAATTGCCCGCAGATTATCAAAACTAGCCAACGCTCCATTTCTTAAAATTGAAGCAACTAAATTTACCGAAGTTGGCTATGTAGGACGTGATGTTGATCAAATTGTTCGAGACTTAGTCGAAACAGCAATTTTGATTGTCCGCTCAAGCAAGCACATTGAAGTAAAAGCTAAGGCCGAAAAGGCCGCAGAAGAGCGGGTTTTAGATGCTTTGGTTGGTGAAAATGCTGCCACAGCAACCCGCGATAGCTTTCGCCAAAGGCTTCGTAGTGGAGAGCTTGATGATCGCGAGATAGACATATCACTTAAAACCACATCATCACCATTCCAAAATATTGAAATTCCCGGAATGCCCGGTGCCGGCATGGGAATGTTAGATATTGGAGAATTATTTGGTAAAGGCGGCCCCCAACAAACCAACTCTAAACGCATGACAGTATCTGACAGCTTTAAGCCTCTGCTTGAAGAAGAAGCTGACCGCCTACTTGATGACAGCCTAATAAATGCAGAAGCGATAAAATTGGTTGAAAATGATGGCATCGTGTTTTTAGATGAAATTGATAAAATTACCTCACGCTCTGATCGCGGTGGTGATGTTTCTAGGGAAGGTGTGCAGCGTGATTTACTGCCACTAATCGAAGGAACTACGGTCACCACTAAACACGGCTCTGTAAAAACCGACCATATTTTATTTATTGCTTCAGGTGCATTTCATGTCGCCAAGCCATCTGATTTATTGCCAGAATTACAAGGAAGATTACCTATCAGGGTTGAGTTGCGAGCGTTAACAAAAGAGGATTTTTTACGCATTTTAACCGAGCCAGAAAACTCGCTTATCCGCCAATACACCGCGTTGATGAAAACAGAAAACGTTACCCTTGAGTTTACTGATGGTGCAATTAAAGAGCTAGCATCTATTGCTGCAAGCGTTAACGAAAACGTCGAAAACATCGGCGCCAGACGCTTACAAACCGTTATGGAAAAACTTCTAGAGGATATTAGTTTTACTGCTTCTGATCGCTCTGGTGAAACTATCGAAATTGATACAGATTATGTGGTTAAACAATTAGGTGACCTAGCCAAAAACACTGATTTATCGAAGTTTATTTTGTAGCGGAACAAGCTGTCTCATACACCTCTTTGCCGACGCAAAAACAAATACCAAGCCCCATCACCACCGTGTCTGGCGTGTGCTTGCGCATAACCACTAACCAACGGTGTAAACTCAACCTGTTGCAACCAATTTGATAGCGCCAACCGAAGAGCGCCCTCGCCACGGCTTCCCTTACCGGTAATGACCAAAACAGTTATATTGTTTTGACAGGCTCCGTTTTGTAAAAATAACAACAAGCTTTTGCGTGCTTGAATAATTGTCATACCGTGTAAGTCCAGCCGCCCCGATAAAGCAACTCTACCTCGCCGCACTTTACGATGCCCGTCTTCTCTTGCTGGTAAAACTTCTTTTCGCTTAACCGTAGTTTGGTTTATTAAATCACCATCTCGAATTGGCCTTGGTTTAGATATTGGTTTAGCAGAAGTTGCTAAGGTTGTTTTGCCCCTTGTCGCCAATGGCTCTGTTTGCTCCTTAACCTTTTCCCAAGCGTAGTCTTCACTATTTGTCATACCTATGATGTAGTTTCTCGAAGTTTAGACAAGCGGTTTGGCATTAAAATCCACCATTTAGCAGGGTGTTTTTGAATTCCCGCTAGCTTTCCAGCGGCATCACCAGACCCATAGAAAAGATCCCCCCGTAATGCGCCCTTAATCGCGCCACCTGTGTCTTGGGCTATAACAAGAAGCTGTGTTGGTTGTCCTTTCCAGTCTTTTTCTGACCCCGGTAAACGAGTATCAATCCAAATTGGCGAACCAAAGGAATGAAATGCAGGGTCTACTGCTAATGAGGCTTTGGATGTAAGTGCCGCCCCTTGAGTTCCGTTCGGGCCAACTTTAGGATCGTTTATTGGTTGTTTTTGGAAAAAAACATATCTTGGGTTGGTGTTCATTAACTCCTGCGCCGCCGCAACACCTGCCTTATTCATCCAGTTTTCAATAGCCGCTTTTGAGGCGCGTCCTTTTTCCAATTCACCGCGTGAAATTAACTCACGGCCAATAGAGCTATACTTCCTGCCATTGTGTCCAGAAAACGCCGCCCGTGCGGTTTCTCCGTTGGTATATTTTATYCKKCCMGAMCCTTRGATTTGCAAAAAGAAAACATCAATTGGCCTYCCCCAAGCCAAAACACCTTTATTACTTCGCCTTATTTCCTCGCGATCATAATACAAACCTAGCCTTCCATTCAAAACACGCCCTGAAAGAATTTTGTTTGGTAGGCTAGGGTCCAGACGCCGCAAAGATACAGAAACAAGATCATCTGGTCGCGACAAAATAGGTTCTGAAAAAATCTTTGTCTTTTTATCGCTTACCTGCAATTCCGGCTCATAATATGCCGTCAGCAAGCCCGTGTTCTTATTCGCTACAGACAAAGCATAAGGCGTAAATTCGGCTTCAAAAAACTTTCTTGTCGCTTCGCTATTTTGCGCTTGGTTTTTTTCCAAAACCTGCTCGGCCTTTGTACACGGCTCCACCCAGCCCTCATTTTCTCGAGATTGTTGGTATATTTTTTTACATGAACCAAGAAACGCTTGAAAGGCGGCGGTTGAATTACCCGCAGACCAACCCGGCAGATCTGCAAAAGTGGTTTTTTGACGAAAAACCCCATCTTCATCAGCAACCAAAGGCTCATCTTCAAATATAGTCTCTGGCTCTGTAATTAAAACAGGGACATCGATAACAGTTTTTGTTTCTTCAACGACCACTTCTTCTGGTGCGGTTCCTGTTGTTACACAGGACGCTAACATAAAAACGCTTGCCGGTATTAAAGCTTTTTTGCCAAAACTTGCGAGTTTAACAAGGGGTTTTTCAAAATAATTCATCATTTTATGCAATCGCCGCAACCGCAACAAGTCGCCAGTTCGGATCATTACTGTTCAAACGGCGGGTAAAGGTCCATTGCTCTTTTATTTCGGCCAAACCAGTGTCTTCTTTTTCTAACATTTCACCGGTTTCATCTTTTTCTATCATCGATAAGTCGGTGTGAAACTCTACTGTAATAAACGTTTCATTCCCGTCTGTTTCTGCTTCTATTATTTTAACGTCACGCATTTTAACAATATCAGTTTGTAAGGTTTTACCTGCTTTTTCTCGTTCATCTATTGCCGCGTCATAGCTGTTATAAACATCGTCCTCAAGCAAAGGGCGCAAAACATCTCTATCACCAGAAGCAAACCCAAGAACTATCATTTCATATGCAGACTTTGCTCCAGACAAAAACTCACCGGCATCAAAAGAAGCGTCTGTTTTTTGTAACGCCGCTAATCCGGCAAAGTCAGGGCGCGAAACAGGCTCTTTCACAAGGTTTGCGCTCTCTTTTACTAACGGTTTTTGTTTGGGTGGTGGGGGAGCGGCGCCAACATCTTTACCCAACACGGCATACAGCTTAGACAAAACAAACAAAGCCACGCCGGCTGTTACCAATAAAACCAATAAATCCATCATCATCACACTTTATCTTTTTACCAATGTTTTGGTAAATTATAATCAACATTATAGCCTTGATATCAAGACCATGTAAGCCCGGCTCTTGCCGAAAACTCATTGTCGTGTTACCAGCCGCCAACTTTTTGTCAGGAACATGACTTTTTCACAAYGAATYGTCTTTTAAGGAACCYTCAATGTCCGATACWACAACAACCGACGTTACACCAAACGAATCTGGCCCTCAACTTCGTATCCTAACTCAATATGTAAAAGATCTTTCATTTGAAAACCCAAACGCCCCAACTTCTTTACAAGGCGGTGTAGCCCCAGCAATAGATTTGCAAATTGGAGTTACTATCGACCCTGTATCTGATGGCCTTTGGGAGGTTGGTTTACCAATTACCATTACCGCCAAACGTGACGACAGCACCTTGTTTCTTGTAGAGCTACTTTATTGCGGTTTATTTGCACTAGAAAACATTCCGGCTGAGGGTATGGAGCCTATGTTGCACATTGAGTGCCCGAGATTGTTATTTCCTTTTGCCAGACAAATTATTTCCAGCCTCACACAAAACGGCGGATTTCCGGCACTACCGCTTGATCCAATTGATTTTGCCAACATTTATCGAATTCGTTTGGAACAATCGAACGCACAAAAAGCAGCTGAAAACGGCGCGGCAGAGACAGAGACAGAAACTAAAAACTAACAATCTTAGTTTTTTAAAAATTTGTGCCAAACAGCGTCCTTACCCAACTCAACGAGAAATTTCTCGTGTGCGGCCTGTGTCTTTGTGTCCAATTTGCTTGGTAATGGTTGTTCTCGCGGTTTTCTTTGTGTCCAGTTGATTTTCCTTGTTTCTTCCGCTTGCCCAGCAAAAGACAAATCAAGAACCCTTTCTCTGCCACCATTTAATTCAAGATAAACCTTCGCCAAAAGCTGTGCATCAAGCAAAGCGCCATGAAACTCCCGGCTTTCCAGTGATATTTGCATTCGCCGGCACAGAGCATCTAGAGAGTTTGACGCGCCAGGAAACATGTTTCTTGCTAAAACTAATGTATCAAAAAACTGCTTTTCTGGCAGAGTGGTTTTTTTTGCTCTTGCTAACTCAGCGTTTATAAAGCTTCTGTCAAACTTGGCATTGTGGGCAACCAACCTGTCTTCACCAACAAAACTTAAAAACCCATCAACCACATCTTCAAACTTTGGTTTGTCGTGGTAAAAAGCTGTTTCATGGCCAGTAATTTTAACAACTTCAGCAGGAATATCTCGTTGCGGGTTTACATAGCTTTGCCAAGTTTTTCCGGTTGGTAAATAGTTTACCACCTCAACACAACCGATCTCGGTTATCCGATCCCCACCATTAGCGTGAAAACCTGTTGTTTCTGTATCAAAAAGTATTTCTCGCATTTTCTCTTATTTCAATTTGTTTTATTGAGGGGTTGTTTTATTGAGGGGTTGTTTTCCAATGTGTCGTAAAATTGCCTTAACTTGTAGAAGAGAATCAGCAAAACCACCATTTGTAGTTATAATATAATCCGCATGTTTTCTCTTTAATTTATCCGGCATTTGCCGTTGTAAAATTTGCTCCAGCCTTTCTTCGCTCATTCCTTCTCTTGATAAAACCCGTCGCCGTTGTTCTTCTAAAGGGGCTGTCACTACAATAACTATATCCATGTCTTTTTTTCCACCCTTTTCCAACAACAGCGGAATATCGAATAATATTATTGGTTGTTTGGCTTTTTGTTGAGCCGCTATCCAGCTTTTTCGCTCTTTTGCCACTTCTGGGTGAATTATTTTTTCCAACACCTCAAAATCAGCGGGGTTCTTTGCTAGGCGCTTAGCTAATGCTGCTCGATCAACCCTATTATCTGTTGTCGTATCGGGGAATACTTTTGCTATTTGCTGTACCGCTTGGCCGCCTTTTGAATATAGTTGGTGAACAATAGCATCGGCATCAAACACAGGAATACCAGCATCAGCAAACATTTTAGCCGTTGTGGTTTTTCCCATACCAATTGATCCTGTAAGGCCTATTTTTATCATATTTGATGGCCTTCGCGTTCAAGCAAAACGGATTTTATTTTATTTCTGGCAAAATTATCTTCTGGAGGATCTATGCCAAAAAACACCTTAAAACATGGCTTTGCTTGAGAAACCAACATCTCCAAACCATCAATACACTTTAGTTTTTTCTTTCTTGCCTGCAACAAAAGCGATGTCTGTAAGGGGCTATATACCAGATCATAAACCAGTGTTTCTTTTGAACAAAAATCTAAATTAACATCAAGATGGTCAGCCCCGGTCATACCGGCACTACTAGCATTCACTACCAGGTTTATTGTCTCTTTTGGTTCGTTGCGCCTTTTCCAGTCTAATGTTTGAAACCTTGTTGCGCTGGTTTTTAAGGTCTGTTCTTTTGCTAGCTTTTCTGCTCGTTCGTTTGATCTGTTACATAATGTTATTTGTTGGACACCTTCGTTTTGTAACGCAATTATAACAGCTCTGGCCGCACCGCCTGCTCCAAAAACTAAAACCGATGATTGTTTTAGTTGGTGCCTGTTTAGTTGTTTTAACAATGGGGTTATAAATCCGACAATATCCGTGTTGTCGACAATTATTTTGTTGTTTTTTATATATAATAAATTCGCTGCACCGGTTTGCTTTGCTCTTATTGTAACCTCATCAGCTATTTGCAGTACTGCGCTTTTATGCGGTAAAGTTATGTTGGCTCCGACAAAGCCCTCTTCTAAAAACAATGTTTTTAATTTTTTTGACAAGTCGTTCTGGTTGATGTGCTTCTTTTCATAAAACCCACGTGTTTTGGTTTGTTTTAACCATGTCTGGTGTAATAATGGAGATAAGCTATGAGCAATTGGGTCACCAACAACAAAGGCTTTGCTAATTATTTTCATTTGATAAGCACACCAAATTTTTGTAGTGCCGTTAATAATGGCAAAATCGACAAACCAAGCATTGCTGTATAATCGCCATCTAGCTCTTTAAATAAACATATTGTTTCTGCTTCTARCTCATAACAACCRACACTTTTTAAAAGYCTCTCACCGCTTATTTGCATCACTTCATCTARTAATTGTCGRCTGAACTTGTTCATAACCAATCTAGATTTTTGTTGGTTTTTCCATATTATTTTTCCGTTTCTAGCCAAAGCGCTGGCRCCAACTAAAAAATGCTCTCKTCCRCGYAAAGCCCAAAGCCTGTCCYTTGCTTCTTGCATATYGTTTACTTTGTCCAAAGCTTGCCCGTCTATTTCCAATAYTTGGTCAGMYCCAATTAYCARCTCGTTTARRTTTGASGGTATAGATAATGCCTTTTTKGTTGCTAATAGCRYRGCTAAATCAATTGGRCRTAAGTGYTTRTTTGTTTGTTTTATTTTTTCTTCATCAACACCTGATGGGCAAACAGAGAACTTTAGTCCCGCCGAAAGCAGAATTTTTTTTCTAATAGAGCTGGCTGAAGCGAGTATTAAAACACCTTTTTGTATGCTCATTCCAAATGCTTTTTTTCTTGTATTAAAGACAAAATTTTAGCCGATGTTTCTTCTATTGATCGCCTTGTTACATCAATAACAGGCCATTTATTACGAGCAAATAATCGCTTTGCATTTACCACTTCATTTCGCACTTCRTTTTCRTCTACATACGCTGTTGAGCGGTGTTCATTTAACGACAAYAAACGATTTCTTCTAATYTGAACCAGWCKCTTRGGRCTYACTGTAAGKCCTATAATWATTGGRCCRGTTARYGTTTCYAGYTCTTYTGGTAAATCAAYACCTGGCACTACCGGTATGTTTGCAGCCTTTACTCCCCGGTTAGCCAAATAAACGCATGTTGGGGTTTTTGATGTTCTACTAACCCCAACAATTATTACTTCTGCATTTTTTAGTCTGGTGCCAATTTGTCCATCATCRTGCATGGTTGCAAAGTTCAAAGCATCAATGCGCCGGTAATAACTTTCGTTTCTAATATGTTGTGCGCCSGTYTCGTGAATTATTGGTGTCCCTAAATACTGACTCATGGTTTTTAACAATGGATCCAATACATCTAAGCACGGAGTTCCATTTARCGAACACCAGTTTAACAAATTTARCCKCAGTGTTTCRCTAACCATTGTAAACATCACCAACCCTGGTGCTTGTTCTATTGAGTGCATTACCTGTTCTAACTGTCTCTCGGAACGAATTAAAGCGTGCATATGCTCTATTGGTATCAAYTCTTGGAAYTGAGCGCATGTTGCCTTCATAACYCCGGCTAAGGTCTCTCCTGTYGARTCTGAAACCAAATGCACATGTAGATATAATCCGGGTTTTTCGGTAGTGCTCACGGTATAACCCTGTTCATAATTGTTAACAAACTATTAACACAAACGTATTGTTTTAAAGAARTTTTTACAAAACCTTAWTTGCTTACAGTGTTTACATGTTTTTCCTAAGGTTACCAACATGCGGATTAATACATTTTTTTRTTTTTGTTTYTCMYMRAARACAACTTTTTTATTTTTCTTGTAAAYATYYTATAAGSTMTTGAATTTAATRTCTTTTATTGAYMKRGYTGTTTTTTGTTTTTGRTAGTTTGTTGAATTCCTGTGGTTATCTTTGAATAACTTTTTTATCCACAAAYCTAACAGACTAAAAAGAACTAAAACTATTTATTTAAAAARKTTATTARRTAAAAAATAATCTTGRGTTTARAYTTTTATACMGTTTTAAAAAACCTCCTTGCTAAATAGGCTTGACGAAAAAATACTRGTGTTGTTTAACATAAATTCCTTTCTTRTTAGATCATGTTTGCAYCTTGGTCTTAATCTAAAAATCATTTTTATTTTCATAATACTRGAATATTTAATTCTGGTAATTGTGGTTTATATTTAATTACATTTGAGAAATTTATGTCTGATAATCTTATTACTGAKAGCGTTGATGAAAAYRACGTTTCTGAAATTATAGTAAARTCTGCAMAGCCATTTGGCTTAACTAAAATGACAATGACTGAGCTAAAAGAAAAAGCACCAAAAGCTCTTTTAGACTTTGCAGAAAAACTAGAAATTGAAAATGCTTCTACAATGCGCAAACAAGATATGATGTTTGCTATACTCAAAGATTTAGCTGAACGAGRAGTAGAGGTAATTGGAGGAGGAACYTTGGAGSTYATGCAAGATGGSTTTGGTTTYTTGCGTTCTCCAGAAGCTAATTATCTTGCCGGACCAGATGATATATATGTAAGTCCAGCCCAGATTAAAAAAATGGCTTTGCGTACAGGTGATACTGTTGAAGGTGAAATTCGTTCGCCAAGATCAGGTGAGAGATACTTTGCATTGATGAAAGTAAATCTGATTAATTTTGAAGATCCTGAAAAATCTCGCCACAAAGTTCATTTTGATAATTTGACTCCATTGTATCCAGAAGAACGTATGTATATGGAAACAAAAGACCCAACCAAGAAAGATAGATCAGGCAGGGTTATTGATATTGTAGCCCCATTGGGTAAGGGTCAAAGAGCACTAATTGTTGCGCCGCCTAGAACTGGTAAAACCGTATTATTGCAAAACATTGCTATTGCCATAGCTGAAAACCACCCTGAATGCTTTTTGATAGTTTTGCTTATCGATGAGCGCCCTGAAGAAGTAACAGATATGCAGCGTTCTGTTAAAGGCGAAGTAATAGCCTCAACTTTTGATGAACCGCCAACTAGGCACGTGCAAATTGCTGAAATGGTAATAGAAAAAGCAAAGCGGTTAGTAGAACACGGTAGAGATGTCGTTATTTTATTGGATAGTATTACCAGGTTAGGCCGTGCCTATAATACTGTTGTTCCTTCGTCTGGAAAAGTACTGACCGGTGGTGTTGATGCCAATGCTTTACAGAGGCCGAAGCGGTTTTTTGGGGCAGCTAGAAATATTGAACACGGYGGATCMCTAACTATTATTTCAACAGCYTTGATWGAWACMGGRTCAAGAATGGAYGAAGTRATTTTTGAAGARTTTAAAGGTACKGGTAATTCKGAAATTGTTCTTGATCGSAAGGTTTCTGATAAACGSGTGTTCCCRGCTATYGATGTTACAAAATCWGGAACCAGAAAAGAAGARCTTATTGTACCGGCWGATCAATTAGCAAAAACMTTTGTTTTRCGTAGRATTATYAAYCCAATGGGCACTATTGAYGCTATTGARTTTTTRTTAGARAAACTWAGACAAACAAAAAACAATGATGAGTTTTTWGATAGYATGAACACTTAAGGAGGGAAATAAAAGTCATGGACGTTACACTTTATCATAGCCAACATACTCGCTCCATTAGGGTGTTGTGGTTATTAGAAGAAATGCAAGTACCATATAAGTTGGAAAAACTATCTTTAGAGCTGGGAAACACTGGAGGCAAAGAATATGCGAAAATAAACCCATTGCAAAAAGTTCCAGCACTTAAAACAGACGATAAAGTAATATTAGAAAGCACTGCAATATTAGCATATTTAACAGGGATTAAGGCCGGGGGTGATTTTGCTCTTCCTGCAAATGACTCAAACCATGGTTTGTATTTACAATGGCTTCATGGCGGAGAATCTGCTTTTGGCATGTATTTATCTTTGTTTTTTGGGCATTCTGTTTTATTGCCAAAAAACCAGCGCAACAAACTTATGGCCGACTGGGCTTTTATAAATTTGAAAAGTACCTTTAATCAGTTTGGCTTAGATCTTGATGATAAAGAGTTTATAACCGGAGACAAATTTACAGCAGCAGATATTTCTGTTGGGTATGTTGCTTATGCAATGAGCTTTCTGGGTAAATTTGAAGAAGTAGCGCCAGAAAATGTGATAAAATGGTGGCAAAAACTTGCAGAGCGCCCGGCGTTAAAAAAACGATCCGAAGCGCGGAGTTCACAACTCTTGGATCGAGGTCGGAGAGAAGGCCGGCATCAAGCTGATCCACGTGCCCTATCGCGGCGGCGCGGCATCCGAGGTCGGCATCCTCGCGCAAGAGGTCCTGGCGGTGTTCGATCCCTTGTCCGCCGTGCCGCTGGTGAAGGCCGGCAAGCTGCGTGCGCTCGCAGTCAGCGCGGGCAAGCGGCTCGAGGTCATGCCCGACGTGCCGACGATGGCCGA
>NVWT02000009.1 GCA_002733735.2 Robiginitomaculum sp. | reverse complement strand
GATCATGCCCGGCGAGCTGGATCATGTGTTTTTCACCAATTCCGGCTCCGAGAGTGTCGAGACTGCGCTTAAAATCGCCATTGCCTACCATCGGGCGCGGGGCGAGGGGCAYCGCACCMGHYTKATTGGMCGCGARAARGGCTATCAYGGKGTMAAYTTTGGCGGCRTGTCSGTKGGYGGMATGCCRGCYAATCGCAARATGTTYGGNHYMHYKKKBRSSKGBDKTSRNYMWYTKVSSYMMWMCSMMBGGCTTNRAAGAAAAYCTGTTCACCAAGGGRCAACCRGAACAYGGCGCGTATYTGGCMGATGATCTGGAGMGWYTWTGYGAAYTGCACGAYCCATCAACSATTGCTGCGGTTATTGTCGARCCWATTGCTGGTTCCGCCGGGGTTATTATGCCGCCGAAAGGCTATTTGGAACGGCTTCGCGAAATTACCAAAAAACACGGAATTTTGCTAATATGGGACGAGGTCATTACCGGATTTGGGCGCATGGGAACGCCGTTTGCCGCCAATTATTTTGGGATTGAACCAGACATTACTTGCACCGCCAAAGCCATTGCCAATGGCGTTATTCCAATGGGCGCGGTGTTCGCCTCTAACCAAGTTTATGATGCGTTCATGCAAGGGCCAGAAGAACTGATCGAGCTGTTTCATGGTTATACCTATTCGGCCAATCCAATTGCTTGCGCCGCAGCTCTGGCAACACTGGACACTTACGAAGAAGACGGCTTGTTCAGTCGTGGCACCGAGCTTTGGGATTATTGGCAAAATGCTGTGCATTCATTGGCCGGATTGCCGCATGTGATCGACGTTCGCAATATGGGTTTTATTGGTGCGGTGGAATTACAATCGATCCCCGGACAAGTCACTAAACGAGCAACGCAAGCCTTCTTAAAAGCCTATGACAAGGGCCTGCTGATACGCACCACTGGCGACATTATCGCGTTTTCACCGCCRCTGATTATCAAAAAATCAGAAATTGAYTTCATGTTYCAAACCATGCGYGACGTATTGCAAACCATTGATTAGGAAACCGTTTTGAAAATCATCAAACACATTATTGGCGGCGTTGAAACTGCTGGAAATACGGGAAAATCACAACCGGTTTACAATCCGGCAACTGGCGARCAAAGCGCATCAGTSGTGCTGGGCGAGGCGGCGGAARTWGATATGGCAGTGCAAGCTGCCAAAWCCGCATTTGAAAGCTGGGGCAATACTCCRCCAGCCAARCGCGGGCGGGTGATGTTTGCGCTTCGTGAGGTAATGAATGCCCGCCGYGATGAAATTGCCMRMACCATTTCGGCRGAACACGGCAAAACCCATGAYGATGCGCTTGGCGAAGTTGTCCGGGCGTTAGAAGTGGTCGAATATGCCGCTGGAATTTCGACGCATTTGCAAGGCGATTTCTCTCGTGATGTCGGCCCCGGTATTGATACCGCATCTGAACGGCAACCGTTGGGAGTGGTGGCCGGAATTACCCCGTTTAATTTCCCCTCAATGGTACCGCTTTGGATGATCCCGATGGCTTTGGCGTGCGGCAATACGTTTGTGTTAAAGCCGTCTGAGCGCGATCCATCAAGCGCAAATTTGATCTTTGATTTGTTCCGCGAGGCAGGTTTGCCGGACGGAGTGCTGAATATTGTTCATGGTGGTAAAGCAGCCGTTGATGCAGTGCTGGATCATGCAGACATTCAAGCGGTGAGCTTTGTTGGCTCAACGCCAATAGCCGAATATGTTTACACCCGTGGCTGTGCATCGGGCAAACGAGTGCAAGCTTTGGGCGGAGCAAAAAACCACATGATTATTATGCCTGATGCCGATATGGATCAGGCGGTTGATGCGCTGATGGGGGCGGGCTTTGGCTCTGCTGGYGAACGCTGCATGGCGATATCGGTGGCGGTGCCAATTGGCGAAGAAACTGCCGACAGGTTGGTGGCAAAGCTGGCTCCACAAGTAGCGGGGCTTAAAATAGGTCCAAGCACTGATGCAGATGCGCAGATGGGGCCAATTATTACCGCAGAAGCCCGTGATCGGATTAGTGCTTGCATTGATGCTGGTGAAGTAGAGGGCGCAAAAATCGTGGTCGATGGCCGGGGTTTGAAACTGCAAGATTATGAGCAAGGGTTTTGGCTTGGCGGGACGCTCTTGGACGGTGTTACCAAAGATATGAGCGTCTACAAGAATGAGATTTTTGGGCCAGTATTAAGCGTGCTGCGTGCGCAAAATTACGCCGAGGCTGTAAAGCTGATCAATGATCATGAATACGGCAATGGCACGGCGATTTTCACTCGTGATGGTGATGCRGCGCGKGACTTTGCCAARCGGATCAAAGTYGGCATGGTCGGGATCAATGTGCCAATTCCAGTACCGGTTGCTACCCATAGTTTCGGCGGCTGGAAACGCTCCAGCTTTGGCGCGCACGGGATATATGGCAAGGAAGCGGTGCATTTCTACACCCGCCTAAAAACCGTCACCTCACGCTGGCCAACCGGCATTCGYTCYGGYGCWSARTTCACATTTCCAARCATGGRWTAAAGGAWAAWMMAWATGACAAAATTACGCGGTGGCCTGATCCAGATGGCYYTAAAARCMAGYACTGATAAATCRCCAGCYGAGATCACYAAGGCGATGATCGAGGCGCATATTCCGTATATCGAAGAAGCYGGMGAAAAAGGCGTGCAGGTSYTGTGCTTTCAAGAAGTATTCACCCAGCCGTATKTCTGYCCMWSYCARGACGTWAAATGGTTYGAYRSTGCSGARAAAATMCCTGATGGSYCRACAACRMRSCTGATGCAAKSYTAYGCCAAGAAATAYAATATGGTSATYGTAGTGCCGATTTATGARGCCGATGATGTYACCGGAGTTTATTACAATACKGCSGCSGTGATTGATGCYGATGGCGARTATCTCGGCAAATATCGCAAGACCCATATTCCGCAGGTCGCCGGTTTCTGGGAGAAGTTTTATTTCAAACCCGGTAAATCGAATTGGCCGGTATTTCAAACCAAATACTGTAAATTGGGTGTCTATATTTGTTATGATAGACATTTCCCCGAAGGCTGGCGGGCTTTGGCGTTAAACGGCGCTGAATATATCGTAAATCCATCGGCTACAGTGGCGGGGCTATCGGAATACCTTTGGAAACTAGAACAGCCAGCATCAGCCGCCGCCAATGGCTGTTTTATTGGCGCGATTAACCGCATTGGCCGCGAGCAACCGTGGGACATTGGCGAGTTTTACGGCCAAAGTTATTTCGTCAATCCACGCGGCCAGATTGAGGCCGAAGCCAGCCGCGACAAAGACGAGCTTTTGATCCATGATATGGATATGAGTATGGTGCGTGAAGTACGTAATCTCTGGCAATTCTTCCGCGACCGCAGGCCCGATACTTATGGAAAACTGACTGATAGTGAATAGGCAAAACTAATGAGTAAAACCATTAAAAACGCCGATCCGGCGCTGTATAATGCTGATATGGCTCCGGCCACTGAGGACGAGCGCACTTGGGGTATGTGGTCATTTGCCTCGCTGTGGGTGGCAATGGTGGTTTGCGTGCCGACCTATATGCTTTCTGGCGGTTTGATTGCCGCCGGCATGAATTGGTGGCAGGCGGTTTTAACGGTGTTTTTGGGTAATGTAATTGTTTTGGTACCAATGGTGCTAATCGGGCAGATGGGCACCAAATACGGAGTTCCGTTTCCGGTGCTGTTGCGTTCGGCATTTGGCACTAAAGGCGCGAAAATCCCAGCGATTGCCCGTGGCTTGGTGGCGTGTGGTTGGTTCGGGATCAATACTTGGGTTGGTGGATCGGCCATTTATGTGATCTTGAATTCGCTAACTGGCGATATGTTCAAGGGTAGCGATCTGCCGGTTTTAGGCATTGATCTAGCGCAAACCGTTTGTTTCTTGGTGTTTTGGGCAATGCATTTATACTTTATCAAAAAAGGCACTGAAAGCATCCGTTGGTTGGAAACTCTGGCCGCGCCGTTTCTATTGGCGATGGGCTTGGCATTATTGGCATGGGCGTATGTCAAAGCTGGTGGGTTTGGTGAGATGCTATCGGCTCCGTCGCAATTTGTGATAGGCGGCGCCAAGGAGGGGCAGTTTTGGGGAGTGTTTGTGATTTCGCTGACCGCCATGGTCGGGTTTTGGGCAACTGTGGCGTTGAACATTCCGGACTTTACAAGGTTTGCAAAGTCACAGCGCGATCAAATGCTTGGCCAAGCGATTGGTCTGCCAATTCCAATGGCTCTGTTTGCATTTATTTCTGTGGCGGTAACATCGGCCACGGTACAAATTTACGGTGAAGCCATTTGGAACCCGGTGGAGCTGGCCGGACGCATGGGCGGTATTGGGGTGATATTCGCTCTGGTGGCATTAGTAATCGCAACATTAAGTACTAACTTGGCCGCCAATGTGGTGGCACCGGCTTATGGGTTTTCCAATTTGGCACCATCAAAAATTTCGTTTCAAATGGGTGGCTATATTACTGCGGCGATTGGGATTTTGATATTCCCGTGGAAACTGGTTGAAGATGCCGGAGCATTTATATTTACTTGGCTGGTTGGCTATTCGGCATTGCTGGGGCCGATTGCGGGGCTTTTAATCGCTGATTATTTTTTGCTGCGAAAACAAGAGTTAAAATTAGAAGATTTGTTTCGCTCCGATGGTATATATGCCGCAAATAATGGCTGGAACCGGGCGGGACTGATAGCATTTGTTGTCGGTATTTTGCCGAACTTACCCGGGTTTTTGCATACTGCTGGCTTCGTTGACGCTGTTCCGGCTGTGTTTGATGGTATTTATGCTTATGCGTGGTTTGTTGGCTTTGCGGTTGCCGGTGTGGTATATCTGATTTTGGCGAAAAAATGAGGAAAACCCAATGAGCACTTTGATACGTGGCGGAACTATTGTTACCGCAGAGCAAACATACCGCGCGGATGTGTTGTGTGTGGACGGTAAAATTGCCGCCATTGGGGAAGGTCTTGAAGCCCCGACCGGGTGCGAGACCATAGACGCGGGCGGGCAGTATGTGATGCCCGGCGGAATTGATCCGCACACCCACATGCAGCTTCCTTTCATGGGCACGGTAGCTTCTGAGGATTTTTATAGCGGCACGGCGGCAGGTTTGGCCGGTGGTACTACTTCGATCATAGATTTTGTTATTCCCGATCCAAAGCAAAACATTTTAGATGCTTATAGGACTTGGCGTGAGTGGTCGCAAAAATCGGCTGCTGATTATGGGTTTCACGTAGCTATCACTTGGTGGGACGAAAGCGTGCGTGAGGACATGGGTACATTGGTGCGCGAAGAAGGCATTAATTCGTTCAAGCATTTCATGGCCTATAAGGGCGCGATCATGGCCGATGATGAGTTGTTATATAACTCATTCGCGAGGTCGTTAGAATTGGGTGCTATGGCCACCGTGCATGCTGAAAATGGTGAATTGGTATTTCAGTTACAAAAGAAGCTATTGGCCGAGGGTATCACCGGCCCAGAAGCGCATCCTTTGTCCCGGCCACCGGCGGCAGAGGGCGAAGCTGCGAACAGGGCTTTGCGGCTGGCCGAAGTAATTGGTGTGCCATTATACATTGTTCATGTTTCAACTATTGAGGCATTGGAGGAAATAAAACGCGCACGCGGGCAGGGGCAACGGGCTTATGGCGAAGTATTGGCTGGGCATTTGCTAATTGACGAAAGCGTTTACCAAAACCCCGATTGGGACAAAGCTGCCGCGCATGTGATGTCACCGCCATTTCGCTCTAAAGAGCATCAAGATGCCTTGTGGAAAGGCTTACAAAGCGGAGCCTTACAAACGACTGGCACGGATCATTGTTGTTTTTGCGCCGATCAAAAGGCCGCAGGTCGCGATGATTTTACTCTGATCCCAAATGGTACTGCCGGAATTGAAGATCGAATGAGTGTTTTATGGACGCACGGGGTTAATACTGGGAAATTGACCATTAACGAGTTTGTCGCCGTTACTTCGAGCAATACCGCCAAGATTTTCAATATTTACCCGAAAAAGGGCTGTATCCAAGTGGGCGCAGATGCTGATCTGGTTATTTGGGATCCGGCGGCAACAAAAACCATTTCCGTTAAAACCCATCATCAAAACATCGATACTAATATCTTTGAGGGAATGCAGGTCACAGGGTTGGCTAGCCATACGTTCACCCGTGGGAAGCTGGCTTATATCGATGGTGATTTGCGGGCAATTAGGGGCGCAGGCGAGTATGTRAAACGACCTGCATTCTCGGCTGCATTTGATGCTTTGGCAAAACAAAAGTAATCTGGCTAAGACGGTTAGCTTTGATCTTATAAATACGTTCCCGGACAATCATCGCCACCTCATATTGCGTAAGGTTTTGCCATAATCCGCGTGCAAACATCAGATCGATTATTTAATTGTTTTTGAAAAAATCTCTCGATCTTTCTAACTTCGCCAAAGGCTCTTCCGCGTCTTTGCAACCATTTTTTAGAGCCAATTTAAAATATTTCATCGCCTTCTTAGAGGAGTACTCAATACCATATTTGGTACCATCGGTGTATAAGGTGCCTAAGGCGAATTGAGCATCAGTATTATTTTGCTCCGCAGAAATTAAATACCACTCTAATGCTGTCTTTATTTGATTGATCTGTACGTAAAGACCAGCAATATCAATGGCACAGGAGACATTGCCGTTAGAAAAAGATTTTTTATACCAAATTATTGCGTCAAGATGTGATTGTTCTACCCCGTGACCTGTTGCGAAAAGGAGACCGATCGTTTCTTGAGATTTTGCATGCTCTTTTTCTGCTGCCTTTTGAAACCAAATCATCGCATACTCATAGGATTGCGAATTTGCACCTAACGAACCAGAGTAAAAAGCTGCTCCAATTTCAAATTCTGCTTGTGCGTATTCGAACGTACCACTCTCTATACCCTTCTCCGCCATTATTTCTGCCAGTGCTTTAGCCGCTTCTTGAGAATAAAGTTCAAGTAAATTAGCTTCAGCTTGGATTAGCTCCTTCTCTTTAGTAGTTGGCACCACAAATTCCAAATTCGCTCCATCAAAATTAACAGAACCTAATTCGCTTGGCGGCTTCGCATCTAGTTTCTTCTTGTGCTTGTGTACCATCCACATACTCTCTAGCTTCCAATACCCCAGTATCAATAGCGCCCCCGTTAGAAAAACTAGGAGGGTTAGCACTTTGCCCCGACTGTAGGGGCTTAAGCTGTTGTATAATTCCATCACCATCTTGCTCTATTCGTTGTTGGCTTTGTCTAGTAGCTTCTTTGGGTAGCTTTGCCCTTAAACCATTTTTTAAGCTTATTCATAATTTGCACTTTTAGTGCAATCCGATTAGCAATTACACAAAAAATAATGCAAGGCCAACTATTAGTGTAAGACATATCATACCAAACCTATTATTAGTACTAACCTTAATACCAAGTATATTGATTTTGAATTTTTGTTTACTCATAATACTTTCCTATATCTCAAAAATTGACCCTATATCTCAAGATTTCATGTTGTGACTAAGTCGCTGTAATCACAACAGTGATTCATCCGTTAGGGCACGAATATTGACTAGCATCTAAGAATTACAACCTAAACACCACACAATTACTCATAACTTGTCATGTGCAAGCTGACTCACTCCAGTAACCAATCCAGCACTGTACCCAGCTCATATTTTTGATTGGTATTTTTGATGGGTACAGACGGTGAATCGGGGGGGAGACTAGACCGCCTGTTTTTTCGGTGCGGGTTTAGATTTAGGTGTCCGCTTAGTGAATAGATTTGCTATGCGTTGCCAATTTTGTGCAGGTGGGCAACCGCTTGCTTATCGGTACGGCTTGGCTTGCAATAGCAGGCTCACAGCCCCCATCTTCCAAATAACCGCTTGCAGGAAAGCCCATCCATCTTGGCCGCAGTCAGGATTGGGCGCATCAACGCCGTGACATGCGCCCTCTTGGAAGTGCCCTTGGGGTGCAATGCGGTTGGTGATGATATTTTTCTGAACCTTGCCCGTGTCAGTCAACACGGAATCTGCAACCGACTCCCCTGCAATATCAGCAACCATTGCATTAACAACCCGCTTGTCGCGCAGGATTTCAAAGAAAGCTTCATCGGGTTGCCATAGCGGTTTCATGTCGATTTCTGTGACTTGACCAATAGCGGCAATAAGCAAGGAACTACTTGATAGACTTTCAGCCATAGCGCATGTCAGTACTCGCATGACCTCATCATCGGTAAAATTCAATAATATGATGAACATGGCCGCGCAAGAATAAGAAGCACTTGCGTCCGTTAGCTTTGATCTTACAAATACGTTCCCGGACAATCATCGCCATCGCGATACTTGCAGGCATTGGCCAAGCTCTGATCACAATAGGCGCATAATGCCTTGGGGTCTGGCTGGGTTATTATATTGTTTTCAATACGAAATCCGCGATCTTTGAATTTTTTCAAAGTTCTGGAGAAAGTCTCCGGAGTCATATCAAGATATGAAGCTATTAGCGACTTATCATATGGGAGCTGAATGCAGGTGGCATTTTCGCTGCTTTCATTAAGGCCAAGCTTTAACAAGAACCAGCCAACCCGCTCGCTGGCTTTTCTAAGCCTAGAGTGCTCTATTTGCTGGATCAGGTTTTGCGAACGCATGGATAAGCTGCCAACCATGTTTAAAGCAAAAGCACTGTTTTCTTTTAGAACTTGACGCACGACCGGTGCCGGTAGTGATAATAAAATACTGTCCTCCACGCATTGGGCGCTGGCCGCCGATGGAATATCAAGAAACACTGATGCTTCCATGATGCTATCGCCAGCGCATAACATTTGCAAAACAGCTTCTTCGCCGGTTTCTGTTCCTTTGAAGAGCTTAACCCAGCCGGACAGGATCAAATACATTCGTGAGAGTGGTTCAGATTGCAAAAACAGCAATTTTCCTTTTTCAACTTCGCGGATGTCTGCGTATGATAATAAGGAGGAAAGTTCTTCGTCTTGTAGTTTAGCAAATGCCGGCAAGGCCTGAATAAGGGGTAAGTGTTTTTTTAATTGTTCTGACTTTGCCGAAAAAGAAAGCGGAGTTTTAAGTTTGTCTGATTTGGTTGTGCAGATACTTGTTGCTAGTGATGTTTCCACTATTTTTAATCGTTCAATTTTACTGGTTAACAACATAAACCATGTAATTGGTGATATTGCTTCTAGGTCTTGTAAATTATCTGGTTGTTCAAGCATTTTATGCAATTCATCAACGCATAACATGGAATAGCTCGAAGTTATTCTTTCTAATAACTCACGGGATTCGTCTGAGGCCAAAGATAAAAAAGATCGTTTATATGAATTTTGTTCTTCGATCATGGTTAGCATGCGTTCGCAGAACTCGCGATTGCGAAATATATCGCTAAAAAATCCGTGCGTTCCCCAAGCGCGCTCCCTGCCTACACGTTCTTTCCATTGTAAAAGGTTGGAATAAGTGGTGACTTCACTGGTATCATTTTTTGACAAATGCAGTGCAATTTCAACTTGAATATCAAGTATTCGGCTTATTAGGGTGTATGTGTAATGATTGATCGCTCTGGCAAAACTGATGTTAAATTCTTTGATAAATTGCCGGTGAGTAACCAATTTATCGGTGTCGTCCAATATTCCTTGAATTTTCTTGATAATTCTAGAATCAGGGAAATCGCCCAGTTTAGAAGTGAAAACCTGTTGTTTTAGTTCTTTTGCCGTATCGGTACTTTTTTGGCATTGCTCATGCCATTCATTATTGAATAACTCACCCTCACTGTCCAAAAAAAGCGCGGTACAGCCACGTTCTAATTGTAACTGGTGTGCTAAGTTCCCCAATATTTTCAAAGTAGAGGAGAGTTTTGGTAAAGAATCTAGTTGCTGATTGGTCATTCAATACATTTAGCTGTTTGTTTTAACTTCGGCTAGAATTATTATTTTCAAATAGGTGCGACAAATGTGAAAATTTGACCTAGGTCAACCCTGCATCGCAGGATTGCCTATAGAAACGATACGAATCGAGATGTCGATTTGTTATTAGGAGGGCTTCGCAATGGAACTACAAAATAAGGCCACAAGACTTTGGGGCGATTTTTTACAAGTAGATAAGGTACAGATTAGAACATTCCACGTTACTTGGTTTACATTCTTTTTGTGTTTCTTTGCTTGGTTTGGTATTGCGCCTTTAATGGTGGTTGTGCGCGAAGAACTTAGCCTGACCAAAGAGCAGGTCGGTTGGACAATTATTGGTGCGGTATCCGCAACCGTTTTTGCCCGAATATTGATCGGTTATTTTTGTGACCGATACGGGCCAAGATTAACTTATACTTGGTTGCTAATTCTTGCCTCTTTCCCAGTCATGGGTATTGGCTTTGCTCATGATTTTACCACTTTTCTGATTTTTAGAATTTTGATTGGTGTCATTGGTGCTTCATTTGTTATTACCCAATACCATACAATCAATATGTTCGCGCCAAATGTAGTTGGTCAGGCTCAGGCGACCAGTGCTGGTTGGGGTAATCTTGGTGGTGGTGTCACGCAATTTATTATGCCTATGATTTTCTCGGTTTTTGTAATCGGATTTGGCGTTAATGAAGCCTTTGGTTGGCGCGCCTCGATGGTGGTGGCTGGCATGGCAATTTTTGTCATGGGCTTTGTGTATTTTTTCTTCACTCAGGATGCGCCGGATGGCAGCTACAAGGAATTGCGAGCACAAGGCAAAATGCCGCCAGCGGGTCAAGCCAAAGGTAATTTTACCGAGGCTCTCAAAGACTACCGAGTTTGGTTATTGTTCTTTATATATGCGGCATGTTTTGGCATTGAGCTAACCATTTTGGGCACACTAGCGCTGTATATGTTTGATTATTTTGGTTTAAGTCTAGTGACAGCCGGTCTGGTGGCCGCAAGCTTTGGGTTGATGAACTTATTTGCAAGAACTCTAGGTGGTGTTTTTGGTGATAACTGCGCYTCGCTTTGGGGACTTAAAGGCCGCGCCACATGGTTGTTCATCGTCTTGTTTATCGAGGGTTTAGCCTTGATGCTGTTCTCACAAATGAATGTATTGTTTTTGGCAATTCCGACCTTATTGCTATTTTCATTGTTTGTGCAAATGTCGGAAGGTGCGACTTTCTCGGTTGTTCCGTTTATTTCCAAAAAATCATTAGGTGCDGTYGCAGGCGTTGTYGGAGCAGGTGGCAATGTCGGTGCTGTAACTTTTGGCTTCTTGTTTAAGGGAGATATAAGCTGGGATACTGCTTATCTTATTCTGGGAGCTTTTGTCGTGATCGCATCTTTCTCGGCTCTTCTCATCCGCTTTAGCAAAAAAGACGAGCTTGAGGCCGAGGAGCGCTTCGACAGTGGCTACACCCAACACAGAAAAGAAGCTGCGCGCAAGCATCTTGAAGTTTTGGGTATGAGTGACGAGGAAATTGATAATGTTAAAGTCTTCGGTAGCCGCAAGGCCTATGCCTATAAGCGTCTCGAAACTCTGGGAGTTTATATGGGTGATGTGAAATTACGAAAAGACGATGACTAGGTTCTGAAATACAATAACTGGCAACGGGGCTGGHTCCCGTTGCTTCACTTCAGCAGAGGCTTKTCGGCAATAAAATACCGTTTTTGATCTAAATCAAATTCACAGCTTAAAGTTTTGGGTAATTTAATGTCGGCTGTTGGAAGCCTTGGAACTGATCCAATTTAAATAGATAAGGAGCTGTCATGGCTAAAGATATTCAAAACTGGGATCCTGAAAACGAAAAAGAGTGGGAAGCTACGGGAAAAGCAATAGCCAACCGTAATTTATGGATTTCAATCCCTGCGCTTTTGTGTGGTTTTGCCGTTTGGCTTTATTGGGGCATTATCACCGTACAGATGATCAATTTAGGCTATGATTTTGAAAAATCGCAATTGTTTACTTTGGCGGCGATTGCCGGCCTTACCGGAGCTACTTTACGTATTCCCTCGACTTTCTTTATTCGGCTAGCCGGTGGCCGTAATACGATCTTTCTGACCACTGCTTTGTTGATAATTCCGGCACTTGGTACAGGCATATTGTTGCAAAACCCTGATACTCCGCTTTGGCAGTTTCAGTTAATGGCGTTGTTATCCGGTATTGGCGGCGGTAACTTCTCGGCATCAATGTCTAACATATCTTTCTTCTTTCCGAAGAAGGTACAAGGGTATTCTCTGGGTATGAATGCTGGGTTGGGTAATTTTGGTGTGACAACCATGCAAATACTCATTCCACTGGTGATGACTGTTGGTATGTTTGGTGGCACTGCTTTAACCCTTAAAACCACATCTGGTACTTTGATCGGTAAAATTGCTGCGGGCACAGATACTTATTTACACAATGCTGGCTTTATATGGGTTGCCATTTTGATCCCGATCGTTATTGCCGTTTGGGTTGGTATGAACAATATCAAGGCAGATCATGTTTCGCCTAATATCAAATCACCCTTTGGCGCTTTTGCCAAAATCTTGGGGATGTTGGCTATTGGTTTTGCGACAGCAACATTTGGTTTGTGGTTGATGTTGCCGGCTGATGTTGGTGGTTCTGGCTTTATGATCTCAAAATGGCTTGTTCTGCCGATTGTGGTTGTTCTGACTGTATTCGCCTTACGAATGATACCTGGTACCATTGGGCAAAGCCTGAAGCACCAGTATCAAATTTTCAATAATAAACACACATGGGCGATGACTGTTATTTACACCATGACCTTTGGCTCATTCATTGGTTATGCCGTTGCGTTTGGCTTGGCAATCAAGGTTATCTTTGGTTTCTCGCATGTGGAGATCGATGGGGTGATGATGCACAATATTCCCAACCCTGATGGGCCATCTGCATTGATGTTTGCTTGGACAGGGCCATTTATCGGTGCATTGATTAGGCCGCTTGGTGGCATGGTTGCTGACAAAATCGGTGGTGCAAAAGTTACTCAAATCATTTCGGTGATAATGGTGGCGTCTGCTCTTGGTGTCGCTTACTTCATGAAGCAAGCTTATGCCTCGGCCACTCCGCAGGATTATTTTGTACCATTCTTGATCTTGTTTCTTATCTTATTTGCCGCCACTGGTATTGGTAATGGTTCCACTTTTAAGACCATTGCTGTGGTGTTCAATAAAGAACAGGCTGGGCCAGTATTGGGCTGGACAGCGGCGATCGGGGCGTATGGTGCTTTTATTATTCCTAAAGTGTTTGGGGAGCAGATCAAAGCAACCACACCAGAATACGCGCTGTACGGTTTTGCCGCATTTTATGTACTTTGTATTATCATTAACTGGTGGTTTTACTTACGTAAAAACGCCTATGTGAAAAATCCATAACGTTCTTTGTGGTGGGTTGCTACAGCCCACCACAACATTAATTCGATATTTAAATTTTATTAAAAGGGCCGTTTTCATGAGTAATTTTATTGACCGTCTGACTTATTTCTCCAAAGCAAAAGAAAAGTTTTCCAACGGGCATGGTATAACTACTGGTGAAAGCCGTGATTGGGAAAAGGCATATCGTGGTCGATGGGCGCATGATAAAATTGTCCGTTCGACCCACGGTGTGAACTGCACCGGTTCATGTAGTTGGAAAATTTACGTTAAAAACGGATTGGTAACTTGGGAAACCCAGCAAACCGATTATCCACAGACCCGCCCTGATCTGCCAAACCATGAACCACGCGGTTGCGCCAGAGGTGCAAGTTATTCATGGTATTTATATTCAGCAGCTAGGCTAAAATTTCCTTTGATCCGTTCGCGGTTGTTAAAGTCTTTTCGTGCGGCCAAAGCCGAATTGAATGATCCAGTTCTGGCATGGGGTAATATTGTTTCTGATCCAAATAAGGCAAATGATTATAAGAAAATGCGCGGGCTAGGCGGGTTTGTTCGCGCCAGTTGGGACGAAGTAAACGAAATTACCGCAGCGGCTAATATTTACACCACTAAAACTTTTGGCCCGGATCGGGTGTTTGGTTTCTCGCCAATTCCAGCAATGTCGATGGTTTCTTATGCGGCAGGTTCTAGATATATGTCACTAATGGGCGGAGTTTGCCTTAGTTTTTATGATTGGTATTGCGATTTACCGCCTTCATCACCACAAACTTGGGGCGAGCAAACTGATGTACCGGAAAGTGCTGATTGGTATAACTCGTCTTACATTATCGCTTGGGGTTCTAATGTACCGCAAACTCGTACTCCGGACGCGCATTTCTTTACTGAAGTTCGTTACAAGGGAACCAAGACGGTATCGGTTACTCCTGATTATTCCGAAGTAGCAAAGTTAACTGATTTATGGCTTAACCCGAAACAAGGCACGGACTCTGCTTTGGCTATGGCAATGGGGCATGTGGTATTCAAAGAGTTTCATCTTGACCAAAAATCAGAATATTTCACCGATTATGTGCGTAATTATTCTGATATGCCGATGCAGGTTTTACTGGAAAAACAGGGTGATCATTATATTCCAACACGAAATCTGCGTGCCTCTGACTTTGCCGGAAACCTAGGTGCAAAAAACAACGCCGAGTGGAAGTCCGTCATATATGATGAGCATTCTAAATCGCATCGTGTGCCAAATGGAACTATTGGCTCCAGATGGGGCGAAGAAGGTAAATGGAATCTCGAGGCCAAAGATAATGTTTCCGGCGAAGATATTTGGCCGCACCTAAGCAATATCGACGATGCTGATGAAGTGCTTGATGTTGCGTTTCCATATTTTGGTAATCAGGAGCACGAAAGTAAGATTTTTGCTCATACTGACCATGATAGTATTCAAGTGCGAAAACTTCCCGTTCGTAAAGTTAGCTTAAAGGGCAAAAAAGACGCTTATGTTGCAACTGTTTATGACTTAATGGCAGCAAATTACGCGATTGACCGTGGCTTAGGCGGTGAAAATGTCGCCAAGGATTTTGATGATAATGTTCCTTATACTCCGGCATGGGCCGAGCATATCACTGGATTATCAAGAGATAAAATAATTCAAGTTGCCCGTGAATTTGCCGATAATGCTGATAAAACCCGTGGCCGTAGCATGGTTATTTTGGGTGCGGCGATCAATCACTGGTACCATATGGATATGACCTATCGTGGGATTATTAACCTGTTGATCATGTGTGGTTGTATTGGTAAGTCCGGTGGTGGCTGGGCACACTATGTTGGACAGGAAAAATTACGGCCACAAACTGGCTGGTTGCCATTGGCCTTTGGTCTGGATTGGAACCGTCCGCCACGGCAAATGAACTCAACATCATTTTTCTATAATCACTCAAATCAATGGCGCTATGAAAAACTTGGCGTTGATGAGATTTTATCGCCGCTAGCGGATGTTAAAAAATGGGAAAATCATTCCCTGATTGATTGCAATGTACGTTCGGAACGCATGGGTTGGTTACCGTCTGCTCCGCAGTTAGATGAAAATCCGTTAGGTTTAGCGGCAAAAGCCAAGTCGTCCGGCAAGTCCACCAAGGATTATGTGGTTGAGAAACTACAATCCGGTGAGCTGGAATTTGCGGCGCAGGATCCCGATAAGGCTGATAATTTTCCGCGTAATTTATTTGTTTGGCGTTCCAATATACTTGGTTCATCAGGCAAGGGACATGAATATATGTTGCGGCATTTATTGGGCGCACAAAACGCCATGATGAGTGAAGACCTTGAAGGCATGGGTACTGCAAAACCCTCAGAGGTAAAATGGCATGATGAAGCACCGGAGGGTAAACTTGACCTTGTTGTGACATTGGATTTTCGTATGTCCACTACGGCGGTTTATTCCGATATTGTTTTACCTACTGCTACGTGGTACGAGAAAAACGACCTTAACACTTCTGATATGCATCCGTTCATTCACCCGCTTAGCCGGGCTGTTGATCCGGCTTGGGAGAGCCGTTCCGATTGGGATATTTTCAAAGGCTTGGCCAAGAAATTCTCTGAGCTTTGCGTCGGTCATTTAGGTGTCGAGACTGATCTGGTGACTGTGCCTATCTTGCACGATACCCCCGGCGAGTTAGCCCAAGCATTAGGCGTTAGCGATTGGGGCAAGGGCGATTGTGAGCCGATCCCGGGAAAAACTATGCCAAACTTGGTTGAAGTCGAACGTGATTATCCTAATCTTTATAAGAAGTTTACCTCATTAGGGCCGTTACTGTCCAAACTTGGAAATGGCGGTAAAGGAGTAGCTTGGAATACTGAAGCGGAAGTGGATTTATTGGGCAAGCTCAACAAAACCGTCACTGAGCCGGGTGTGTCTTTTGGCATGCCAAAGATCGAAACCGATATTGACGCTTGCGAGACAGTATTGACTCTTGCACCAGAAACCAATGGCGAGGTAGCGGTTAAAGCGTGGGCAGCATTGTCTAAGATAACTGGTCGTGAGCATACACATCTTGCGCGACCAAAAGAGGACGAAAAAATCCGTTATCGCGACATACAGGCTCAACCTCGCAAAATCATTTCCTCACCAACTTGGTCAGGACTTGAGGACGAACATGTTAGCTATAATGCTTGCTATACTAATATTCATGARYTGATCCCGTGGCGTACRYTMACYGGWCGMCAGCATTTTTATCAGGATCATGAATGGATGCGAGATTTTGGCGAGGGHTTGTGTGTTTATAAGCCGCCAATTTCAACCAAAACTATCACCAATTCGGTAAAGGCCAGAGGCGGAGATTCCAAGCAAATAGCATTGAACTGGATAACTCCGCACCAAAAGTGGGGCATTCACTCCACATATTCGGATAATCTTTTGATGCTGACTATGAACCGTGGTGGTCCGGTTGTTTGGCTTTCGGAGGTTGATGCCAAAAAGGTTGATATTTCCGATAATGATTGGATCGAGTTGTATAATGTCAACGGTGCGATTTCTGCCAGAGCAGTAGTTTCGCAACGTGTTCCAGAAGGCATGTGCATGATGTACCATGCGCAAGAAAAGACCATGAATACTCCAGGGAACAAAATTACTGGCAAGCGTGGTGGTATCCATAACTCAGTGACCAAGGCGGTGGTTAAACCCACCCACATGATCGGTGGATACGCTCAACTTTCTTGGGGCTTTAACTATTACGGCACTGTTGGTTCCAACCGCGATGAGTTTGTGATTTTGCGCAAAACCGAGAATGTGGATTGGATGGAGGAGCCTTATGAAGAAGGCCAAATGATCAATATGCTAAAAAATGAGGAGGTGAGCCAATGACTATACGCGCACAAATAGGCATGGTTCTAAACTTGGAYAAATGTATTGGCTGYCATACTTGTTCGATCACTTGCAAAAACGTCTGGACBAGCCGVGGCGGVGTTGAATACGCATGGTTCAAYAATGTCGAAAGCAAGCCCGGCGTTGGCTACCCHAGAAAYTGGGAAGATCAGTCGGAATGGAAAGGTGGCTGGGAGCTTACCAAAGGCGGTAAATTAAAGCCAAAAATTGGCGGCAAAATGGGAGTGTTAAGCAATATTTTTGCCAATCCTGATCTGCCTTTGATTGATGATTATTATGAGCCGTTCACTTACGAGTATGATCACTTAAAATCTGCCAAGGAAAGCAAAACCGTACCAACGGCTCGAATGAAATCTGCCATTACCGGCAAGTTCAAGGAAAAGCCTGATTGGGGTGTGAACTGGGAAGAAATTCTTGGTGGTGAGTTTGAAAAACGCTCAAAAGATTATAATTTTGCCAATGTTGAAAAGGAAATCTACGGCGAGTTTGAAAATACATTCATGATGTATTTGCCGCGCCTGTGCGAGCATTGCCTCAACCCTTCATGTGTGGCTTCGTGTCCTTCTGGCGCGATTTATAAGCGCGAAGAAGATGGTATTGTGCTTATCGATCAAGACAAATGCCGTGGCTGGAGAATGTGTGTTTCTGGCTGTCCGTATAAGAAAATTTACTTTAACTGGCAGTCTGGCAAGTCCGAGAAGTGTACTTTTTGTTACCCGCGTATTGAGGCCGGCGAGCCGACAGTTTGTTCTGAGACTTGTGTTGGGCGCATTCGTTATTTGGGCGTGTTGCTTTATGACTCAGACAAGATCGAAGAAGCGGCATCGGTTAAGGACGAAAAAGACCTGTACCAAAGCCAATGTGATTTGTTTCTTGATCCAAATGACCCTGACGTTATCGAACGGGCTTTGGCTGATGGTGTGCCACAAAGCTGGATTGAAGGGGCGCAAAACTCGCCAGTTTACAAGATGGCAATGGATTGGAAAATCGCGTTTCCATTACACCCTGAATATCGCACATTACCGATGGTTTGGTATGTACCGCCGCTTTCGCCAATTCAATCAGCCGCCGAAGCTGGTAAATTGGATCAAGACGGCATGATCCCTAATGTACGCTCATTGCGCATTCCCAATAAGTATTTGGCGAATATGCTAACCGCAGGTGATGAAGCGCCGATTATTAGTGCGCTAGAGCGAATGATTGCCATGCGGGTTTATATGCGCGGTAAAACCGTCAACGGTGTTGAAGATCCGGCTGTTTTGGAACAAGTTGGAATGAGCAAAGAGCAAATGGACGAGATGTATCAGTTAATGGCGATCGCCGATTACGAGGATCGGTTTGTTATTCCAACCAATCATCGTGAATATGCTGGTGATGGCCCATTTGATCAGGAAATTGCCTTTTCTGCTCGTTCTGAATGTGGGTTCTCGTTTGGTAATGACTCTAATACCGGCACTAAACCCAAAACCAATTTGTTTGGCACTCAAACCCACGCCAACACCCTTAGCGGAACCCCGCGTAAACCATCAGGAGGTTCATAATGCGAAGCTTTCGTGTATTGGCGCATTTACTTAGCTATCCGCAAGCGCAGTTGCTTGAGAATATGGGCGAGCTAACCACAGTTTTAAGTGATGAGGGGCTGTTAAAGGGCCGAGTGCAGAAGAACTTGCTCAAATTCATGAATGAGTTTGCCGCAACCGACCTAATGGAGCTTCAGGAGCAGTATGTAGAGCTGTTTGACCGGGGTAGGGCGCATTGCCTGCATTTATTCGAGCATGTGCATGGTGAAAGCCGCTTTCGCGGCCAAGCGATGGTTGATCTGGCTGATAAATACAAAACCAAGGGGCTGGAAATAGGTACTGGTGAGTTACCAGACTATTTGCCGCTAATGCTTGAGTTTATCTCAATTAGTGCTGCTGATGAAGGCTTGGAATTGCTTGAACAAGCCGCGCCAGTTATTGCCACCATTGGTGAGAAGCTGAAGCGTAGAAAGTCCGGTTATGCAAGCGTTTTTGCTGCGGTTGTAGCTCTTTCGGGTGCTAAAATCACCGCAGCAGATATTGAAAAAGCGGCTGATGCGGCACTTCCTGATATCAAGTCATTAGACGAATTGGACGAGCAGTGGAAAGAGCCAGAAGCATTTTCTGAAGGGTTGGACTGTGACACCTGCGGCCCCGATGACATAATAATTCCCCAAGCCAGTGGAGGCGTAAATGGCTGAATATCTGAATGAATTTTTATTTGGCATTTATCCGTATATTGCCATTGTTGTAATGGTGGTTGGATCGATTTTGCGTTATGATCAGAACCAGTATTCCTGGAAAGCTGATAGTAGTCAGTTATTGCATTCCAAAGGTTTGCGATTAGGTAGTAATTTATTCCATGTCGGAATTATATTGTTATTTTTCGGTCACBTSDTTGGVHTBHTVACTCCTCAYTTSAYGTATGABCCHTTYATCASWVCHGGYCAMAADCAGTTDVTGGCTATGACCGCTGGTGGCATTTTTGGGACAATGGCATTCTTCGGCATGGTGATTTTGATCTGGCGTAGAACTACTCAGGATCGAGTTCGCGCAACCACCAAATTCATGGATATGGCGATTTTGCTGATCTTGTTTGTGCAGTTAATTTTGGGCATGTTGACCATTCCTGAAAGTGCCAAACACCTTGACGGCTCGTCTATGGTTGCCTTGGCAGAATGGGCGCAACGTATAGTGACATTCCGTGGCGGTGCTGCTGAATTCATCATGGAAGAAGCACTGATATTCAAGCTGCATATATTCTTAGGTCTGACAATATTCTTGCTGTTTCCGTTCACTAGACTGGTTCACATGTTCAGTGTGCCGATCAAGTATTTGCTACGCTCTGGTTATCAGATCGTCCGCAAGAGATAACAAAACCGGCACTGGGGGAGTTAAACTTCCCCAGTACTTTCTTCTTTACCTTTAAGCATAATTTAGAGGGGATTTCGCGCCGAATAGCAGAGGTTTTACCTGCGACGTTTTGTCGTTAAGTGATTGACTTAAATCAAGTTGTTAAAACGAGATAATTGTAAATTCAGTTGTACATAAATTAGCAAAAGGGAAACATTATGCGCAACATTCTTCTCACCAGTATTGCCGTTTTAGCTTTGGGTAATATCGCAACTCCAGCTTTTGCTGAGGACTCTAAAACGTCTGAAGCTACAACTCTGGCCGAGGCCATCACTAAAGGTAAAGCCAAATTGACCTTTAGATACCGCGCCGAGGCTGTCGAGCAGGACGGTTTTGCCAATGATGCTTTTGCATCGACCTTACGCACTAGGCTAAAGTATACCACCGCGCCGCTTAATGGGTTTTTTGGGGTGCTTGAGTTTGATAATGTCGCAAATATTGGCGGTGGAAATTTTAACAGCACAGTCAACGGCAACACTGCTTATCCGGTTGTTGCTGACCCGCAAATTACCGAGGTTAATCAAGCATATTTAGCATATACTGGGATTGAGAAAACCACGTTGTTGGCCGGACGTGTGGCTCACAATATTGGCAACCAACGCTTTGTCGGCACTGTTGGCTGGCGCCAGAATGATCAGACATGGGACATGGCGGCGATGATCAATTCATCAATTCCTGATCTTACTCTTACCGGAGCCTATGTGTGGAATGTAAACCGTATTTTTGGTAATGATCACCCCTTTGGTGATCTTGATACCAACAGTTTCATTTTTGATGCCAGGTATAGCGGTTTGCCATTTGGTAATCTGGCGGCTTATGCGCTGGTGATCGATCTTAACGATCCGGCTGTTTATGGCCTATCTAGCAAAACATACGGTGTGCGGTTTGATGGCAAGCATAAAGTTGGTGCTGGAGATGCATCATTCATTTACGAAGCAGAGTACGCCATACAGAGCGACAATGCTGATAACCCGACCAGTTTCAGTGCTGATTACTTGCATTTATCTGCTGGGTTCGTTGTTGGTGGACTAACTGCAAAAGTTGGTTTCGAGCAATTAGGCAGTGATAATGGTATTGCTTCATTTCAAACTCCGTTGGCAACCTTGCACAAGTTCAATGGTTGGGCTGACAAATTCCTTGGCACTCCGGCAAATGGCCTTGAAGACCTGTACTTTAGCGTATCATATAAAGTGCAAGGCGATGGGGCGATGAAAGGCTTGAAATTTGACGCTATCTATCATGATTTTTCCGCGGACTTCGGTGGTGGTTCTTACGGAACAGAGCTTGATCTGCAAATATCAAAGAAATTCATGAAACACTATTCCTTTGGTTTGAAATATGCCAATTATCAAGCTGATGGTTTTGGTAGTGATACACAGAAATATTGGTTTTCATTAGGCGCTGCTTTTTAAGTTCTAGTCGTAAGATTGGCAATTAAAACGACATAAACGGTCATTATAAAAATAGTTTACTAATGTGCAGAACTTTTCAGCAGGACAAACGTTAAGCAACCGGCTTTTAATTAAGCCGGTTGTTTTTTGCTCAGCTATAGCTTCGACTAGAAAACCCCACATTTCATTGTGTTGTTCGTGTGTTTACAATGTCAAAGAGCCGCAGATGACTAAGTTAAAGCCATTTGCAAGACCATTATAACAAGCGTGGGTATTGCGGGTGTGGTTGAAACTTATTCTCCTTGATCAAGTGCCGGTAAGGGGCACTGAGTGCTAATTATTTGCCAATTAAGCCTTAGTTTAGGTGATTTCTTTGCCAATGATTGCTAATTAAGTATCAAGCAGTAATGGTCACGTGACCCTTGTTCACCCTTCTTCTGTCTCACGGCAAGTATCATCATACCAAAAACAAAATAATGCTCAAAACCATAGATACAGGAGGCTTAAAAGAATCGCAATTAAGAAGACTGGATCACCCGGACAAGCCGTGTGATGACGGGGCGCGGGGTAACTTACTTGCAGCTATTTTACTCAAGGATTAGGCAAATTAGTTGCTGAGATTATTTGCCGTCATGTTAGCATGAGCGCATGCGCAATATATATGTAGTTACTCATGCCCAATCGCAACATCACATAGATGGCCTAGTTGGTGGTTGGTATGATAGCGGATTGACAAATTTTGGCCAAGTTCAGGCRCAATCAATTGCAAAGCGTTTAGGTGCGCTTATTGCTGGTTCTGATGTTGAGCTAATATCATCTGATTTGAAAAGGGCAGCGCAAACCGCCGCAATTATTGGTGAAAGTATCGGCGTCTCGACCAAGCTCGTCACAGGGTTGCGTGAAAACAGTTATGGTCTAGCTGATGGCAGAAAACAAAGTTGGTTAGACAAGCGTATTATTGCTGCACCAGACGACGATAGGCTTGACCATTTGGTGGTGGAGGGGGCTGAAAGCAAACGGGAGTTTGCAAAGCGGATTTATGCCAGTATGGAGGAATTACCTGAGAAGTCAGAAATTATTATTGTCACCCATGGTTATGCTTTGACGTTCGTAATTGCCAGTTGGATTGGTATGCGTATTGACGATGTCGGTTATGTTAATTTCTCCGCTAGCCCCGGCGGTCTTACTCATTTACGCGAAGATGATTTTTTTAAGAATCGCGCTGTGCAATTCATCAATGATGTTTCTCATTTGCCCAGGTCATGTTGACATTTAGGTTTCGGTCGCGGCGCGAGTGTAATTTCAGATATAAACAGGCGTAAAGTACGCCGTGGTGTTTGCCACCACAAGCGCTTTACAACGCATTTAGGGCTGAAATTATCCGCGTCCGTTACGGATATGAGCAAAACATCTCATGATTGCGTCGAAAAGTCTTAAAAGGGGCAAACCCTTTTTGCGACTTATCTTCTGACCCTGAACTGTTTTTCTTCATACCGCGCTCCAAATCATAAATGTCAACACGACCTAGGTCTTTTATACCAAAACACAGTGCCGAAGAACCACAGAGCAAGCGAGTATTCAGAAAGTCTTTGCCATGCGCCTTGCCAATCTTGCATTTCACCATTGACCACTTGTAAGAAACCGATCAAAATAATGATTGTTATCACAAGGGTGAATATTGAAAATTTTGGCGCTGATTTTCGCAAACCTAGGAAAATCAAAAATAAGCCGGTGATCAGGCTAAGGTAGTGAACAAGGCCAAATAAATTATGCAGATTTTGTTTTAAGCTGCCAGTGACGGGACAACCCGGATCACAGGCAAAGAAAAAGCCGCTTAGATAGCTGATGCCAACTGCAAACAATAAAGTTATTCCGACTGTTACAAGTCGGGTGCGCGGGAATTTATTATATAACCCAAACACCAAGACAAAAGCTGCAATGCCGATCGGCAAAAGACTGCCGTAATTATTTAAAAGCTGATAAGGAGCGTCTGTTGCGCCAAGCTCGCTTAAAAACTGTGATTTATGCGAATAATCAGTTTGTATTGACCCGATAATTTGCGGCAGCACTATACCTGTAACTATCAATACAAAAACTGCAATTCGATTGATTAAATTCTGTGTCACCGGATTTTTGAACCTTACCTTGAAAAACAAAAATAGCGCCACAGTCATTTAAGATCGTAACGCTATTTAATTGCTTAGTAAACTTTTGAGTAAATGCTAGGAGTATATTAAGAAATATCGTTGGTAGGAGCGCCATCTGCTGCGCGTTGTACCGCACCAATTCCGCCCTTTGCACCATCTTCTGATGAATAACCCTGACTAGAAAGAATGATTTCACCATTTCTAGCTTTTAGTGAAAAGTACCATTTTCCGCTTTTTCCTTCAAATGGCTCTTTAAACCGACCAGCTTCAGCCGAGTTTTTCTTAACTGATTCGATGCCATTGTTGGCGCTGGCTTTTGCCTTATACATTTCGGATTTGCCAACTATTTCTCCGTTTCCGGCGACTAAAGTAAAGAAAAATTGCCCATCTTTAGCTCTTTTTAGATCAAATTTCCCGGCCATATTTTAAGTTCTCCCATGTGTTTAAGTGTGTCGTACAAGTTGTATTATAATATTTTTCAAATGAATGTCACAATAAAAATGACCATAGCCCAAATAAAAAACAAATTATAATTATGTAATTCTTTTAGTATGCAATGAACAATTAGTACCTTGGTGGCGATTATCTACTACACAATACATCAACAAGATAAGGTGATTGGTTGCGCGAAGTTTGTCTTGCTCCTCTGCCCAAGAAATTTGGCGATCTGTAGCCGCGTGCAGTTTCAAAATAAACGGCGGTTCGTAAGCCCGCTATTCGGCAAAACTCTGCCGCGGCTTGTTGGCCGCATTGTCGGTTCGAGTATAGGCATTCGGCGATAGTATTGCCATTGATTGTTGGCTCTGGGAAAAACACGGTGCGTTGTCCTTCGATACCTTGGCTTATATTGTTTCCGGACTGCCAACTAGGGGCGGGGCCATAACCTGGCTCGATAGGTGCAGGCGATGTAACTGGGCGGATAGAAGATATCCTATTGTTCAACCTAATGCGTGATAAATCATTTACTGAATAGTCTATGATTTCACAGCGCCCGCCAAAGAAGGMGTTTTCGCAAACCTCCCATTGGCCATTTTGTAATTGTATCGAAGAGGCTCTATCGGAAAAGCCAGAGCGRCGTAAATCCGAYACTTYGCCGCGAATGGATACTYTKGTKCCTYTGTATCCGCGTTCTTCGAATAARACTATTTGGCCATTATTTGGATYGTAWTTGCCAATGCGTTCACTTTGCGGACCGACGGCGGCAATACGGTAATTCATACCKATRCTTTGTAGRTCRGAATAATCACGATCCACTATTTCGCATCGSCCRCTCATGCCTGAATTWGTGCAAACTTTCCAAATMCCKCCGGTTATTTTCAAAGAAGCTGTTTTGTTAATGAACCCGTARTTCTTYAGTTTATCCATTTTRCGGGCATAGGTTCGYGAATAACCRTGAAAATTGGGTTCKGAGTACAAGGTTATAGTRTCTGTACCGCTTCGTAMTTGCTGCAATGAAGATATTCTCGTACCCCAACCCAATGCTTTTAAGTTATACTGGCCRGRKGAAAAYACTTCGCATCTMCCRCGATAGCGACTATCTTGGCATAGCTCCCACTGCCCGGCACTAACCAATATGCTTTGCGCTTTATCGGAAAATCCATAACGGGAAAGGTTACGTTGATCACTACGAAATACCTGGCTTCTGCCAGAATTGCCTGTGTCAGAAAATAAAGTAATTTCAGCAATTGCTCCGGGGCTTTGAATTGGTTGATCGGCACTGGCAGGTGAGCTAAGTGCAGCGGCAATTAGAAGACCAGTTGCCGTTTTTATTATAGATGTGTATTTCATGATTTTCACCCTTGTTACCGTTTTATAATTTTACTTTGTATGATATTACATGAACATGAGCTGAATCTGCAAATCAAGGTGTTTAGTGCCTGTTTTATTGGCACAATATTTGTGAGCGTAATTCGTTAAATAAGTTTACCTTTCCTATTAGATGTGATTTTATCGAATACTCGCTTTTGGGGATGTTAAAATGTCAGTTGGCATGAAACTATTGATCGGGTTACTTGCATTCCTTGGTTTGGGTGCAATGGGCATTCATTATGAGGTACTTAGCCAACTGTCCGGCGCAAAAAGTGCTAAAGTTATTGCGCAAACTTTGCAAGCAAATGCCAAGCAAACATTATTGGCGGCTGATCATGATGATGTTTTTGTGTTTTTGGACGGACAAAGAGCAATCGTTGTTGGCGATGCTTCCTCGCAGCAGCAATTCGAGGCAATAAAACAAGGTGTATTGAGCAGTACTGGTTCCGGCGGGCTTATTACTGGCGGAATAACAGTGGTTGACATGAGCGGTTTGCAAGTTGCAGAGCCAGTTGTTAATCCTAATTGGGCGGCGACTTTAAGCTCTGATGGTGTTGTTGCAATTAGTGGTTATGTCGATAACAAAGCCGACCAGCGTCTTATACGTGATCAAGCTAATAAGCTATTTGCCGGAAAATTTAACGACGAGTTGAAAGTTTCTTCTGGTGCATTTGCCGGTGCTGTGCCGCAGATGATCATTGTGTTGCAGTCTTTAACGCAATTAGATACCGCTTTGGTGGTTTTGGAAGATCAGAATTTCGCATTAACTGGAACTGCCGCTGATAAGCAAAAAGCGAAGAGTGTTTCGGGTGTGATCAATAATATTGGCGGTGATTTTACCGGATTGGCGCAGATCACTTGGCCAGCACCAAAACCAAATGAATTTGGCATTGCTGTTGATGCAGGTGAGATAGAAACTTCCGCAAAGTGTCAGCAACTATTCGCCGAGGCATTGGTCAAAAACAAGATTTTATTTGAATTCAATAGCGCGAAAATTGGTGAAGAAAGCCATGGGTTTTTAGATTTTCTTGTGCAGCTATCGCTGCAATGCAGTGCTTTTTCGCTAAATGTTGGCGGCCATACAGACAATACTGGCGCCGATGAATATAATGTTCACCTCTCTAATTTGCGGGCGAATTCGGTGGTGGACTATTTGCTAAGCAAGGGCGGTAATCCGCAGCAGTTTACAGCAAGCGGCTTTGGTCCGAACCAACCTGTTTGTACGCAAAATACTTTACAATGCCGGGCGCAGAACCGGCGCATTGAAATAATTGTTGAAGATTAAGGAGCAGTAGATATGGCTTGGCTTATTGGACAGATGTGGTTGCTAATTGCTGCTTCGGCTTTATTGGGGCTGATCATTGGTTGTTGGTTATGTAGTCGTAAAAAACCTGTTGAAAATGATGATCAGGATATTGAACTGGCGCGACTTCGCTCCAGTATAGAGGAATGCCAAGCGGCAAAAAATAATTTGCGCTCGCAAGTGGCTGAATTGGAATCACAGTTAAATCTCAAATCGAGTCCGGCACCAATGGTCGTACCGACATTTTATGAGACACCAAGCGAAGGTGATCCTGATGATTTGCAACAAATTAAGGGTATTGGCCCGAAACTGGAAACCTTGTGTAACGATATGGGGGTTTATTATTATAAACAAATCGCCAATTGGAACGATAACCAAGTAGCAGACGTTGACGCAAAACTGAGCTTTAAGGGGCGCATAGATCGTGATGACTGGCGCAAACAGGCCAAAAAACTGATCAGTTAGGATTGGCTGAAACACAATAATATGCGAGTTGCGGATACTTCAAATGATAACCTTTATTGGCCTAACCGCCGATGAGATTCTCTTGGCCGACTCGGCTCTTTAATCCTACAAATGAGACTCTGTTGAGTATCAAGTTTTAGAAAAAGGTGGTCATTTTCAGATTGTTTCTTATAACGTTCTGAATGATGGCTTACGAAACATTTTTGAACATATTTGGCGTTATTTCAGCGTTCACGGCTTTATTACTTGCTAGTTTTCTCCTCACGGTGAAAACGGAGAGGGCGCTTAGCAACAAGTTCTTTGCCGGCTTTCTCATTTTGACAGCGATGAGTTTAAGCGGTTTCTTTTTATACTTATTAATTCCGCCATCGTCAATAATCTACGCTCTCATAGAGGCTCTAGCATTTTTACAAATGCCTGCCTTTTTTCTGTATTTTTTGACTGTATGTTATCCGAATTTTAAATTCAAAAAAACACACATCCTGCACCTATTCCCGTTTCTAGTAGCTCTATGTCTTGCTGTTTTTGGAGTACTAAAAAGTAGCTGGGTGGAAGCAGCGGGACATATACATTACTACCTTTATATGGTTGCCGTATTTTTAGTACTTCGGAAGTTTAACATTATCTATCGAGAAAATTATGCGCGTGATAATTCTTGCGCCCTAAAATGGCTTTACCAACTCGCAGGAACCTCTCTTTTCGCACATACATTTGTCGTCGCAAAAAGTTTTAGTAAATTTGGGGTTTTCGAGCAAGCTCTACCCGCTTTGCAAATAGGGGTTTCCATGTTTGCTACGGGCGTCATTATTTGGTTCACGCTCAATGCACTGCATCACCCAGAGCTTTTTCGCAGTGTGGATAGCAAATTAAAGCGTGTGCAGGATTTATTAAGCGACGATGACCGGAACGCAAAAGATATGGCGGCTCTCACAAAACTTGAACGCCATATGACGAGTGAACAGCCATACCATGATGCGAGCTTAACGCTAAAAAAACTAGCGCGACAATTATCCGTGCAGTCACGAGATTTATCAATATTGATAAACCATCATATAGGGCAACATTTCTTTGATTTTGTGAACGCTTATCGGATTGAGGAAGCCAAAAAAATACTTGTAAAAGAAGCGCCTTCAAACATGTCTGTACTCGACATTTTATACGAGGTCGGTTTTAATTCAAAGTCCTCATTTAACAACGCCTTTAAAAAGCATACAGGCATAACGCCAAGCGCTTACCGAAAGGCCAATATTCTATAAGGTTTCCATCTTGCTTTAAAATAATTGGTACGACTTCGCGTAGTCGGACGACGCCCTCATAAAAGTACGCCAACATTAAACCGTTCTTAGTCATCAAAAAAGGTTTACTGTTATGTCAAAATCATTGTTTCTTAAATCGCTAACGATATTGGGCGGCGTGCTCATCGTTGGGTGTTCATCACCCACACTAGAAAAAAACCAACACCAAAACACTCAGAAAAAGGCTGTTGAAGCTTTACTATCAGAATGGGACAGCACGGATGCCCCGGGCGTTGCCATCGCTGTGTCACTCGATGGCAAACTAGAATATAGTCTTGGTTTGGGTGTGGCCAATCTCGAATACGGAATACCAATTACACCGCAAACACCTTTTGCCGCTGCGTCCTTATCAAAACAGTTTACAGCATTTTCTATTTTGTTGCTGGCGGAAGATGGTTTGCTGTCTCTGGATGATGATGTGCGAACTTATCTACCCGAACTTAAAAATCTGGGCCACACAATTACACTTCGCCAGATGCTTAATCACACAAGCGGCTTAAGAGAAACAGGGACGCTTTTGCGCATGGCAGGGTGGCAAGAAGCTGATGCGGTGACTCAGGAGCAAGCCAATCGGGTGGCTTATCGGCAAACAGACTTAAACTTTAAACCGGGCTCAGAATACCAATATAATAATTTAGCATATCTCTTGTTGGCTCAAGTGGTTGATCAGGTTTCAGGACAGTCTTTCTCAGAGTTCACACAAACCCGTATTTTTGATCCAATTGGCATGAAGGGCACACATTTTCATGATGATAATGCAAAAATCGTAACGGGCCGCGCTTACTCCTATTACACGGCCAGTAACGGGTTCACAAAGGGCAACCTCAATTACAGCATAGTTGGCTCAACGGGTCTATTTACCACTGCGGAAGACCTTATAAAGTGGACGCAAAATTTTGAAACGCCGGTTGCAGGAACGAAAGACACGATAATAGCCATGAAAGAACGAGGCGTACTTAATTCTGGTGCTAAAATAATTTATGCAATGGGGCAAGAAACCAACCCCTATAAAGGGTTGGCCACATGGAGCCACGGGGGGCGCGATGCAGGATATCGCAGTTTTCTTCTGCGCATCCCCGAACAGAAATTTTCTGTATCCATATTGAGCAACACCTCACGGTTTGATACCGCAAAAATTGCTTACGGCATTGCCGATATATATTTAAAAGACAAACCAGAATTCATAGAAAAACCCGTTTCAAAGATACAATACCCAACGGAAGAACAGCTTGAGCGTTATGTTGGAAATTACGAATTATTCGGCAGCCTTATATTCACAGTCACCCGTGATTCTGAAACCCTTTATTTATCTACTATAGGGTCATCACAGAATGGAAAACTGGAGCCTGTCTCACCGACTGAATTTATAGTTAACCCGGCTCTGGGCAGATCTTTGATATTTGCTGCTGATGAGGATGGAGAAGTGCGTTCTTTGAAGTACAAATTGGGTATGCACGGAAAACTTGATGCACAGCGTATCGAGCTTGCGCCATTTGATAAAGCCAGCGCCAACCTTAGTGACTATGTAGGCCGTTATTACAGCAAAGAATTGGATACGGAATATGTGTTTGCTATTGTTGAAGGAGAGCTTGTTGCACAAAACGTATGGTTTTCAGATATACCTATGACACCTTATCAAAAGGACACATTTATAACTATACAGACCCAGTTTAAAATGGCCTTCATTCGCGACGAAACTTCCAACATCATTGGATGTCATATTTCGGGCACATATGCGGATCGTATTTTGTTTGAAAAGGTAAGCCACTAAACTTAATGGCCAACGGCTGCTTCTGCTTCTAAACAACCCGTCACTCCGGCTCGTAGGCCGGAGTGACAGGAATCGGTGTTTCAAGAATTATTCATCATCTTTGGCCGGTGGGTTTTCTGATCCGCCAAATCCCAGTAATCCGCCAAGAATGCCTAAAGCTTTTTCTTCATCGGATTTTTCGGGCGCAGCGCTCTCATCGCCGGGTTCAGCATCAGTTGTTGGCTGTGCCTGTTGGCCGCCTAAGAACCCTTGCAGTAAGCCGCCTAACTCACCGCCGACATTGTCTCTAATCAATTTACCGGCCTCAGCTTTGGCGCGGTTTAATGCTGCTTGTTGTAAGGCTGCTGTATCCAGCCCGGCCTTGATGTTGTTCCATGGCCCTTGTACTCGAAATGGAACGCTAATCCCCTGCAATTGATTTTCGCCGCCTTGACCTTTTAAGCTGGCCACGGCCTTTGGCATCATTCGATAATCAATGCTCTGTCCGCCAAGGTCAATTTGCCCTTTGCCGGTTACCCGAACCAATGGTCCGCTCATAAGCATGTCGGTATTTCTGGCCACGCCTTTGTTTAAGGAAAAGGTGCCGGATAAAGAAGAAAAGTCAGTTTTGGCGGTTTGGCCGGCCTCAGCGGATAATGCCCCGGTTAGCAAATACGACTGGGCATTACGTAAAACCGAAGCCAGATTAACCCCGCGTATTGCTCCATCACGCACCTGCATATTGGCGCTTCCAGATAATGAGCGCATTATTGCATCAATCGATTTGCCGGCAGCTTTTATATCCAGCTGTAACTCGCCAGTGCCTTCAATATTTTCAATCTCCGCAGCAGCAGTTAATAATGGTAATGCCGACACATCTTTTATTTGCGATTTGAAAGAAAAAGACGGAGTATTTCCACGGGAATTGACCACGATTACACCAGTATTAGTGCCGCCATATAGCTTACTATCTGATATAATTGCTTCCAAGCGGCCATTTACCAATTTGGTTGTTACAGTTGTCGTCGTAAATTCAATATTGCGGGCTTTAAGGTTGGCAACAGATAGCTTGAAATTAGCATTAGCGGCTTTTAACACGTCTAATTGTAATGGCTGCTTGCTCCAGCTTTCAATCTTGGTGCCTTTCGGCGGAACTGGCGGCAAATACGGATTTAGATCAAGTGTGTTGATTTGCAAATTACCGGTAAGTTTTGGTTTGCTGCCGCTAAGTATTGCTGCAAAATTTCCCGATCCGTTGATGTTATCAAAAACTAAATTAGCCGATGTGAATGCTAAACGATCTGTTGTCCCTTTGACTTTGCCACTGATTGAAAATGCTCCAAAGGTATCAGGGCGAAAGGCGATTTTGTTACCATTTATCTGCATTAGTTTTTGTAATGACGGGATAGTTAAATCCATATTTCCGGAAAACCGAATGTCTTTGGCTTCGCTAAACTCGCCATCAAATGTGAGGTTTATCAATTCACCGCCAGCTTTCAGTGAAAACGGAGTTCTTTCGCCCTGTAAAAATCCGCCAAGGCTGGATAGTTTAGCGTCCAAAGAAAACGGCTTTTCATCTAGCTTTAAGCTTCCTGATAAGCTCATCGGCTTGTTCATATTAGGTAGCTTTAATGTCAAATTGATTGCTTCCACATTGGTTTCTTTATGCGTTGTGTGATCAACATAACTAGCTGTGCCATCAACAATTCGCACATCACCAAGCTGTGCTTGAAAATTGTTATTTCCTTTTTCGCGGACAAATTCACTGTTTGTTTTACCGATGTTTTGTTGGGAGCCGATTATCCAGTTAGCAGTGCCRTTTTTGTTTTTTTGCAGCGAAATTTGCGGGCGTTCCAAGACAAATTCCGTGATTTCCACCCGTTTGGAGAACAAAGGCAATAGTTTCACCCCAACTCGTAACTGATCAATATGGGCGAAATTGTCACCGCTAAAACCCTTTGGGTTGGCGATGGTAACTTCTTTGGCCGAGGCGGAAATTGACGGAAAAATGTGTAATTTTACCGGCCCGGTAATTGTAACTTCACGATCCAAAGCCTTGCTGGCTTGTTGTTCGATGGTTTGTTTGTAAGTTTCCGTTGGCACAAGAAGAAAAGCAACAACCAAGGCGCCAATTGCCACTATTGGCAAAATAAGCAAAAATCCAATAATTCGTTTCATCTAAACTGTCCTTATCATTATCCGCGCGCGCAATGAGTCTAATTTGTTTTTGGTATATAGCATATTGACCTTTAGTCGTATTTGCGAGAGCATTTTGATAAAACTGAGGCAGTATTTGCGAGAGCATTTTGATAAAATTAAGGCAATGGGAGATTTATTATGGATATTACTTTAAGCAGACGGCAACTTATCGCTGGATTAGCCGCGGGCAGTGTTACCGCATGTGTCACCAATCCTGACACCGGAGAAAGTCAGTTTCTGCTGGTAAATGATGGGCAATTGGCAAAAATGGCATCTTCGGCTTGGGTCGATGCTAAAAAGCAAACTCCGGTTTCCAGAGACCCTAAGATGAATGCTAGGCTGAACGGTGTTGGTAATAAAATCGCCAGAGCTGCCAATAGGCAAAACCAAAGCTGGGAATATGTAGTATTTGATTCGGATCAAAAAAACGCATTTGTCATGCCCGGCGGCAAAGTCGGCTTTTATAAAGGCATGATGGATTTCACCCAAAACGATGACCAATTAGCCGCAATAATGGGGCATGAAACCGGTCATGTTACTGGTCGCCACGCTGCGGCACGGTACTCAACGCAAATAGCTGCCGGTGCTGGTTTGGCGGCGGCAAATGTCGCTTTGTCGCAAACTGATACTAGGTACCGTAATGAGATCGCTGCGGTTCTTGGGGCAGGGGTCACTTTTGGGGTGATATTGCCGTTTTCGCGAAAACATGAATTGCAAGCGGATAAATTGGGTGCCGATTATATGTATCGCGCTGGATATGATACGCGCCAGTCCGTGCGGCTTTGGGAAAGAATGGCCGCAGAAAATACCGGTAGCCGCAAGCCGGAATTTCTTTCAACTCACCCCAATCCAGAAACCAGAGTGCGCGAACTAGATGCTTATATTCGTGCCAAGGGTTATGTTTGATTTTTTGCAAACTCGCGGATTATTTTGACCGCTAACTCTGGTTTTTCCATCGGCAGGAAATGACCTGAATCAGGTATTAGTTCGGGTTGTATAAGCGGGTTTAGTTTTGCTAATTGCTGTAGTCTAGTTCCTGTTAGCACCGTGTTTTTGCCATCACCGCCAACCAATAAGCATGGGCGCTTGATTGTTTCTAATGCCCCCCAAATATCATGGCCATGCGCCATATAGGTTTGCGCTTCCCAGTTAGGGTTACATGATAATTGCATTTGGCCGCTGTTTTCTTGGAGGCCGTCTTGCAGGTAATTTTCTAAAAACCCGTCTTGCCATTTTGAAAATGGYGGCTTGKTTTGATAACGCTCRAATGCACTTRYTCGRTCATCAAATGTACGGCGGCGRTTTTTGGCKGACTTAACTAAGGGGTTGTATTTACGCAGGTGGGTTTGGAAGAATTTRCTRCGSACCAAAAAYTGTAAWGYTCTTTGTAATATAGGTGGATCRAAAGCTATTACTGTTCGYACTAAATCCGGYCTTTTTTTCGCRACCAGAAGRCTTACGGTTGCGCCCATTGARTGGCCGACTAATACCGGTGGTTTTGGGAAGTTTTCAAGAAAARCAATAAGATCATCACGGTAAATATGCCAGTTGTGAAATGATAATTTGTCATCAAGTGTACTTAACCCATGCCCGCGCATGTCAGGGGCAGTGACCGAGTGACTTGCCAAAAGTTGCTCAAATAATGGCATATAGGTGCGGGCGTTAAAGCCGGTTGCATGAACAAAGACTATATCTGTTTGATTAAATCGCGCTTCACTGCTGATGCAATTCATATCTTCGTCGGCAACTTTGGTAAATGACCGCGAAAAAGGCTTGGCAAGAGAATCATCTGGAATTGTTTTCATGCTTAACCTTAGGAGAAAAATACTTGCTGAAAAACTTTAAAAGGTGTCTTGCATATATATGAGCACCGGCTTAGGTTCCGCGACGTTAAGCAAAATGTATTTGCCGCCTTAGCTCAGTTGGTTAGAGCGCCGGTTTGTGGAACCGGAGGTCCTTGGTTCGAGACCAAGAGGCGGTACCATTTATCTTTGTTTCCCTAATATGTGTTATTCCAACCTTATCCATAAATTAACTTTACGTCATGTTACATTTCCTTATGGTTGCGCCAACATATCATCAAGGGAAAACCAAATGAAAAAGTCACTTTTATTAAGTCTGTTTGCGTCGGTTAGCTTGGCTGCTTGTTTGCCAGCTGGTGAAGAAACAAAAACTGAACAATCAGCAATGCTAGGGTATTCAGTTGTTGAGACTATTACCAAGCAAGATGGTGAAATATCCATTCCTTATACCAAGTACCAGCTTGATAATGGACTAACAGTAGTTTTGCATGAAGATCGCTCTGATCCATTGGTTCATGTTGACGTAACTTATCATGTTGGTTCAGCCAGAGAAGAAGTTGGCAAGTCTGGCTTTGCGCATTTCTTTGAGCACATGATGTTTCAAGGTTCGGAGAATGTTGGCGATGAGCAGCATTTCAAAATAATCTCTGCTTCTGGTGGTACTCTAAATGGTACTACCAATACTGATCGCACCAATTATTTTGAAACTGTTCCGAATAATCAGTTGGAAAAAATGTTGTGGTTAGAGGCTGATCGTATGGGGTTTTTGCTTGATGCTGTTACTCAGGAAAAATTCGAAGTTCAGCGCGAAACCGTAAAAAACGAACGCGGACAGCGTATGGATAACCGCCCCTATGGTTTGTTGGGTGAGCGGGTGAATGAAGCTTTGTTCCCTGAAGGTCACCCATATTCTTGGCAGGTTATCGGTTATATTGAAGACTTAAATCGGGTTGATGTTAATGACTTAAAGAAGTTCTTCTTACGTTGGTATGGCCCTAATAACGCTACTTTGACTATCGGTGGTGACATGGATACCAAGAAAACCATGGAATGGGTTGTCAAATATTTCGGCTCTATCCCAACAGGGCCTGCTGTGGATATGCCAAGTGTGGAGCCATTCACATTGGATGCTGATCGGTACATTTCACTAGAAGACAATGTAGCTTTGCCATTGATTTATATGTCATGGCCAACGGTCAAAGCGCGTCATGCCGACGAAGCACCATTAGATGTGTTGCAGTCTATTTTGGGCGGCGGTAGAACTTCTTTATTGTATAAGAATATGGTAAAAAATGGCTTTGCTGTTCAAGCAAGTGCCGGTCATCGCTGTGGAGAATTGGCGTGTCAGTTCACAATGTTGGCGCTTCCTAATCCGGCAAGCGGCAAGAACCTGACTGATCTGGAAACAATTGCCAGAGACTCTTTGGTTGAATTCGAAGGTCGAGGCGTGGAAGATGATGATCTTACACGGGTAAAGGCCGGCATAGTTTCGCATATGATTTATAGCTTGGAGAGTGTTAGTGGCAAAGTTAGCCAATTGGCCGCTTATGAAACTTACACCAATAATCCCAATTATATTGGCAAGGACATTGCCCGTTATGAAAACGTCACCAAGGCAGACGTAATGCGGGTTTATGAGCAGTATATCAAAGATAAACCTGCGGTTATTATGAGCGTTGTTCCCAAAGGTAAACTTGATCTGATTGCCAAAGAAGACACTTGGGAACGTGTCGAACGCACTTTGCCAGAATATCAAAAAATCGATGGTGATAGCCTACAAGCTAGAATCGCCAGTGATGATTTTGATCGTAGCGTACAGCCGCCTGCCGGGCCAAATCCGCAAATGACTTTGCCACCAATTTGGCGTGCAGAGCTGGATAATGGCATTAAGGTTATGGGTGCTATCAATGATGAAGCGCCAACTATGACAATCTCTTTTCGTATTCCAGCGGCTCAGAAGTTAGAACCAATTTCCAAAATTGGCTTGGCTAGTTTGACAGCGGCAATGATGAATGAGGCAAGTAATAACTCGACTAATGAAGAGTTAAGCAATCGTTTGCAAAAACTTGGATCATCTGTCGGTTTCAGTTCTGGTGGTAACTTTTCTACATTGAGCATTCGTACTTTGACCTCTAATTTGGACGAGACTTTGGCTATTGCGGCGGAAAAACTGTTTGAGCCGAAATTTGATCAAGCCGATTTTGACCGCATTAAAGCTCAAACCTTGCAAGGTATCGAGCATGGCAAAAAGAACCCTGCGGCAACTGCAACTAATGTGTTTCGTAAATTGGTCTATGGCAAAGATAATGCATTTGCTTGGCCAGCCGGCGGAGTTAGCCAATCTGTTACGGCAATTACTCTTGATGATGTCAAAGCTTATCATGCGGCTAATTACACGCCATCAGGTGCGAATATCATCGTAGTTGGCGACATGCCACAATCTGAATTGGTACAAAAGCTTAGTATATTTGCCGATTGGAGTGGCGAGCCAGTGGCCAAGCCAGTTATACACCCAGCTCCAGAATTGGCGGTTGGTACATTGTACTTGATTGACAAGCCTGGTGCAGCACAATCGGAAATTCGTATTGGCAACAGCTCTATCGCTTATGATGCAACCGGCGAATATTATCGTCTTGGATTGATGAATTACAATCTTGGCGGTGCATTTAACAGCCGGATAAACATCAACTTACGCGAAGATAAGGGTTATACTTATGGCGCTCGTTCAAGGTTTGGTGCCGATGCTGATGCAGGCCGGTTTACCGCTAGCGCAGGTGTCAGAGCCGATGTTACCGATAAATCAATTATCGAGTTTAACAAGGAAATCGCTAGCTATTTTGAAGCTGGTATGAGTGATGAAGAATTGACATTCTTGAAAAGCTCTCTTGGACAACGTGATGCCAGATCGTATGAAACGCCACGTCAGAAGCTTGGCTTTTTAGGGCGGATTGTTTCTTATAATTTGTCTGATGACTATGTTGATCAGCAAAACAAAATCCTAGCCGATATTAGCAAAGACGAGCTAAACGCACTTGCCGCTAAACACTTGGATCAATCGCAAATGATCACGGTCGTGGTTGGTGATAAGGCGAGCATTTTAGAAGGCTTGAAAGCATTAGGTCAGCCGATTGTTGAACTTGATGAAGATGGAAACCCTCTGTAAACAATAATAGAACTTACATTATTAAAGGGAGCTGGCAAATGTTGGCTCCCTTTTTTATGAGATTAGTCTCAACCGCCCATCACGTTGATAGGCCCATCGGCACTGCCGGTTACGAATTGTTCAACATAAGGATTGCCGGAATTATCAACTTCACTTGCTGCGCCGCGCCAGATTATTTTGCCCTCAAAGATCATGGCAATCTCATCAGCTATATGCCGTGCCGAGGCCATATCATGAGTGATTGAGATGGCGGTTGCGCCTAATTCGGTTACTTGCTCGCGGATCAGGCGGTTGATGACATCAGCGGTGATCGGATCAAGCCCGGTTGTTGGTTCATCAAAAAACAGGATTTGCGGTTTCGTGACAATGGCTCTGGCTAAGCCTACGCGCTTTTGCATACCGCCGGATAACTCTGCTGGTCGTAAATCGGCATTTCTGGCCGGTAGATTAACTCTGGCCATGGCTTTTATAGCCAATTCTTTAGCTTCTGCTTTGGGCATTTTATCGGCATGGGTCAGGCGAAAAGCCACATTTTCCCAAATCGAAAGGCTATCGAATAATGCGCCACCTTGGAATAACATACCGAATTTGGCGGCAATTTTTGCATGTTGTCTGGCGTTTAAACCAACAGTTTCCGTGCTGTCGATTTTGATCGAACCTTGATCCGCTTCTAGTAAACCCAAAATGCACTTCAGCAGCACCGATTTTCCAGTTCCAGAACCGCCAATAATGACCAATGATTTGCCGGCGACAATATCTATATCAACCCCTTGCAARACTTGTTTYKYRCCAAAGCTTTTGTGYAAGTTGGATATGGAAATYTTAGGTTTATCYATCATACRAAYAACGTRGTTAGCAGRTAATTAGCTGCAAAAATAAGRATYGCYGCGCTTACCACAGCATTGGTGGTGGCTCGKCCAACGCCTTGTGCGCCTTGCCCYGAATTATAGCCATGATAACAGCCCATMARTGCGATTATAAAACCAAACACWGTCGCCTTGATCAACCCCGAAGCAACGTCCCAGCCAGTGATGAAATTCATAGTGTTGCGAACATAAAGTGCGCCGTTAAAATCAAGGCTTTGGGTGGCAACTGCATAGCCGCCAAAAATACCGATAATATCAGCTACCAATACCAGCATAGGCACGGTGATTAGGGCAGCAATAATCCGTGGGGCGAATAGATAACGAAATGGATCGGTCGAGAGCGTGCGCAGCGCGTCTATTTGTTCGGTTACCTTCATTGCTCCAATTTCGGCAGCAATCGCGGCACTGACCCTGCCAGCCAGCATTAAAGATGCCAATACCGGGCCTAGTTCACGGGTGATGCCAATGCCGACAATATTTGGAACGAAGCTTTCGGCATTAAACCGTGCGCCACCGGTATAGATGTTCAATGCCAAAGCAGCACCGGTAAACACAGCGGTTAGGCCTACTACCGGCAATGAAAAATAACCGATATTTATAATATGCCGCCAGATTTGGCCGAAAAACCATGGCGGGCGGATTATTGCCATTAGGCACTTGCCKGARAATATTRWAATTCTGCCGRTGAYKRYYARAAAWYYAAGARWAGYWCKGCCAATGGAYGCAAAYGGGTTCATCAATTTGCTCCGTGATAAATGCGCGAAACTCTTGTKCCRATACTAGTCAATATCTCATAAGGTATTGTCGAACAGGCTCTGGAAAAATCGTTCAAATCATAGCCTAAAAACTCGACATAATCATTCGGGTTAACCTTGTGGTCAATATTGCTTAAATCAACGGCTATTAGATCCATACTTACTTGCCCAAGTAAAGCAGCGGCTTGCCCATTTATCCAGCAATTGGCACCGGGACCTGCAGAACGCAACAAACCATCAGCATAACCATAGGAAATAATGGCTATTTTCATTGATTTGTCAGCAATGAATCTGCCGCCATAACCGATTGCATCTCCGGCTTTTAATGACTTTATTTGCAGTATAGGAGCGCGTAATTTGGCAACTGGGGTCAGTTGTGGCGCTGGAATGCCAGCATCAAACGGCGTGCCACCATAAAGACCAATGCCCGGACGGGTGATAGAAAAATGATACTCTGAACCTAATAAAATTCCGGCAGAATTGGCCAATGAACAAGGTGTATCGGGGAACTGTTCTATTACTTGGCTAAACCTTTGCAATTGCAGTGCATTTTGTTTGTGATCTGGTGTCGAGGCACAGGCCAAATGGCTCATCAGTAATGACAGGTTTAAGTCTTTGGTGTTGGATAGTTTTATCTTGTCAAAAGCAATTCCCAAGCGATTCATTCCAGTATCAACATGCAATGCGCAAGGTTTGCCATTGCCAGCTTGTGACCAGTTTCGTAACTGATCATCGGAATTTATAACGGGCCGTAAATTGTGATCATGAAACACTTGCACGTCAATAGAGTTGCAACCGTGCAATACATAAATATCTGCCTCTTGGGCTAGTGTTTTTCGTAAAGATACTGCTTCAACAAGGTGCGCTACAAAAAAAGTTTTACAGCCGGCACTTTGCAACATCGGAGCAATTTTTGCCATTCCCAAACCATAGGCATCAGCTTTTACCGCAGCAGCGGTTTGCGCACCCAAAGACTGCTCACAAAACCAGTTATAGTTTTGCAAACAAGCATCAAGATCAACGTGTAATTCTGGCGTAGTTGGCAAAGCATTCTTCATAGATCAGAGATGAACGAAAAATGTAAACTCTGCAAGCGCAGATTAAACAAGTCACTGAGTTCAGAGACTAATGTTGAGTGTCGTCATATTTTCCAGATGAGTCACGATTGCCAAATTTAGTATAGGCTGGCTCAAATGTTAGCTCTATCCGCCCGGTTGGCCCATGACGTTGTTTGGCTATGTCCACTTCCGCCAGATTATATATCGGGGCGATTTTTATCCGCCAATCTTCGTGTTCCGGTGTGTTGCGTTCTGGTTCTTTTTCATAATACGCCGGACGATAAACGAACATCACTACATCGGCATCTTGTTCGATAGAGCCGGATTCTCGCAAATCAGCCAGCTGTGGCTTCGGTGGGCTACGGCTTTCAACGGCGCGAGAAAGCTGCGATAAGGCCAGTACCGGAACGTTTAATTCTTTGGCTAAAGTTTTTAAGGTTTGGGTTATTTGGCTTACCTCTTGCACCCGTCCATCATTGCGCCTGGTGTTAGCTGTTAGAAGCTGTAAGTAATCAACGACGATTAAATCCAGTGATCCGGCAGTGCGCTTTAAGCGTCTGGCTCTGGCGGCCATTACTGCTACCGGTAGACCACCGGTATCATCAATGAATAATGGGATTTCATTTAACTCTTTGGCAGCATCGACTAATGAATCAAAATCCTCTTTTTGAATTTCGCCTTTACGAATATTTGACGAGGAAATGCGTGTATGTTCGGATAACAATCTTGTTGCCAGTTGATCGGCTGACATTTCCAGTGAGAAAAACGCCACCACTCCACCGGACTTGGTTTTGCGTACTCCATTGCTTTCTTCATACTTATAATTTTTGGCAACATGAAAAGCGATATTAGTTGCCAGTGCTGACTTGCCCATACCTGGTCGTCCGGCAAGTATAACCAGATCAGATGGATGTAGACCGCCAAGTTTTTTATCCATGTCAATCAAGCCGGTAGAAATTCCTGACATACCACCATCGCGCTTAAAGGCGGTGGCGGCCATTGCCATGGCACCGGTTAAAGAATCAGTAAATGGAGTAAATCCAGATGAAATTCCGCCAGTTTCCGCCAAATTAAAAATGGATTCTTCTGCTGTTTCTAGTAACTCAGCACCAGATTTGCCATCTGGCGGAGCTTTGGCTTCATGAACTATATCTTCGCCGATTCGCATCAATTCTCTACGAACCGATAGATCGTGTACCAGTCTAGCATATTGCGGTGCATTAGCCGAAGATCCGGCATTAGCCATCAAGGTTGCCAAATACTTGACCCCGCCAATTTCTTGCGCTCCTTCATGGTTTTTGATTTTATCGCGCATGGTCATGCCATCAGCCAAGGCGTTTTTCTGGATTAACCGGATAATTTCTTCATACAACCAGCCATGTACTTTATCATAAAAGTGAGATGGTTGCAGGAACTCGCCGATCCGAAAGTAAACTTCATTATCAAACAATACGGCACCGATAACCGCTTGTTCGGCTTCAAGGTCATGGGGCGCAGATTGTATTGTTTCATCATTCATGGGCTTTTCTCACTTTAGATTTTGAACCTATCTGATCCAGTAATCGTGAGATAGGCGATGAATGCGAGTTACCCACATTACTCCCCATATCAGATTTTTTCTGTGGATAAAACTGTGGATAAAAAAACGGGCCTCCGTATGGAAGCCCGTTTGATATTGTTTATTTGTTCATGTGGACTAGGACTAGCTAGTCTTCTTTTGTCGCTTCTTCGGTCTCAGCTGTAGCTTCACCGTCATCGGCAGCAGAGCTTTCCAACTCAATTTCTGCTTCTGGGTCGAACATGGCAGCAGCTTGTTCATCTGCTACTTCTGCATCGGCGGCGCGATCATCATCAATGGCAGAAGTAATAACATCTTCGCCTTTTTCTTGACGTTCGCCTTCTTCAGCAGTTCTTGCTACGTTGATGGAAACGGTGATGAACACTTCTGGGTGCATATTAACCCGGACATCGTGCAGGCCTACTTCCTTGATAGGAGAGTTGAGCACAACTTGCGCACGGGTAATGTCACTGCCAATGGCTTCGGCAATATCACGCGCAGAAACTGATCCATATAATTGGCCATTTTCACCAGCTTGCCGGATCAACATATAAGTTTCTCCGTCTAACTTTTCACCAGCATCATCTGCGGCTTGGCGTTTTTCATCATTACGTTTTTCAATGGCTTCGCGTTCTATTTCAAATCTGGCGATATTTGCTTTGTTCGCCCGAAGTGCTTTGCCTTGAGGTAATAGGAAGTTACGGGCAAAGCCATCTTTGACTTTTACCACGTCACCGATAGTGCCAAGTTTTTCAACTCGTTCTAATAATACAATTTGCATATCAGTCCCCTTAATTTACTGCGTAGGGCAGTAATGCCAGAAATCTTGCGCGTTTGATGGCGCGTGATAGCCGACGTTGCTTTTTCAGCGAAACTGCGGTGATCCGTGATGGAATTATTTTTCCACGTTCAGACATATAGCGTTGCAGTAATTTAGGATCTTTATAGTCAACCTTTGGTGAGTTTTCACCAGAAAATGGACAGACCTTGCGCCGACGAGCAAATGGACGTTTTGTCGGAAGGTTGGTAATATTGAGTTTCATTGAACTAATCTCCCTGTKYTAGCGGCTGCCGTGGCGGCGTTTACGATCTTCGCGTTTGATCAAAATAGCTGATTGGCCTTCGGCAAATTTATCAACCTTGATGGTCAAATGACGCAAAACATCTTCGTTGATACGTAATTTGCGTTCCATCTCATGAATAATTGGCGCATCGGCTTCGATATTMAGCAATACATAGTGACCTTTGCGGTTCTTGCGAACCTTATAMGCCATAGAGCGTAAGCCCCAATGTTCGATTTTATCAACCTTGCCGCCATTTTCTTCGATAAATGTACGTTGGTCTTCAGCAATAGTTTCGACTTGCGCGGTGGTAATATCCTGACGCAATATCAATGTGTGTTCGTATAGTGGCATTGTACTCCCTTTGCCTTTATCGTGCGGCGCAAGACGGATGAAAGGGTTTATCCGTATCCTGCGATGGCTCCTGATCTATTTTCCAGAAAAGCAGAATTGCTAATCGAAAAGAAAACAACCCGGACCGCACCGATTTGAGTTGGCGCACTATAGTTGGCAAATTCGCAGGCGCAAGCTCAAAGTGCAGACTGATCCGAATATATTAAATGCTTTGCTAAACCTGCCGAATTGCTGTTACGCTTTGGCTAATTTAATTGAGCAGGGACAAATCTCATGAAAATTGCTTTTGTTTTTCCCGGACAGGGATCACAATCTGTTGGTATGGGTAAAGCATTGTCTGATAATTTTGCCGCCGCTAAAGAAGTGTTTGCAGCGGTTGATGATGCTTTGAGTCAGGATCTATCCAAGATTATTTGGGAAGGATCAATCGAAGACCTTACACTGACCGAAAACACCCAACCGGCGTTAATGGCGGTATCATTGGCTGTAATGGCGGTATTAGAAGCTGAATATGGCATTACAGTTACTGCTGCTACTCAGGTTGCCGGGCATTCACTTGGTGAATATTCAGCATTAGCTGCCGCAGGTTCTATTGGCTTGGCAGATACTGCCAAATTGCTGAAACGTCGCGGGCAAGCCATGCAACGGGCTGTACCGGTGGGCGAGGGGGCGATGGCCGCATTGCTTGGCGCCACCGAAGAGCAGGCGATGGCGCTTTGTATTGCCGGCAAACCACATGGCGTTATTGGAATTGCTAATGATAATGCTGCGGGGCAAATTGTAATATCAGGCGCGAAAGCCGCAATTGATGAAGCGGTAAAACTGGCCAAAGATGTCGGGGTGAAACGTGCGATTATATTGCCAGTATCAGCACCATTTCATAGTGAATTAATGCAACCAGCTGCCGAAGAGATGGAAGCAGCGTTGTCAGAAGTGCAAATTAAGACCCCGTCTGTGCCGCTGGTGGCCAATGTAACTGCCGAGCCAACGATAAACCCGCAAAGCATTCGTCGGCAGTTGGTGGAACAGGTAACAGGCAAGGTGCGCTGGCGTGAAAGCATGACTTTTTTGGCAGCCTCTGGCGTGCAAACCATTGTTGAAGTCGGAGCAGGAAGAGTGTTATCAACATTAACCAAAAGAGCTGGTGATGGGTTGTCGGGTGTGTCGTTAAATGATCCAGAAACTATTGCTTCTTTTGCTGCAACTCTAAAAACTGAAAGCTAAACTAATGTTTGATTTAACAGAAAGAAAAGCRCTGGTAACYGGYGCAACTGGCGGCCTTGGMGGTGCAATAGCCAAGGCAYTACACAAGGCMGGTGCAAGCGTGGTTTTATCCGGTACTCGCAAAGAAAAGCTCGAAGAACTGGCGCACGAACTGGGCGATCGTGTAGCAATAGTTCCGGCAAACCTTGGTGATGCGGACAGTGTTGATGCGCTGGTGCCGGCGGCGATTGCGGCGATTGGCGGTGTTGATATTTTGGTATCTAATGCTGGTATTACTCGTGATGGTTTGCTGATGCGGATGAAAGACGATGATTGGGATACGGTTATCAAGGTCAATCTTGAGGCTTATTTYCGTCTGTCACGGGCGGCAATGCGSCCAATGATGAAAGCMMGSTGGGGACGGATTATYGGYATTACTTCGGTGGTCGGAGTTACBGGYAATGCTGGTCAGGCYAATTACGCGGCHTCCAAAGCCGGCATGATCGGCTTTTCCAAGGCCTTGGCGCAAGAAGTTGCCAAACGYGGCATAACGGTDAATTGCGTTGCACCGGGCTTTATCGAAAGCCCGATGACTGATGCCTTAAACGAGAAACAAAAAGCAGCAATTTTGACCAATATTCCAGCAGCCAAACTAGGCCAAGGCGACGACATTGCCGCAGCATGTAATTATTTGGCATCAGAAGAAGCCAGTTATGTCACTGGCCAGACTTTGCATGTTAATGGCGGAATGGTGATGCTTTAAGCATTTAAGTGAACAGGAAATAGAAGATGCAAGCCGGAGCTAAAGCCGCCGCAGCGATTGCGGTACTTACCGATATGATGGACGCCAAACGTCCGGCTAAAGTGGCGTTAAAGGCGTGGGGTAGAGCTTCTCGCTATGCCGGTGCGCGAGACAGAGCTTATGTTTCCGGGCTGGTGTTGGACGCTTTGCGCCATAAATCAGAAATTTCTGCCGCCATGAATTCGGAAGATGCACGGGCATTGGTTATCGGGACTTTGGGTAGAATTTGGGGGCAAGAGGTAGCCGATATTGATGCAGAGTTCGAGCAAAGCGAACATGCGCCAGAGGTTTTAACCCAAGAGGAAAAGGCCGGTTTGCAAGCCGATATTTCCGATCAACAAGAATATGTGCAAGCTAATGTACCTGAATGGTTATGGCCGCATTTCGATCGGGTATTTGGCGATCAAGCATTGGTCGAGGCGCAGGGGCTAAACACAAGAGCGTCGGTGGATTTGCGCCTTAACGAGTTAAAACGCCCCGCAGTCGATAGCTTAAAAGCCGTGGCCAAAATTGGCGGAGTGGCGATTGATTGGCTGCCAACTGCCGCAAGAATCCCGGCACCAAGTGCCGATACTCGTTCCGGCCATGTGCAATCATTACCTGGTTTTGCCAAAGGCTGGCTGGAAGTTCAAGATATTGGTTCGCAATTTGTTACGCTTTGTACCGGTCTTGGCGCAGGTTCCCAAGTGCTGGATTATTGTGCTGGCGGCGGTGGAAAAACACTGGCCTTGGCACAACAAATGCAAAACAAAGGGCAGGTGTTCGCTTATGATCGTGATGGGCGAAGATTAGTACCGATACATGCCCGCCTGAAACGTGCCGGAGTGCGTAATGTACAAGTCCGTGATCCCCGTGATGATGATCCGTTGGGCGATTTAACCGGTAAAATGGACGGGGTTTTTGTTGATGCACCTTGTACCGGTACTGGAACTTGGCGCCGCCACCCTGATGCCAAATGGCGGTTACGCGAGGGACAATTACAGGTTCGTATGAGCGAACAAGATCAGGTATTACGCCAAGCAGCACCATTTGTGCGGGTTGATGGTGTGATGTTHTATGTGACKTGTTCBTTTTTGCGCGAAGAAAACGAAGACCGAGTKGAHGCATTTTTAGCTGAACATAGCGAATTTCAGCGGGTGTCTGTGGGCGAAGTGGCAAAATCTGGTGGGCTGTTGAACGAGGCGGGGCAGTCAGTCTTGGAGAAGTGTTTAACTGCGGCGGGTGATTTGCGAATGTCTCCCTTTACCACCCAAACAGATGGGTTTTACATGGTAGCCTTGCGGAGAATTAAATGAGTCAGCATCAGCAGGTTTTAATTGTCGATTTTGGCTCTCAGGTAACGCAACTGATTGCCCGGCGTTTGCGTGAGATGGGGGTGTATTGCGAAGTACACCCGTATAACAAAGCCGATGCCAAGTTCATTGAAAATTTTTCACCCAAAGCAATAATACTGTCCGGTGGGCCGAACTCTGTGCATTGGGACGATAGCCCCAGAGCTGATGAGGCTTTGTTTAATCTTGGGGTTCCGGTGTTGGGAATTTGTTATGGTGAGCAATCTATGTGCGCGCAATTAGGTGGCTCGGTTAGTGCATCAGATGCTCGTGAATTTGGCCGCGCTGAGATTGAAATAATTGCCGACAGTCCGTTATTTGCGGGGCTAGATAAAACCGAAACCGTATGGATGAGCCATGGTGATAAGGTCGATAGCTTACCTGATGGCTTTGTGGCGATTGCCAGATCAGCGAATGCGCCATTTGCCGCCATTGCCGATGAAGCCCGTAAGTTTTATGCTGTGCAGTTTCACCCCGAAGTCGCCCATACTCCGTGCGGCGCAAGAATTTTAAGTAATTTTGTCAAGGGAATCGCTGGCTTGTCCGGTGATTGGACTATGGCGGCATTTCGCGGAGAAATGATTGCCAAAATCCGCCAGCAAGTGGGGCAGGATCGGGTGATTTGCGGACTGTCCGGCGGCGTGGACAGCTCGGTGGTAGCGGTATTGCTGCACGAAGCAATCGGTGAGCAATTAACCTGCGTTTATGTGGACACCGGCTTGATGCGCTCTGGTGAAACCGAACAAGTAGTGAGCCTGTTTAAGGATCATTACAATATTCCATTGATTGCGGTTGATGCTGGCGATTTGTTCTTGGGAAAGTTGGCCGGTGTGAGCGATCCGGAGAAAAAACGAAAAATCATTGGCGGTTTGTTTATTGATGTGTTTGAGGCCGAGGCCAAGAAAATTGGCGGGGCGGATTTCTTAGCGCAAGGAACGCTGTACCCGGACGTAATCGAAAGTGTCAGCTTTGACGGCGGGCCATCGGTGACGATTAAATCACACCATAATGTTGGTGGTCTGCCTGAACGAATGAATATGAAATTGGTCGAGCCGTTACGCGAATTATTCAAGGACGAAGTGCGCGAACTTGGCCGTGAACTTGGCCTGCCGGAAAGTTTTGTTGGCCGTCATCCGTTTCCAGGACCTGGCCTGGCGATACGCATACCCGGCGAGATCACCATAGAAGCCGTGCAGATATTACAAAAAGCCGATGCGATATATCTCGATGAAATCCGCAAAGCCGGATTGTATGATGATATTTGGCAGGCGTTTAGCGTGTTATTGCCAGTTAGAACCGTTGGCGTAATGGGCGATGAGCGCACATACGAGAAGGTGCTGGCTTTACGCGCGGTAACCTCCACCGATGGCATGACTGCCGATTATTTTCCGTTCCCGCATGACTTTTTAGGGCGCACCGCTACACGCATTATCAACGAAGTTCGCGGCATTAACCGCGTGGTTTATGACATAACCTCAAAACCACCGGGAACCATCGAATGGGAGTAGGGGGCTGTGCGACAGGTTAAATGGGGATATGTCTCGTTTGTTTATTTACACAGCAAGTCGCGTAATATGTCCAAGTCATCATTTTTTTTGTAAGTTTCTAATAATAATTGAACCAATGGCACCGTTGACTTTCCATGCTGTGAAATAGAAAATAGTCCATAATAATTGCCATTGGTATCGACAATTTTTAATCCCTTCCCGTACCTATTCCAGGGGCTGTTGGTATTGTAACGCGACCCAAATTTTCCATACCTGTTCCATATGCTTTGTGTGCTATAGCGTGAACCATAGTCTCCATATTTATTGCAAACCGACTCACTCGCATAGCGGTTACAGTTTAAACATCCGACAAAATCTCTTCCTGTCTCGCTGTCATAGAGTAACAAAGCAACATTTTGAGCAAGCAAAGGACTTGGTAGTATAATCAACCATAGCCCGATTCCTATTGTTATGAAGAGTCTTCGGATAACTTTCAAATGGAGAGATTTCATAGAGACTATGCTCCTCGACTTATGGAGTTTCTAGCCAAGAGTAATTTTGGGGTGTTTGTCAATAGCCATACTGTCTCACAGGTATCATTATATCCAAAGTGCTGTTGGGTTGAAGACCTATGCTAAATCTGCGACAAGTGGCCGCGCAAGTAAAACTGGAACCCTTATTTAGGTCAGTCCCTTAAACTTTAATTACGTAGGCTTTTAAAGATATGAAACACTTATTACTTGGCGTAGTTGTGCTTTTTTTTGGATTTAGTGTTGGGAATATAGGTGTTGCTTCTGCCGGAATAGGTATGGGTATTCCAATGATACCTATAGGAATATATCTAACCTACAGAGGATGGCGGATATATGTGTATGAGCAAGATAAGGGGAGATCGGATAAACCAATGAAGGCATTCGCGCCCTTAATAGACACATTTATGGGCAAAATAGGAATGGCTATTATACTTATTTTTCTCATGATTAGTTTGTCATCATTTGTGCTTAAGTTGCCGTTTTTATTATTTGCGCTATGGCTTACTTATCTTGCTTTTAAGAGTCCCGCTTATAGCGTTTCTGGACTTTTTGGTGTAGCTAAGTAAGGCGTTTGGATAATGCCTGTTTTTGAAATGGGCTTTATCCAGCGCTGATGGGAAAAGGAATTTGCTATGCAAATTTTACAAATCGGGTTGGCTTTGTTTATTGGTGTGCATTTGCTGCCGATGATTGCGCCGGTAAAAGCTGGCTTGCAGGCTAAATTAGGCTTGAGCGGTTATAAGGCTGTGTTTTCGGTGATTTCCTTGGCCGGGTTTGCTTTGATTATCTGGGGTATGATTGTGGCACCAAATGTGCCTGTGTTTGAGCCACCGGTTTGGGCAAAGCATCTGGCGTTTCTTCTGGTGCCGATTGCGCTGATTTTATTGGCTGCTGCAAATATGAAGGGGCGTATTCGGGCAAAACTTCGTCACCCTATGATGCTTGGAATTTTTATTTGGGCGGGTATGCACTTTATAGCTAATGGTGATTTGGCCAGTTTTTGGCTGTTTGGCAGTTTCTTTGTTTATGCCTTGGTCAGCCTGATGGCTGGTTTTTTTGGAAGCAGTCAGGTCGAGTTTAAGGTTAATCCAAAACACGACTTTATGGCTATTATTGGTGGCTTGGTGATCTCCTTGGTATTTGTATTTCTGCACCCAGTTTTATTTGGCGTGCAGCTTTTCTAAAATTTGCATCTAAAATCCTGCTTTACTGCATCATTATGATAGAACCGAATTTATCGGTCGATTAGAAAACAGGAGAATAAAAATGGAAGCAATATTAATACCTATCAGCCTCTTTGCGATTGTTCCGGTAATTGTATTGATTGTGTCGTTAAATGGACGAAAACGTAATGCTGACTTGCAGGAAACTGTGCAAAAGGCCATTGAAAAAGGTGTGGAGTTAACCCCAGAGTCAATCAGGGCGTTGGGCGTAAAGCCGCGGTCACAATATAGCGATTTACGTTCAGGGGTGATTTGTGTGGCAATTGCGCTTGCTTTTATCATTTTAGGTGCAAGCATCGAGCAAATGGCCGGTGAAAATGTCTTGCCGGTGATGATAGGAATTGCAGCATTTCCTGGCTTGGTTGGATTGGCTTTGATCGCCATGCATTTCTTGCTCCACGATAAAAAATAGATAAATCGTGCGCTTTCGTATGAACTTAATGCATTTGTGTGGGGGTATCCATGCAGGCTTCTGATCTTGAATTAGTGGCGTTGGTCGTGGCTTGCCGCGACCAACATGCATTTGGTGTTTTGGTTAAACGACACGAGGTATTGATCCGTAACATGTTGTTGCGCATGACCGCCAATCACGCATTGGCTGATGATTTGGCTCAAAATGCTTTTTTGCAAGCATGGAACAAAATTGATAGTTTTAGCGGCAAGGGCACGTTCAAAGGTTGGTTGTGCCGTATTGCTTATACTGAATTTTTGCAAAATTACCGGAAAGTAAAATCCACGGCCAAAGCTATGGAGAAGTTCAAAACCCATACTGAAGTTATTGGTGGCCAAGCCTCGAATTGGGATAATGGTGATGCGATGGATATTGATAGTGCATTGAGCAAATTATCAGAAATAGAGCGAAACTTAATTGTTCTTTGTTATTCAACCGGACTGACTAATGATGAAGCTGCGAATGTAAGTGGATTACCGGTTGGAACGGTAAAATCGCACATTAAGCGCGGTAAGGAAAAAATGCGAAATATGTTGATGGAAGAAAAGACGGTGGTAAGGTGATGACTATGGATGGTGCATTTGAAGATAAATTAAAGGCTGCCTTTGCCAAAGCTGATGCGCAAACTGTCAGCTCAACAGAGTTTGTCGATGGTGTGGTTAAAAGGCTTGATCGTTTTAACCGTCAGCGAGTAATCATTCTTGGTGGTGCGGCCTCTATTGGTGCGTTAATTGCCGCCAGTCAGTTGCGGCGGCTCACCACCGAGTTTCAATTTGAAACTGGAATAATCGCGGAGGTTTTCGCTATTTTACCTCCCAGCACGATGATTAGTGTGGTTTTGGCGGTTATGATGGCTGGATTTGGTTTTTTGCTGCCTGCAAGCAATCGTTAAACATTCACTTTTGCGGGTTGCGGCAAAACAGCAACAAAGGTAGTGTCCGCCGCCAGCGTAAATGTACGTTGGTTAGTTTATGAATTTAAAGCGGAAATCATTATAGTGTCAGATGTTTTTAACGAAGTAGATGAGGAATTACGTAAAGAGGTGGCAAACCGCCTGTTTCGTAAACTCTTGCCGTTGATTATTATTGTTGTTGTCTTAATAGTCGGGGGTGTCGCCAGTTTTCAAGCGAATGAGTGGTGGCAAACAAAACAAAAGTCAGAAGCTGCTGAGGCATATACATCTGCGGCTAAATTACTTGAAGAAGGTAAATACCAAGAAGCATTGGTCGCATTTCAAAGTTTTGCGGAAATAGGGCCTAAAGGTTATGCTGCATTATCGAAGATGCAGGCTGCTATTGCGACTATGAAAATGGGCAAAAACATAGAAGCTGCCGTTTTGTTTAGCGAAGCTGCGAGTAGTATCGATGACCCGCTTATTTCTGACCTGGCAATTATAAAGTCTGTAATGGTAGTGTTTGATGTTTTGACATTAACTGATCTAGAAGCGAAGTTATCCGAGACATCTGGTGCTGGTAGACCTTACCGTAGTATGGCTAGAGAATTACTGGCTTTTAAGGCTCTGGAAGAGGGCAATACGGTGCGGGCTCGAGAGGAGTTTACTTTACTGTCATTTTCTCTTGATGCTCCTTCTGGGACTACACAACGGGCAAAAATGGCTCTTTCTTTATTGGGGCCGGCTCCTGCTGAAGTTAAGCCAGAGSCAATYATAATTCCGGAACCTGATTTGSYGCCGGATAACACTGTTGAGGACACCAACCAATGATGCGYATTTTTCTGTTTATTTTAATCATTGTTTTCGGACTTAGTGGCTGTGCAACTGTAGATCGGGCTAGAAGTCTTTTACCGTTTCAAGAAAGCGACGAAGAAAAACAGTTACGCGAGCAGGGTATTACGCCGGACGAGGAAAAACGTATTCCTATTTTGTTGTTCGAGCAAAGTCTAACTCCTGATACGGACGTTGCAGGCTCATTGATCACCTTGCCTGGCTCGTACATGAATGATGACTGGTCACAAACCGGAGCCTTCCCAAGTCATGCTCCACAACATTTACAAGCAACAACAAGCCTGACTTTGAAATGGAAACGTAAGGCTGGTAAAGGTTCGAACAGTAAGGGTAGGGTTGTGGCACCGCCAGTTATTGCCGGGAACCAGATGTATGTAATGGATTCAAAAGGTGCCGTTCGGGCGTTGAGCATTGAGACCGGAAAAACTATCTGGACTAAAAAACTAAAAGCCAATGAGAGAAAACCTGACAAGCAGGATAAGCAGGCAATTTATTCCGGCGGGTTTAGAGGCTTTGCTGATAAATTGCGTAACCGTTCCAAAGAAGGGTATGGCGGWGGWTTRGTMGTATCCGCMGGGCGWTTRTATGTTTCKTCMGGCTTTAGTTATGTMAYTGCKTTGGAYGTAAATAACGGCGAAGAAATTTGGCGCACACCCACACCTACGCCATTACATGGAGCGCCGACACTTTCGGACGGACGGTTATTCGTCGTTTCACAAGACAGTGAATTATTCGCCCTTGATGCTACTGATGGCCAAATAATTTGGAGTTTTCAGGGTATAGTCGAATCGGCAAGTATTCTTTCGTCAAGTTCCTCTGCTGTTTATGGGGAAATAGTAGTCGCTCCGTTTGCATCCGGCGAGTTAGGAGCTTTTCGAGTTCAAAACGGACGTTCGATCTGGAGTGATGCCTTGACCCGTTCATCGGGTCTAACCGCATTGTCAGAGTTAAATGATATTGCTGCCAGTCCAGTGGTTTTTGATAATACGGTTTATGCAATTTCTCATTCTGGCATCTTGGCGGCAATAGATATTCGCACAGGGCAACGTTTGTGGTCAAAACAGGTTGGCGGTATTCACATGCCATGGATCGCAGGTGATACAATCTTTGTGGTCAGTAATGATGGTGAGGTTGCTGCAATTTCTCGAAAAGATGGCAAGGTTATCTGGGTTAAAGAGATGCGTATTTTCAAAAATGTAAAAAAGCGTAAAAAACGAATTGCTTGGGCTGGTCCAGTTCTGGCAAGTAGTCATTTAATCATGGCTTCATCACGTGGCGATGTTGTATTGCTATCGCCGCARACCGGAGARATYGTGCGGGAGGTTAAATTCAGAGATGAGTTCTTTATTACTCCTGTTGTCGCTGGCGGCGTAGCTTACCTGGTTTCAGATAGTGCAAAGGTATATGCGCTACATTAGCTAATATACTTCATCTATCCAAAGTTAAGAACCGGTTTTTGGATAAGCGGATGGATACAAAGATAAACTATACTCAAAATACCGTTAGTTCGGTGTTTTGAGTGTACCCCAAAATAAGTTGTTGGTGTTTTGCTAAAACCGGTTATAAAGCCCGCCAATTAGGAGAAGCCTGTAAATGTCTATGCGGCTGGTGATTGTCGGGCGACCGAATGTAGGAAAATCAACTTTGTTTAACCGGCTTGCAGGGCGCAAGCTGGCGATTGTGCATGACCAGCCCGGAGTTACCAGAGACCGCCGTGAAGGGCACGGAAGGTTTGGCGGTATTGATCTTGCGCTTGTTGATACGGCAGGCTTTGAAACTGCAAAAAGCGGTATGGAAGCCGATATGCGGGAGCAAACCCTGTCCGCTGTTGCAAATGCCGATGTTTGTTTATTTATTATTGATGCACGAAGCGGACTAACCCCGTTGGATGAGACCTTTGCCAACTTATTGCGCAGGGCAGGCCGACCCGTTATTATTGCAGCAAATAAAGCAGAGGGCATTGCTGAATGGCCGGGGGTATTAGAAGGGTTTTCTTTGGGTTTTGGTGAACCTGTAGCTATTTCTGCTGAGCATAATCAAGGCATGGCTGAACTATTTGAGGCTCTAGCAGAAAAAGTTGATCTTGATAGTTTAGACGATGATCCGGTAGAAAAAACGGGTGATGCTCCTTTACGCATTGCGGTTGTTGGGCGACCAAATGCCGGTAAATCAACTTTGATCAATGCGCTTATTGGTGATGACCGGCTTATTACCGGGCCAGAAGCAGGGATTACCAGGGATTCAATAGAGGTCGACTGGTCTTGGGACGGGCGTAAGGTTCGCCTTGCCGATACTGCTGGCATGCGCAAAAAAGCCAAAGTTGATAAGGGATTGGAAAAACTCTCGGTTAATGACAGTCTTCACGCTATTCGTTTTGCCGAAGTTGTTGTTGTTGTTGTTGATGCCCTAATCGCTTTTGATAAACAAGATTTGCAAATAGCTGATYTGGCTGAACGTGAAGGCCGGGCGGTGGTGATAGCTGTCAGCAAATGGGACTTGGTGRCYGAGAAGCAAAARAAAYTGGCAGAGTTGAAGAAAAGCTTGATGTACGCACTGCCGCAAATGCGCGGGATCCCGTTGGTGGCGCTGTCCAGTACTACTGGRAAAGGGCTGGACTTATTGATGCCAGCCATTTTGGAAGTTTACAAAGATTGGAATGCTTTGGTTAAAACCCGTGATCTGAATGATTGGCTACAACACCGGGTTTCCCGTCATCCGCCGCCAGCCGTTCAAGGGCGCCGGATTAAACCTAGGTACTTAACGCAGACAAAAACCCGTCCACCGACTTTTGTGTTGATGTGTAGTCGGGCTAAATATTTGCCAATGTCATATAAACGCTTTTTGATAAATGGYTTGCGHGATGATTTTGABCTTAGCGCAACGCCTATCCGTTTTATCGTTAAACCCGGTAAAAACCCGTATGTTGATGGTCAGCGGGGCGGGCAGGAAAAACCGAAAAGACGCTAATAGCAAGTGTGTCTTGTTTGTTCAGTTTAAGACTTCTTAGCCCACTCGCTCCATTGTATTGTTTCCATGTGYAGYTGRTTTGTCGGYAATGCYAGYTCGACAAAYAATGGCGCAATSTCTKCTGGRGMMGGTARKGTCGYKGGRTCTTCWCCGGGCATKGCCTTGGCTCGCATSGCGGTAGCAACKGGSCCKGGGGATATTARATTAACYCGGATAGARGATTGCGATATTTCTTTGGCGTAACATTCGGCAATAGTATCAAGCGCTGATTTGCTGGCGGCATATAGCGACCAATAKGCGTTACGTGAATTGGCAACVGAYGAGGTTACGAATATTACCCGGCCAGCATCGGAAGCCCGCAATAATGGGTCAAAAGAGCGGATCAATCGCCAATTTGCTGTCACATTGATTTTCATCACTCTTTCGAACAGTTTTGGATCAATGTGTGGCACGGGCGATATTGAACCTAACATTGCAGCATTGCCCACAAGAATATCCAGCTTGCCCCAACGTTCAGCCACCACCCCGCCCAAGCGGTCAATCCCGTCAAGATCTTCCAAATCCGCCGTGATTAGCGAGCAAGTGCCGCCTACAGCTTTAACCTCGTCATCAAGCTCCTCTAGCCCCCCTTGGGTGCGAGCCAGTGCCAAGACATGCGCACCGGCCTCGGCCAGAGCCAAAGCGGCACTGCGGCCAATACCTCGTGATGCGCCGGTAACAAGTGCAATACGTCCGTTAAGTGGTTTGGCACTAAGTGTCCGGGAATTAGAATTTGTCATATTTTTAAGTTTTCAAGCTACTGATAATAGAGAAAGCTGCAAATCCTTATCGGCTTTTGCATGGTCATAATCATACAGCCGTGTTGGATAATCTCCAGTAAAATAATGATCGGAGAATTTAGGATTATTCGGATCGCGCCCCGGCTCACCCATTGCTCTATATAGTCCGTCAACGGACAAAAAGCCTAAGCTCTCAATGGCTAGTTCTTTTTGCATTTCCTCGATTGTATGAGTGGCGGCAATAAGTTTCTTCCGRTCGGAGAGGTTRATDCCATAAAAATCCGGGTGGCATATCTTTGGACTGGCCGAGCGAAAATGCACTTCTGTTGCCCCGGCTTCTCTAACCAGACGAATTATTTTTCGAGATGTAGTTCCACGAACTATCGAATCATCAACCAATAAAACCCTTTTACCCTCCAACACTGAACGATTGGCGGCATGCTTCATACGAACGCTAAGGTCACGCACCGCTTGTGTCGGTTGAATAAAGGTTCTGCCAACATAATGGTTGCGGATAATTCCCAACTCAAACGGTATGCCGGTTTCTTGCGAAAATCCCAAAGCCGCCGGTACGCCAGAGTCAGGAACCGGGACAATAACATCGACATCAGCTGGAGATTCCTGAGCCAATTGCCGACCCATTTCTTTGCGTACCTGATATACATTTCGGCCATCAACATAAGAATCAGGGCGGGCAAAATAAACAAATTCAAAAATACATGGCCGTGATTGCACATTGGCAAACGGGCGTATGCTCTCGATTGTGCCGTCCTGACTAATAATAACTACTTCGCCAGGATCGATATTACGAACGAATTTTGCATCAATCATATCAAGCGCGCAGGTTTCCGAGACCAATAATGGACTGCCGTTTAATTCCCCAAGCACCAAAGGCCTAATGCCATAAGGGTCTCGCGCGCCGATTAGTTTTTTGGTAGTCAGCGCAACAAGTGCGTACGCTCCCTCGATTTGTTTTAGGGCATCAATGAACCGRTCTATAAGTTTGGTGCGHCGTGATCTAGCGATTAGTTGCAAGACAACTTCGGTATCTGATGTTGATTGGAAAATAGAGCCGTTTTCAACTAATTGCTGTCGTAATGATCTGGCGTTGGTGAAGTTTCCATTATGGGCGATAGCTAGCCCACCAGATTTCAGATCGGCATAAAGTGGTTGCACATTTCGCAGTGCAGTTTCACCTTGAGTAGAATAGCGTACATGGCCAATAGCTGCATTACCCGGTAATCTATTACTTAAATTTCTTCCAGAAAAGTTTTCAGACACCAACCCTAGGTGACGCTCATTGGAAAACTTCTTGCCATCATAAGCGGCAATGCCGCAAGCTTCCTGCCCGCGATGTTGCAGACCGTGCAAACCCAAAACCGCAAGTGAAGAAGCATCTTGCGCCCCCATGACACCAAAGACACCGCATTCTTCTCTGGGTTTGTCTTCAAACGGGTCGATCAATAATTCAGGCCAACCAGTTTTATGTGAGAAAGTCATTACTGATCCGTTTCAGGTGGTGTTTCAGGTTGATCTTTTTGCTCTTCAAGTCGTGTAGTTACAACCTGATCAAGGATATTTCGATCGGACTGTTGGTAGCCTTGCTCGGTTTCAGGCTTGGGTTCATCTTTTTTGCTTACAGGTTTCGCAATTGCAGTTTGTGAAATTCTGGAGTTAGGGACAATTGATTTTAATGCCTCAGCCGTGGCATGGATTGCTGGGTAGACTCTGGCTTCGTGTACCCAGCTAGGAGTTTGTTCTGGTTTTGCCAAGAAATTCCAACCCAATAACACTATAGCCAGCATGATCATTCCACGCACAATCCCAAAAGCTAAACCAGCAGTGCGGTCAAGAGCCGATATGTGAGAATTTCGCCTGACAATATCGCTAAGTTTTTGGGTGATGATCGTCATGATGACATAAACGCCGATGAAAATCACAAACGAAGTAACTACGGTAGCTATCAATTCGCTTTCAATCCAGTTGTTTGCCACATCACGAAACACAGAATAAGTGAATATTGTCACCAGTGACGCAATAACAAATGAAGCGATCGAGAGCGTTTCTCGTACAAATCCTCGAGTAAGGGCTAATCCACTGGACAGTAGTAAAACTACTAATGCCAAAGCATCCATCGCAGTTGCTGAATTGGCTTCCATTCAAGCCTCCTTGTGTATCTAGACTTTACTGGTCTCGAATCTGTCTACAAGATTGCCTAAATTGTTGGTTTTCGCAATGGTACAATCCAATTGCGTGTCTAAAACCTGTTTGTCATCGCTTGTTGCGATCATTGCGTTTTTGAATCCAAGCTTGTTGGCTTCTTTTAATCTGGCAATGGTTCTTGACACTTGGCGAATGGTTCCTGATAGCGCAATCTCGCCAAATACAACGGTTTTCGGCGGTAATGGTTGATCAAAAATTGACGATAATAAAGCCGCAGCCACCGCAAGATCAGCCGCTGGTTCGCTTATTTTAAGGCCTCCTGCGACATTCAAATAAACATCTTTACCGGCAAAAGAAATTCCGCACCTGGCCTCTAATACTGCCATTACCATTGCCAGTCGCCCTGAATCCCATCCGACTACTGCTCGCCTTGGTGTTCCTAATGATGAGGGTGCAATTAAGGCTTGCACTTCGGTAAGAACCGGTCTTGTCCCTTCCATTCCGGCAAAAACCGCCGAACCGGTAGTTCCATTAGCGCAGCCATCAAGAAATAATGAGGAGGGGTTGGGGACTTCGGCCAAGCCTTGCTCACCCATTTCAAATACACCTATTTCATCAGTCGGGCCAAAGCGGTTTTTCACCCCGCGTAAAATTCGAAACTGATGCGCCCGGTCACCTTCAAAATACARGACAGCATCGACCATGTGCTCGACAACCCTTGGCCCGGCAATTTGTCCATCTTTGGTTACGTGACCGATGAGAACAACGGCACTACCGGTTTTTTTTGCAAATCTGGTCAATTCTTGCGCACACGCCCTGACTTGCGCGACTGTTCCTGGCGCTGCTGCCAGAGCATCAGTCCACAAGGTTTGCATACTGTCGATCACCACCAGATCAGGGCGATGGCTTTTGATTGCCTCCATAATCGGCCCTAATGAAGTTTCCGAGGCTAATTGTAATGATGCACCTGCCATTTTAAGTCGTCTTGCTCGTGAGCGTACTTGGTCTATGCTTTCTTCGCCGGATATATAAACTACTGACTTGCCGCTCATGGCCAATTTRGCCGCAGCTTGTAACATCAGGGTTGATTTGCCTATCCCGGGGTCGCCGCCAACCAGCAAGGCTGATCCTGGGACAATACCACCGCCGCATACCCGGTCAAATTCACAAATGCCGGTTATCATYCGTGGCAGTGGTTCTGTGYTTCCTTGCAAGYCGGTAAACTCTATRCCWCGGCCTTTTYKGCGRGGTTTTGATCTGCCAGTGGTGTGTTCGGCTACTTCTTCAACCAGAGTGTTCCAGCCGCCACAACCATCACAGCGTCCAGCCCATTTACCGTGTATCGCGCCGCAAGAGTTGCAAACAAATGTATTTAGTAGTTTCACCATCAGAATCACCAATTAATATGTTCATGTTATGTTCTTATATAAATTTGAAGCTTTGTCAAATCAGTAATTGTCTTTCTGGATATGAAAATTGTAAAACTTGTTACTAAAATCCAGCTTTAACTTGCAAGCGTAGTGGCGGCTCTGATAACACTATTCAAAATGCCACAAAAAGAAAAAGAGCCTGTCTTGCATTTCGAGTTAAAYGAACAACAAAYAANGATCCGCGATATGGCGGGRCAATTTGCTATTAAACAATTAGCRCCYAAYGCTGCCAAATGGGACGCTGAAAAAATATTTCCAATTGATGTTTTAAGACAAGCAGCAGAACTTGGGTTYGCYGGGATYTATGTTGGCGAGGAATTTGGCGGCTCTGATCTGTCACGATTGGAAGCGGCACTGATATTYGAGCAATTAAGTCGCGGTTGTGTTGCCACTGCTGCGTTCTTGTCGATCCATAATATGGCTTCKTGGATGATCGATACTTATGGCARTCAACAGCAAAAAGCCAAGTTCTTGCCTGATTTGATGACTATGCAAACTATTGCCAGTTATTGCYTGACYGAGCCGGGRTCYGGCTCTGATGCYGCTAGTCTCTCTACCAAAGCGATACGTGATGGTGACGATTATGTTTTGAATGGTACCAAGGCGTTTATCTCCGGAGCCGGGGTCTCGCATCTGTATTTGATCATGGCGCGAACTGGCGAAGCCGGGGCAAAGGGAATATCAACATTCATCGTGCCAAAAGATGCAGCTGGTTTGTCGTTCGGAGCTAATGAGCATAAAATGGGCTGGAACGCTCAGCCAACCGCCGCCGTGATTCTTGAAGACTGCCGAGTGCCGGCGGAAAACCTATTGGGCGAGGAGGGTGATGGATTTGCCATCGCCATGTCCGGCCTTGATGGTGGGCGAGTTAATATTGGTTGTTGCTCATTAGGTGGTGCTAGCTTTGCTTATGATCTGGCTCGTGAATATACTGCCAGCCGAACCCAGTTTGGAAAGCCGATATCAGCTTTTCAGGCCAGTCAGTTCAAATTGGCTGATATGGCAACCGAATTAGAAGCTTCGAGAATGATGCTATATCGTGCAGCGGCGGCTATTGACGCCAAGGATCCAAGAAAAACCGCATTGGCCGCTATGGCCAAGAGGTTTGCTACTGATGCCGGGTTTCAGGTGGCTAATGATGCGCTGCAATTACATGGCGGTTATGGCTATTTGCGTGATTATCCGCTGGAAAGAATTGTCCGTGATTTGCGAGTGCATCAAATACTAGAAGGAACCAATGAAATAATGCGAGTTATTATTGCCAAGCAGGAGCTAAAAACATGAGTGAAGAACCGGAAGTTTTAGTTGAAGTTCGTGGACGTATCGGTGTTTTGACTCTGAACCGTCCCAAAGCATTGAACTCGTTGACCTTGAACATGATTAAGCTGATGACAGAAGCTTTGTTGAAATGGCGTGATGATGAGAAAATTGTTGCCATAGTAGTGCAGGGCGCTGGTGATCGGGCGTTTTGCGCTGGTGGAGATATAAGGCTGTTATATGAGGGCAGGGGCGGTGATCTGTCTTATGCTAGAGGATTTTATAGCGAAGAGTATCGCCTTAACACTCTAATCAAAGAGTACCCAAAACCATATATTGCCATGATTGACGGCTTTGTCATGGGCGGCGGGGTTGGTATCTCTATTCATGGTGCAAGACGCATTGCCGGTAGCTCAACTGTTTTTGCTATGCCGGAAACCGGTATTGGCTTTTATCCTGATGTCGGCGGTAGTTATTTTCTACCACGATTGTCTGGTAAAACTGGAATGTGGCTGGCGTTAACTGGTGCAAGGTTAAAGTCTGCCGATGTAATGTATACTGGTATTGCAACCGACTTTGCGCCAAGTGACCAACACCCGATGATCGTCAATCGTTTGGTCGATGACGCGCAAAATTCTGAACAGGTTGGCGAAATTATCGACAGCCTAACTGGTTTAACAGGAGATTCCGATCTGCAAAAAAGGCAAGARTTGATTGATCAGGCYTTYGCYAARKCCWMKGTGCAAGATATGTTGGCMGCGTTAGARCTRGACAATRGYGAWTGGGCAAMAAARCAACTARAAATACTARSCRRMAAATCRCCAACAGCAYTAAARRTYACRGYRCGGCAAATGATCGARGGYGAGAATTTGGACTTTAGATCGGCAATGCAGATGGAATTARGGATTAGTATGAAATTCATCGAAGATATGGATTTCTACGAGGGCGTGAGGGCTTTGTTGATTGATCGTGACAATATGCCGGTTTGGCAACCGGCGCATTTGTCCGACATTTCCGAAGACAAAGTGGCAAAATATTTCACACCTCTTAGTGGCCGCGAAGAATTGACTTTTATATAGCGAGTAAGTGAATGACAAAAATCAAAATAATTGCTTTTATCGGCTTAGGCAATATGGGCGGCCCAATGGCTGCAAACCTAGCCAAGGGCGGCTTTGATGTTCGAGCGTTTGATCTATCATCAGAAGCTATGCAGTTGGCGGTCAAAAATGGCTGTAAAGCCGCAAGCAGCCTTGCAAGCGCGGTCTCCGTTGCTGATGCTGTAGTTACCATGTTGCCGGCAGGATCGCACGTAAAAGCCGTCTATGGCGATGAGAACGGTATTTTTGCACATGCCAAGGCTGGTGCGTTGTTTTGTGATTGCTCGACCATTGATGTGCCAAGCGCAAGAGAAGTTGCATCAAGAGCTACGGACAAGGGCTTTTCGATGGTTGATAGTCCGGTTTCCGGCGGTGTTGCGGCTGCTGAGGCTGGAACGCTGGCGTTTATGGTCGGCGGTAGTGAAGAAGATTTTGCCAGAGCCGAGCCGGTGTTGGAACCAATGGCCAAGGCGGTGATTCATGCCGGTGATGCGGGAACCGGTCAGGCAGCAAAAATATGCAATAATATGCTGTTGGGCATTTCAATGATCGGCACTTGTGAAGCGTTTGTGTTGGCCGAAAAATTAGGTCTTGATCCACAACGGTTCTTTGATATTGCCTCCAAGGCCTCAGGGCAGAACTGGTCTCTGACTTCATATTGTCCGGTTCCAGGGCCGGTTCCTGCTGCTCCGTCTAATCGTGAATATGCAGCCGGGTTTGCTACGGCCATGATGTTAAAGGACTTGCGTTTGGCGCAAGAGGCATCGCATAGTGCAGGGGCGGCAACTCCCTTGGGTGCCGAGGCGCAATCGCTATATGCAATGTTTGATAATCTTGGTGGGCGGGAGTTGGATTTTTCAGCGATTATTCAAATGCTGAGAGGTGATTTCAAGAATAATTAAAAAAAATTGATCGTCTTAATCCGTTCTTAGCCATTTTCGATTACCCATAGCTAACGATAATAAAAACAATAACAATAATATACGGGGTGAAATTATGGGCCTGGCGCAGAAGCAACCAGAACTCGCGAATAAAGTCGACGAGTCCCTTACCAAAGAATATTTGAATACGCTGACCTTGGTCGAGCGTTTGCATAGGCAATTGCTTGATGTGGTCAAGAACGAGCTGGATCGCACGGGTTCTTCACAAGTGAACCCTGTGCAGGCTTTGTTGCTGTTCAATATTGGTGACGATCGTCTGACCGCAGGTGAGTTACGCTCGCGTGGTCATTATCTTGGCTCAAACGTTTCATACAATTTGAAAAAGCTTGTGCAAGCTGATTATTTAAGCCACCAGCGCTCGCCAACAGATAAGCGTGCGGTGCATGTATGTTTGACCGAAAAGGGGCAGGAAGTGCGTCAGGTAATTCAAGTACTGTTTGATCGGCAATTACGCTCATTGGAGCCGGTGGCCAATGTTGGTGTTAGTGAACTTGAGAAGCTTAATGGCGCATTGTTGCGGTTAGAGCGTTACTGGACTGACCATATTAGATTTCAGCTTTAGAGCGTTTTCAGCGAAAGTGGATCCGGTTTTGCGGCAAGGAAATGCGACAAAATAAAGGGTTAGACGTTATGCCGAAGGATGTTACAGCTAAAACTGCTTCCGACGGTGTGATTTTTGAATTTGTCATAGTCGGCGATAGTCAAAAAGTTAGCGCGATTGATATTGCTTCGGGTATTGAGGTCAGTATCATTTCGCCGCTAAATGCAGAACGATCGTATGTTCAAGAAATTGCCATGCGTAAATTAAATCGCCGGCTGCAAAGAGAAATCCAGCCCACAAAGGGCGATGGTATAATAACTTAAAATCAGTTTGCTTTAGTGTTGCGTTTTTTACCAAGTCCGGCTTTTTTGGCAAATTCAGAGCGTCTTTTGGCATAGTCTGGCGCAACCATTGGGTAATCTGTTGGCAGTCCCCATCGTTGTCTGTATTCGTCAGGAGATAATCCGAAGCGTGTGCGAATATATCGCTTTAACATTTTTAGTTTTGCGCCATCTTCAAGGCATATAATATAATCTTCGGTAATTGAGTCTTTTATTGCAACAGCAGGAGATATGTTCGCATCTTGATTACCAGAGGAAATGCTGGCTTGTAATAAGCTATTATAAACCGATTGGATTAATTCTGGTAACATTTCGGCTGTTATATTATTCTTTGTAACGAAAGAAGATACTATATCTGTGGTAAAAGAAAGTATCCGTAAATCATCACTTTCTTTGTTATCCTTGGAATTCATTTGCGTGCTCACATCTTATTGTTATTGCCTAAGCAATTTTAGACTTTTTGTCTAATTAACTGGATACTATTACGATTCTTTACCGACAGCCAATAATTATCGGGAATATTTTTCTAAATTCGGTACCTACAACTATAAAATGCATTAGCGTTAACTATACTGTATTGACGCGCACTAATTCATTAGCATGATTTTTTGGTACTGCTGTATTTGAATTTTAGATATAAAAATGTTGCGTCATCGCCTGTAATGAGAGTAGGAAGTTCTTGTTATAGGACATCGACCCAAAAAGTGGGTAGTTTTAGTTGCTCTATCTCTACGCGAATGCTTAGCTTTTGAGAGCGGGTTTTGGTTAAGTTGATGGATCCAGAAGATAAAGTATACTCAAAATACGGTTTAATTTAAGTGTTGAGTATAATTAAATATAATATTTATAGGATAGAAAATTGGCAGACGCAGATTTCTTTTTTAATAAGAGCTTAGAGGCTCTGGATCCGGCTGTTGCAAGTAGTATAGCCCGGGAAGCTGATCGACAAAGTCAGCAAATAGAGCTAATTGCCTCGGAGAATATTGTTTCAAAGGCGGTATTGCAGGCGCAAGGCACTTTATTGACCAATAAGTACGCCGAGGGCTATCCTGGGCGACGGTATTATGGTGGCTGTGAGTTTGTTGACGAGGTAGAAACTTTAGCAATTGAGCGAGCAAAGCAGTTGTTTCAAGCAGGCTTTGCCAATGTTCAGCCAAACTCTGGTAGTCAAGCTAATCAGTCGGTTTTTTTGGCACTGGTAAAGCCCGGACAAACAATTCTTGGCTTGTCTTTGGATGCTGGTGGTCATTTAACCCATGGTGCGCGGCCTAATATTTCCGGTAAATGGTTTAATGCCGAGCATTATGGTTTGGACAAAGATACTCACCAAATTGATATGGACAAAGTGCGTGATAAGGCCAAGTCCGTGCAACCGTCGCTTATAATAGCTGGCGGGTCAGCCTATCCGCGGGCAATAGATTTTGCGGGCTTTAGGCAAATAGCTGATGAAGTTGGCGCGTACCTAATGGTTGATATGGCGCATATTGCCGGACTTGTCGCAGCCGGTGAGCATAGCAGTCCATTGCCGTTTGCCGACGTTGTTACGACCACTACTCATAAAACATTACGTGGGCCTCGTGGCGGCATGGTGCTAACCAATAATCCTGACATAGCCAAGAAAATAAATTCTGCTGTTTTCCCCGGCTTGCAAGGCGGGCCTTTAATGCACGTGATTGCCGCAAAAGCTGTTGCTTTTGGCGAGGCTTTGAAGCCAGAGTTTAAGCAATATGCTGCTCAAGTGATTGAAAATTGCCAAAAAATGGCTGCTGTTCTTGGCGCTGGCGGTTATTCGGTGGTTTCTGGAGGCACTGATACGCATTTGGCCTTGGTTGATTTGCGCCCTAAGGGTTTGACAGGCGACATTGCCGAGGCAGCATTAGAACGCGCATTTATTACCTGTAACAAGAACGGAGTGCCGGGAGATCCAGAAAAACCAACAATTACATCTGGCATTAGAATTGGCTCGCCTGCCGGTACTACTCGTGGTTTTGGAGTGGACGAGTTTGCTCTGGTCGGTGAATTGATGGTAGAGGTATTGGATGCTTTGGTGCTTTGCCCACAAGGCGATCCGGCGGTTGAAGCTTCTGTTCGCGGTAGAGTGCTTGAGCTAACTGCTAAATTTCCTATCTATAGGAGCTAAAAATGCGCTGTCCGTATTGTTCCTCGGAAGATACACAGGTTAAAGATTCTCGTGGAGCTGAAGATGGTGCGGCCATTCGCCGCCGTCGGCAATGCCTTAGTTGCGGTCAAAGGTTTACAACATTCGAGCGGGTTCAGTTGCGAGAATTGAATGTTATTAAACGCTCTGGCCGGCGGGTACGATTTGACCGAGATAAATTAATGCGATCGGTTTCTATGGCTTTGCAAAAACGGCCAATGGACAGAGACCGGGTTGAGCATATGATTTCATCAATAGTTCGAAGATTAGAGTCTGATGGTGATGTGGATGTTAAATCAAAACATATTGGTAAATTGGTGATGGAAGCACTGGCCAATTTGGATCAAGTAGCCTATGTGCGATACGCATCTGTTTACAAGGACTTTAACGAAACTAAAGATTTTGCCGAGTTTATCGCTGAAGAGAAACTTGGTGAGTAATGAGGTTGGCTTTTATTATACTCTATCGACCCAAAAAGCGGGAATCGGTTTTTGGATAAGTTGATGGATCACAAAGATAAGCTATACTCAAAATACCGTTTGTTCGGTGTTTTGAGTATAGAGGTCAGTAATGAATTTGGATTTTTTGGATACACCTATGTCAGTAACCACCGAAAAGAGAAAAGCACCAGGTAAGCACAATGCCCGTATCGCAGCGGTGCAAGCTATGTATCAGATGGAAATATCCGGACGTGGTGCAGCCGGAGTAATTGACGAGTTTCTTGAGGAGCGTTTAAGCGGAACTCCGGAATTTCTGCCAAGTTCAGAAATTGATCGAAACTTTTTTGCTCGATTGGTGAAGGGCGTTGTGAAAAATCAAGAGGAAGTAGATCAGGCAATTCGGTCACAACTCTCGGAAAAATGGCGACTTAGCAGAATTGATGCAACTTTACGGGCTATTTTGCGTTGCGGTTGTTTTGAGCTGACTATTACCAAAGCGGCAACACCTGCTGTGGTGATTGATGAATATGTCGAGATTTCTAATCAGTTTTTCGACCAAAAAGAAACCGGTTTCATCAATGCAAGCCTTGATGCGATAAACAAGAGTTTTATGAAATCAGCGGCCGATTTGCTAAAGGCAGGGAAGTGAAACCTAGCGAGTTCGGGTTTATTGGGCAATTGGCTGAGTTCGCAAGTCAAGCACCTGAAAGCCTTTTTTTACAAGATGATGGCGCGATTATCTCATGTGAAAAAAACCGGCTTGTTGTCGTAAAGGATTTGGTTCAAGCTGGTGTCCATACGCTTGAAAACGATAGCCTTTGTGACATTGTACGTAAGGCAATATTGGTAAATCTATCTGATCTTGCGGCAATGGGAGCAAGACCAAAGTTCATCTTGCTCGGCCTTTGTTTGGACAAGAATATTGATCCGGAACAATTGACACCTGTTGCCGAAACTATTCGAGTTGAATGTGATAAATACTCAATTGCCCTAATAGGCGGCGATACGGTCATTGGGTTAGGGCCGACAACCGTTTCGGTAACAGCTATTGGTGAGTTGGTTTCAAACCCTATATTACGATCGGGAGCAAAAATTGGTGATGATGTTTGGGTAACCGATAATATTGGTGATGCGGCTTTGGGTTTGCGGCTGTTACAAGCCGATGCAGATAGTAATGAGTTTAGCTGTTTGGGTGCAGGTTTGCGATCAACTATTACCGAAAAATATTACTCACCAAGCCCAAGAATTGAACTTGGCATGAACTTGTCTGGCATCGCCAATAGCTTGATTGACATCTCCGATGGCCTGTTTGCCGATGCCGGACATATTGCCAGCACGAGCAAGGTCTCATTGCAACTGGATTTAAGTTCTGTTCCATTATCACCGGCTTTTGTGCAATGGTCTGAGCATGTTGATAATTTAGATACGATGCTAAGTGTATTGGCTGGTGGTGATGATTATGAACTATTATTTACTGCGCCAATACAGCATCGCCAGCAAATTCAAAACATGGGCGCAAAGTTGTCGGTGAAAACAAGCAAAATTGGTACTGTGATTGCCGGTGGTGAAGTCGTTGTAACTAATGGTCAAACCACAATAAACACTTCTTCGACGGGATTTACGCATTTTTGACAGGTTTACTGTATCAATGAGTGCTCATATCCTTAAGGAGCGTCTTATGCGCCGCGTATTATTGTTAAGTTTAGCTTTAGTTTTTGTTGCAGGGTCGGTTATGGCGGCGCCAAAAAAGGAGTCTAAAAAACCTGGTAATCACCGCGAAGCAAAATGGACACTGGAAAAAGAAAAAGATCCGGTAAAAGAACTTAGCGCTAAGGCTGCCACTTTGGTTGTTGATCTGCCGATGGTTATATTGCCGGTGTCTGATAGAGGGTATTTAACAAATTATGCCTTTGTCGCAATTCGGATCAATCTGCAAGAAGGTGAGGACGCATGGTCAATACGTTCGAAAAGCCATTTCTTAAAAGACGCTATAATTCGCAAAAGTCATAAAAGAAAAACAGAAATTCTAGACAAAGAAACCAATGGTGTTGATCAAGAAAAATTAACGGCAATGATCAACGCAGCTATTGAACCATGGGTGGCGAAACAACGCATCGATAGTATCGAATTTTTGAAAATCGATCTGCAACGATAGTCGGTTTTGCAGATAATAATACTGTCGTAGGAAAAAGTACTATTTTTTAGTCATCATCGCCGAATTCTTCTCTCATATATTCAAGAATTTCTTTCACGTCATCTTCGTCAAGTTCATCATTACCCCCAAGTGGTGGCATAGCCATTTGTGAACCTGGGCTTTCAAATCCTTCAGTAATACTTGTGATAAGTTCTTCATCACTTTTCGACAAAGGGCCACTTAGACTGGTTAAATCTGGAGTAATACCCGGTAAAGCACCTTTTCCATCTTCACCGTGACAGGCAGCGCAGTTTTCCATGTAAATTTCTTCGCCTGGGCTTGCAAGTACCTGCGAAGTCGAGGAAAGGCTAATTACTGTTACTGTCGCTAGGGCGCATACTAGTTTTTTCATTGCTTGTGTTCTCCTAATTGGTTTTTTGTAAAAATACTAAAATATCTCTGGTATCCTGACCTGATAACCCTGCGCGGATACGCATATGCATTAAGGTAGCTTCCCACTCACTATCGGTTAGGTCTTTCGGGTCACGCATATTGTGACAAGCTGAACAACGATTAGCCCATAATTTCGCCCCGCGTACAAAATCACCTTTGGTATCTTTAACCACTTCTGCATTATTCTTGGCATCAGGTTTGACATCTTTCGCCATAGCAGTTCCAGGGGAGGTGGCGATAATTGCTAAAGCTGTTAGAGCTATTGCAAAGTAAGCTATTTTATAAATTCTCATGACAATTCTCCTTATCATTGATAGGTTAAAATCCATACGCAATTTGTGCTCTTATTCTATTGGCCGCAGCAGACGTCCCAGCTAAGCCATCGTTGAATTCATAGGAAATTTTGGTAATTACTTGTGGCGCAAACAAATAGTTTAAGCCGATTGCCAATTGTCTTTGATCCTGACTTGCATGGGGTGAGTCATAGTCAGAATAGCGTGCTACTGCCTCAAAATTATTCGGCAATTTATACGCTCCTTGCATATACCATGATGACCATTTCCAGCTTTCTGGCGCTACGCTACTGCTTAATGCGCCGACTTTTTGTTGAACATATTCACCACGTAAATCAAGCTTTTCCCATTGATAAGCAAAATCTGCACCAAGTACATTATAAGACCTTGCGCTTTCCAAGGCGATAGCTGCTTGTCCAGATGCTACTGAAAGTCCAATTTCCATTTTTGCTATTGGGTTAAAACCAACTCTTCCACCATATACTTTTTTACCGTCTTGGTCTCTAGCTACACCTTCGGTGGCAATTTCCTCTATCTCCGATCCTTCGGGTATCAATTCTGGGCCATTAGAGACATATACGGCGTAATTGGCTCGCATATCACTGTCACCCATTGGAATTGCTCCTCTGAGCTGTATTCCAGTATCGGCAACGGGTGCTGCTTGATCGTGGCCAAAACCAACTGGAGCCGAAGGTAGTTTATTGATCCATGACGGGTGAATATTTTGGCGAAACTGCCCAAGGGGGCTGATGAATTTACCGGCAATCAATGCCATATAATCATTTAATATCAGATCAATAGTTAGGTATTCCATTCCAACACTAGTGCTTCCGTCTGGAAGGATTTTTAATTCTAGCTCTGATTCCAATAATACTTTATCTTTATATTGATAGTGGAATATTGGGGAAAACTGTGCTTGAGAAAAGCTGCCATTTGCCCCGGCCTGTTTGCTAAACCCGACAGAAGCATAGCCAGCCAAATGCACTGTCGAGTTGGTGTTTTTCCATTCTTCGGCGCTTTTTGCTAATTTGGCTACTTTTTTGACATCTTTTTTAAGTTTTTTTATCTCAGCTTTTGAGACTTCTGGTTCTACTTTGTTTTGAAGTACAATGCTTTGTTGTTTTAGTAATTCTTGCATGATTGCGATTTGATCGCGCAATTCGTTGATTTCGGATTTCAGAGTGTCGTAGTTCTCATCGTTAGTTGTTGCTAGCGGCTCGGAGGCTAAAGCTGCTGCCGATAGTCCGAAGGACAGCAGTAGTGAAGTCATTACAATTTTTGATTTATTGTGCATTCCAGACATTTTGGTCTCCCGTTTAAATACGGTAAATCGCTACATAAATAGCGGTAACCTTTGCCTAAGCTATGCTTAAAAAAAGCATAGTCAAGTGACTAACTGTCGCACCAAGATTCATGAGAAAGGTTCTGATACAGGTCAAATTTTACGCATACTAGGGCCGTTAGCTTTTAAGCGGCCTTTTCTGTGGCGGCCTCTACGCTTAGTCTATTACGACCATTTTGCTTTGATTGATAAAGCGCCACATCAGCTCTTTCGATAAATTCTTCAATTTCATCGGTGTCCCGAAACAACGAAACGCCCATGGATATGGTGACTTTTCCCAAATCTTCGTTAGTTGATTTACGAACTAATTTTTTGCGTTCAATTTTCTCACGGATATTTTGTGCAACATCAATGGCTACAGATAAATCTGTTGCCGGCATGATGATAGCAAATTCCTCGCCACCATAGCGGGCTGCCACGTGGTGTTTGCTAACATGACGTTTTAATGTTGATGAGACAAAGCGGATAATTTGATCGCCTGTTTGGTGTCCCCATGTATCGTTAAAACGTTTGAAGTGATCAATATCACAAAAAACCAAAGCCAGCGGTTCTTTTGTTTTGGCGGATTGTTTCATTTCGTCTTTTAGAGCTTCATCAAAGCGTTTGCGATTGCATAACCCACTTAGTGAGTCAGTCATTGCTTCAATTTTCACTCGATCAAGGTTTCCTTGCAAGGCCTCAACCTGTTGATTGGTTTTAGCCAGTTTACTTTCCAGTACATTGCTACGGCTTTGCATATCTGCTGTTGCTTTTAGCAGGTGCTCTACTATATCGCGGATTGACCTAGGGTCTGAAACATCAACAAGGTTGCCGCCGGCTCCTTCAAGAACTTTTCCGTAACTTGCGGCATCTTGTCCCGCTTGCTCTAGAACTTTCATTACTGACTTTAGTTCATCACCAACACTTTTTGTCGTGTCATCAAGAATTTTATGTATACGATCGTTGGCTATGTGTTTGTGGTGCAGTGTTTCAGCAACAGAATTATCCCACGACTTCTTTCCCGAGATATAAGGCTGCATAGCCTTAACTAGAGCCTGATTGGCGGCTCGGGTAAAGTTATAAAATAACTCGTAATTTATGGGGCTTGGTTCAACGTTCAGATCCTGCATTAACTGTATTGGATCAGTCGATGTTGTTTTTTTTGATTTGTTTGTCACTATATGCCCCGCATCATCGAATCGTGATTATAAGTATTTATAGCCAAAACTTATGGGGTAAATGAAAACACTTGGTAAATTTTATTAAAAAAATGAATTTAATTGCGATTTTGAATATAAATTATTTTTTGAAAAAATCAGGCATATTCCCGTCAAATCCGGTGCCATTGTCTTTTTCGTTTGTCTCAGGCTTCTGATTGCGGCTTGGTTCTCGGCGCGGTTTTTGTGTTGGTTTAGTTTGGCTTACTTCACGTTTGGGTTTTTCTGATTTTTTTGTAACAGTTTGACCTTGCAAAAAATACTTGGGGATTGGCTTTTTTAACATTGTTTCAATAGCGGCCAAGGCTTTGTGGTCGATTGGTGTCGATAATGTAATTGCGGTTCCCGTGCGCCCAGCCCGTCCAGTACGCCCTATCCGATGAACATAGTCTTCAGCGTGAAACGGAACATCATAGTTTAAAACATGACTAACATCAGGGATATCAAGACCACGGGCGGCAACGTCACTAGCGACCAATATTTTAATTTTTCCATCCTTAAAACTGGCAAGCGTTGCAGTACGAATAGATTGCGCTAGATCTCCGTGAATTGGTTCAGCGCTTATTTTGTGTTTCTTTAGCGACTTGGCGACAACATCAACATCACGTTTGCGGTTACAAAATAGTATCGCGTTTTTGAGCTTTTCTTGGCTCATTATTTGGCGCAATGCGTTGCGCTTAGTCTTTGGGTCATTCGATGGCAGCGATAACAAGAATTGGCTGACGGTCTTGGCTGTTGATTCTGGACGTGCCACCTCAACTTTTGCCGGATTATGCAAAAATGTATCAACAATACGCTTAATCTCTGGGGGCATGGTTGCAGAAAAAAACAGGGTTTGTCGGGTAAATGGTGTAATTTTGAAAATTCTCTCAATATCGGGCATAAAACCCATATCGAGCATTCTATCAGCCTCGTCGATAACCAATAATTGCACGCCAGACATTAGGATTTTGCCACGATCAAATTGATCAAGCAGCCGCCCAGGAGTGGCTATCAAAACATCAACACCCTGCATCAGTTTTTTATCTTGATCACCAAAAGACACTCCACCGATCAGCAATGCCATGCTTAGTTTGTGGTATTTTGCATATTTTTCAAAGTTTTCGGCCACTTGTGCGGCTAATTCTCTGGTTGGCTCGATGATCATCGATCTTGGCATTCTGGCCTTGGCGCGGCCTTGGCTTAAAATTTCAATCATCGGCAAGGTGAAAGACGCGGTTTTGCCTGTTCCTGTTTGGGCAATTCCTAAAACATCTTGTCCTTGCAAAACTTTGGGAATAGCGCCAGCTTGAATAGGAGTAGGTACGGTGTATCCGGATTCTGAAACTGCTTTTAAGGTTTTGGGGCCAAGACCCAGATCATCAAATGTCATGTAAATTCGCTATTTTACTGTAAAATCGGTCACAAACTGCCCGCTTGCGGCGGACAGTACCCGCCACTACGCTCAAGTCAATGATCGGTTATGATTAGCGATAAGCAAATGGTAGCGGGTTTTCATCTCCGATAGTCAAATATCGATCGCGAAGCCGAGTTTGACGTGAAGTCATGTCCTGTTTCTGTCCATCAATAAATACTAGGTCAGGAGAGCTCATTACCTCCAAAGGATCACCATCCCAGACAACAATATCGGCAATCATGCCTGTTGCTAATCGCCCAAGATTATCTTCTTCCCTGAATATTTGCGCCGGTACTTTGGTAATGGCGGCAAATGCTGTGTCCCAATCAAGACCCGTGGCCAAAGTATTGCCGGCATGTTGTGGCATCAGGCGGGCATTAAAAGATCCGTCGCTAAGGTTGGTGATAGCAAATTTAACTCCGGCCTTATGCAATCTTACGGCATTATACATGGTTGCCCCAAGGCTCTCAAAGCCATTAGGTAGGTTATCATGCGGATCAATGATCAAAGTAATATCAGCTTTTGCCAATTCATCAGCTACCATCCATGCTTCTTTGGCACCGACGGCAACAACATTTAGATTGTTAAAGTCAGATTTGAAATCAATCAAAGCCAATAAATCCGAGGCGCGATTGACCTGCACAAGAAACGGCAAATCTTTCTTTAAGACGTTTTGTAAGGCAAAGGCATCGGCAGAATTTAGCAATGGCTTGGCAGGTTCACGACCCTTGCGCCATGCTTTGGCCTCAAGCAATGATTGGCGTAACCAAAGCCAAGATGCAGATCGGGATCCACCGGCAATTCTGGCACCGGTTTCACCCATTTGCACATAAATGAACGCAGCATTATTTCTTATGGAGCGAAAATCTCCGGACGTATTTACCAAAGCACCTTGCCCGCCATAAATTGTGCGGCTGGGGGTGGGTAGGATTGCCATGCGGGTAATACCCTCGATCTTGGTTATTCCAACATTTTCCGATTTTGGATTATAGCTGTCTGCGGCCAATAATGCTGCCGAAAATGGCGATTTATTTGATCGTGTGTCATTGGTGGAACTTTCGGCGGCGATCTCAACCATTCCAACTTGTGAAAATGGTAAAAACAGCCCCGGTGTAACCCATTTGCCGCTGCCATCAATTTTAGTTGCCGCATCTGGGATAGTTACAGCAGTGGTTTCTCCTACGGCAATGATTTTCTTATCATTAAAGACAATGGTTCCATGTTCGATTATCGCTCCATTATTGGTCACAATTTTGGCACCGGTAATGGCAAAGGTTTGAGCGATTGCTGGCGTTTGTAATAATATAAACGCCAAGCACAATGTGATAAATTTACTCATTTCACGTCTCCTTCACCGGGTTGACCTAACTCGAAATCTGATACGGCTCTTTTGCTTGCATCAGAGCTGTCATATAAAAGCGCACCATCAATAAACACCAGATCAGGACGCGAACGAATAGCAAACGGATCGCCGCTCCATAACACAATGTCAGCGTTTAATCCTTTTTGTATTGAACCTGTTTGATCTTCAATGCCCAATGCTTTGGCTGGATTGCTTGATAACCATGCCCATGCTTGAGCTTTGGAAATATTTAAGCCGACTTTATTACCATCAGCCAATGCCTTGGCGGCTTCTTGGTACAAGCGTTGAATACCAACGCCACTGTCCGAGTGAACGATTGCGCAGGCACCGGCATTATGAACCATTGGAATGTTTTCGCGAACTGAATCATAGGCTTCCATCTTAAAGCCACCCCAATCTGCCCACATAGCCGAACAAATGTCATTTTCTGCAAGTAGATCAGCTATTTTATAGGCTTCGATTGCGTGGTGAAACGTGGTCACTTTATAGCCAAACTCTTTGGACATATCGATGACTTGAGCCATTTCATCGGCACGATAGCAATGCATGTTGATGTTAACGTCGCCCTTTAGAACATCAACCAGTGTTTCTAATTGCAAATTGCGTGTCGGTGCTGTTGGCTGTTTTTTGTCGTCAGGTTTAGCTTTAGCCAAATCAGCTTCGTATTTGTCCCATTTTTCACGATAGGCTACTGCTTTAACCCAAGTTTTTCTATAACCGGAAAAATTACCCATTCTTGAACCGGGGCCGCCTTTTTGGCCATATACCCGTTTCGGGTTTTCGCCGCAGGCCATTTTGAGTGCATAAGGAGCGTTTGGAAATTTCATTCCTTGTACTGTTCGTGACGGTACGTTTTTAAGAACTACTCCTTTGCCGCCAAATAAATTGGCTGAACCGGGCAGAATTAACATCGAAGTCACACCGCCAGCTCTGGCACGATTAAAGCCGGGGTCATGCGGCCAAACACCATGTTCGGCAGAAACTTCGGAAGTCACCGGCGAGGTGACTTCATTGCCGTCACTATGCGCTTTTACGCTTGGCGAGGCATAAACGCCTAAGTGGGAATGAATATCTATGATGCCGGGAGTGATCCAACGACCAGTAGCATCAATGGTTTGTACGCCATCTGCAATTTCTAAATCTTGGCCGATAGCACTAATTTTGCCATCTACCAGATAAACATCAGTGTTGGTGAACTTTTGCCCAAGTCCGTCAAAGACGGTGGCATCTTTTAGCAAAACACTATTGGAAGCTATTGGTTGATAAGTAGACGGGTAGGGGGCTTCATCAGCGATTGCCGTTGGGCTTTGAGTAAATAATAAGCCCATGCCCAAAGCAAGTGCAGATAGTGTAGTATTTTTCATGATTTCCACCCCAAATTTATAAACTAACTCTAACTGCTGGTTTTGGCTTGGGCAAGGTGGGTAGGGTGCGGATTAAGTTACAATCATGTCATCTTTTGCCATGATAAACCTAAATCATGTTGGCAAGATCATCAGTAACATAAATAGGCGCTTGGGATTTGGACAAACGTTGTAAATGGTGCGAGAATTGTGACAATTTAAAGCCTGCATTTTCCGCATATAGCTGAATTTGCTCTGGCAGTTCTTGACCGCTCAATGCACTACCCAAAGCCCAAAGGCGCAAAGAGCGTATGCCGCTTAAACAAAATGCCAGTGTCTTTTGCTGTTCATGGGAGCAAAGGTGCGCCATAGCCCGTATGGCCATTTCAGGAAAATCCGCACCGGAAATTACCGGGATGTGGGAGTATTGCAAACCGGTTTTAATTACCAATGGTTCTAATAAAAAACTAGGCAGTTGATCTTCACGATCTTCTTCATTGTCAGGGCGAACATTTAGTACTCGTACAAACCCCATTTTGCGGATTTGCGGTAAATGCTTAGGGAAAACCTGAGTTGTTACCGAGAAATTTGGTGTAATTTCTATCGGTTGAAAATTTGGTGTTTCAGAAATTGGCATTGCTTGCGCCTATTATACTCCATCGACCCAAAAAGTGGGTACCGGTTTTTGGATAAGTTGATGGGTCCAGAAGAAATTTATACTAGAAATACTGTTTTATTCAGTATTTCTAGTATAAACAGATCAACTTCTTAGATAAAGAGTCAAAAAAGGTTTACAAGTCTCAAAGATCAAGATTGGTGATTTCTGAGGCATGTTCTTGAATAAACTCAAACCGTAACTCCGGTTTTTTACCCATTAAAGTTTCAACAAGAGCTTCGGTCGTTGGTAAATTGTCAGGGTCAATTGTTACCCGCGCCAAAGTTCGGGTTTTCGGGTTCATGGTGGTTTCTTTTAATTGCGCGGGCATCATCTCACCAAGACCTTTAAATCTGCTGATCTCTACTTTGCCCGAGCCGCTAAATGGCCCATCTAGCAATTCCTGTCGATGAGCATCATTTCTGGCATAGGCACTTTTGCCTTTTTGTACCAAGCGGTATAAAGGCGGCAAAGCAAGATACAAACGCCCAGATTCAAGCAGTCCCGGAGTGCATTTGTAAAAGAAAGTCATCAATAACGCTGCGATATGATCACCATCAACATCGGCATCGGTCATGATAATCACTCGCTCATAGCGCAAATCATCGACATTGAATTGCGACCCAAGACCGACACCTAATGCCTGCATTAGGTCTTTTATTTCCGCATTAGCAAAGATTTTTTCTTTTGTCGCGCTAGCTACATTCAAGATTTTACCTTTTAGCGGTAAAATAGCTTGTGTATGGCGATCACGTCCTTGTTTGGCCGAGCCGCCCGCGCTATCGCCCTCAACTAGAAATATTTCGGTTCCTTCATTGGATCTGTTGGAACAATCAGCCAGTTTTCCCGGCAGGCGTAATTTGCGAGTGGCTGATTTGCGGCTGACTTCTTTTTGTTTGCGTCGGCGAAGACGGTCTTCAGCACGAGAAATAACCCATTCAACCAATTTTGCACTTTGCACCGGAGCCGCCGCTAACCAATGGTCAAATTGATCGCGCATGGCATTTTCAACAGCTTTGGCAGCTACTGCCGAGGCTAGTTTTTCTTTGGTTTGGCCTTGAAACTCCGGCTCAGAAATAAATACCGAAACCATTGCGCCAGAAGTGGCCATAACATCATCGGCGGTTATTAAAGGAGCCTTTTTGCCATGTCCTGAAATCTCTGCATAGGCGCGAAGACCTTTGGTTAATGCTGCACGTAAACCCGCTACATGGGTTCCGCCTTCTCTTGTTGGTACAGTGTTGCAATAAGAGTTAACAAACCCGTCGGCCTCGCCAAAGCCTTGCGGTGTCCATGCCAAAGCCCATTCAACAGTGCCGTGTTTTTCTTTTTTCTCGACCAAGCCACTGAAAATGCTATCGGTGATGATGGTTTTACTGCCCAAGCGTTCTTTGAGAAAATCCAGTAATCCACCGGGGAAATGAAACTGGGCTTCGGTAGGAACATCAGTTCCCTCGCAGATCTCAGGATCACATTTCCAGCGTATTTCTACGCCCCTGTGTAAATATGCTTTTGATCGCGCCATTTTCATTAGGCGTTTCGCCGAAAACTTTAGTTTCGAGCCAAATATTTCTGGATCCGGTTGAAAACGGATTGAAGTACCGCGCCGGTTGGCTGTTGCTCCCATTTTGAGCAATTNAGTAGTAGCTATGCCTTGGGMAAAGTTTTGGCCGTAAAGTTGACGGTTTCGAGCAACTTCCACCTCCAAATGGGTGGARAGGGCATTTACCACTGAAACACCAACGCCGTGCAAGCCGCCAGAGGTTTGGTAAACATCAGAATTGAATTTACCGCCGGCGTGCAAAGTGGTCATGATGACTTCTAATGCTGATTTGTCTTTATATTTCGGGTGATTGTCTATTGGTATACCGCGCCCGTTATCTGTGACTTTCAACCAATTATCTTTTTCAAATGAAACCTCGATGCGGTCAGCATGCCCGGCAACAACTTCGTCCATGCAATTATCAAGAACTTCGGAAAACAGATGGTGCATGGCATTGGCATCAGTGCCGCCAATATACATTCCCGGGCGCATACGAACCGGCTCTAGCCCTTCAAGGACTTCGATATCCTTGGCGGAGTAATTTTCTTGAGTGTTTTGATCCGGTAGATCATCGAACAGTGATTTTCGAGAAGAAGTGGTCATAAGTGTTTCCGGTTTGAACTGTTATCGTTGATGCCGACTCAATTATTAAGCCTATTGTTAACATGCTCCTTAAAGATTGCTACTTCCTCACCAACCTCAGTTCTTATTAGCGGGTGTTTTATGTTTGGCCATTTGCTTGTTTTGTAGCTTCACGCTACCAATCTAGATCGTTTCCTGTTTTCATATATAAGCGGCGCGTAACTAAAGCTGTCCGTAAAACCGGTTCTGTGTCGGTTGTTGTTGTGAGCTGCGGTTTGGTGATGGTATGACCACAAAACAGAGGCTGGCACTCGGGGGAATGTCAGCCTCTGTAAATTCTTGCTTACCGGACACGGGAAGCCAAGTGTGCAAGAGCGCGTCAGGTGTGTGCGCAGGCTTAATATCGTATAGGTTGTAATTAAGGTCAAGGTGCAATCGACACTTAAAATTAGCTTTGTTTCTAGGTGGTTACCGGTGTGGTCTGTTGGTTTGTTAACGATTATCTCAAAATTAGAAGATAAATCGAATCACAACCTTGCCAGTATGCCGAGTAAATCCATCGCGAATATCAGCATCAAAATCAAACCCGAAAGATGTGTATCTGCTGCCAGCAGTGAATGACAAGCCAAACAATAATCCCGTTTTAGCTAATTGCTCTTCAGTTAGCGAGAACCGGTCATTAAACCCGACAAATCTGGCGGTTGTTACTGTTGGATCACCGATAAGGTCATTGCGGATACCGGCTCTTAGTCTTGGAGCCCACCAAGAACGTGCATTTCCGAATTTCCGTCCGACTGTAAAGGTTGCCGTAGCGGAAAGATTTTCTGAAACTCTGCTATCCAGTGCCAAATCAAGTCCGACACCGCCGCCAACTTCCTTATATCCTTCTTCGGTCAAACGTAGATAATCAAGTGAAACACTGGGGCTAAATAGCCATTTGTTAAAATTGAAATCTTTGGAAAGACGAGTTGTGCCAGAAATGTGATAGCCAAGCCAGCTGCCCGTGGTTTCTCGTTCAATTGTTCCAAAATTCAAAACTCGCCGAGAATCAAAACTATCCAGTCCAATAGCCGAATGGGCAACGAAATCTAAGCCCGCTATGTTTTTACCGGCATATAGTCCGGCTTGTACGGAAACAGATGATAATGGATTATCAAACCCTTGCGTTTCGTTCATTTGATTAGAAAAGCCGCTTACAGAAAAACCAACAGCATCAAAACCAGCCATTGGGCGGTCAATACCAAAAGCCAACCCTAAGCCATATCCAGAGTAAGGTTGAGAAACCGAGCTGCGAATTCTATCGATATAGTAACCAATTTCTTGTATCCATATGCCACCTTCATCGCCATATCCTCGGCGTAAAGCGTCCAAGCGGTTACTAACCGCACCGGTGGCGCCGTCAGTGTTAGCGCGGGTAAACTGTAAGGCTGCGGCACCAAATTCAGGCAGTAGCTGATTGTATGCGCCGTAAAAGTCATCTGCTGTTGTAAGTCCGGCAAAACCAGTAGTTAAACTTTCATCAGTGCTGGTGACGATAGCCTCAAACCAAGCTTCATAAACAGCACTTTGGTTGATGTTCATGCCTAATTCGGCAGCAGAGCGTCGAGCTAATGTTATTACTAAAGTATCGGAGCCAACAGCTTGGCTCAAATCCACATTATACAGGAAGGGTAATGTTTCACTGTCCAGCATAGTGGCAAAATTTTCAGCAAAGTTAAAATTGCTGGCGGTAATTAAATCAAACGTGCCATTGTCGCGAATTAATCCTGAAAGAATGGGCGTTATACGTGACCCAGTTAGAAATGTAACGTCGCCTGAAGAATTAAATGATGCACTTTGAAAACCACCGCCTGCTGCAGGGTCTATGGTTAGTTGTAAACGTGCATCAGCGCCAAAGGTTGCGCTGGTGATCGATAGGTTAGTATCGGCGCCTAGAGCTAAAAGGCCATTGCGGATATCAAGTGTTAGTTGTCCGTCTGTATCGTAAATAGCGCCGGTTAACTCTGCGCCATTGTCAATTAGCAGCAAATCGTCACCATCACCAAACAATACATCTCCAGTGATCGAGCCGCCGGCCAGTTCTAAAGTGTCGCCGCCGGAACCAAACAAAATGTCACCTGAAATTTCTGGGGTTAACGGCGTGCTACTTCCATCATCCACGGCAGTTATTTGTTGTAAGGTTGCGCCTGTTGTATTGGCGCTAAGGTCAACTGCAATTCTTCTGCGGGTGGTATCAGTCGGATCGGCCACATTGCCATCAGATAGCAGTTCGCTGAATATGGTTATTATTTGGCCATTATTGATAAGAAGGTTAACTGTTCCGCTTTCATCGACAACACCGGCGGAAAAGCCTCCTGCACCAGTGCCGGCAAACGCTGATTGAAGCCTGGTGTTTATGCGTAGCTCGTTTACTTGTGCGCCGGCGTCTATAACTATAGCAGCCGAACGACCACCAGTTTGTGACAGGACATTGGTCTCTATTGATCCACGTAAATCAATAACCGGTACAATGCCGCCTCTGCCAATGGATATGGCTGTTGCATCGGTTTCAAATGAACTGGCAATAATTGTTCCTGAACTTAATAAACCGCCTTCGACGGTTGTTTGGCGCAATACACCGCCAATTTCTGAGCCTTCAATGCGAATACCTGTAGCCGCAAATCCGTCATTAAGTCCAATTGCAGATATTTGACCGCGGTTTATCACCCCAAAAAACTCGTCGTCGGCTACATCTCCAAAGGCGCCAATATTAATGTCGCCATTATCTGTTCCATCAAGTGAGGCTGTTACCAATAGAGCTGGAGTTGATCCATATGTTTGTAAACTTCCGCGAACTAAATTACCGTTTTCATCGGTGATAGCATCATTTATTATGCCACCGCCAACATTTGCCCCAATAGCCATTGCCGAGCCGCCAACCAGTAAATCATCGGCATCAAGTGCATCTCGTGCGGTTAAGTTTCCGCGAACAGTAGAGCGAAAACCTGTTGCACTTATATTACCGGTGTTTTGAACAGTGCCGGTGACGTCACCGGCTATATTAACCCCATTAGAGCCTTCGCCAACTGTATTTATCCGACCAGATGTTACGACATTACCATCAACAGATCCGGTAACAGACACACCATAGGCGCGATCGCCAACCATGCTTATTGTGCCATTGCTGGTTAAATTGCCGATCATATCACCAGCAATTAGAATGCCAGCACTATCATTGCCTTCGATATTTATTTGCCCTGTACTATCATTCAAGACATTCCCAGTGAAGATCGATCCAGCTTCAACCAAAATGCCAGTGCGGTTAGTTCCAATTGCAAACGGGGTGTCAAAATCACCATCATCATCATCATCTGCTCCGGTGAAGTCTTCTTGCAGGCTTATAGTTCCGGAGTTTATTACATCGCCGGCAACCGTTCCTGAAACCAGTATTCCGATAGAGTTATCAGCATCAGTGCTTGATATTGCACCTTGATTGGTAACTATGTTGTTAGAATTTAAGGTAACAGCGCTTTGACCTGCTCCGGTCAGTACCGATCCGGCGCTTAAAATAACAATGTCTGCCGGATTGCCGTCATCAATGGTTTGGGTGTCGATAGGGTCAGTTAATTCAGTATCAATCTCAACCTGCGCTAATGCCGGAAAGGCGAGGCTCAAAGCAGGAAGAGCGGCAGAAAGTAACAAAAATTTACGCATGAAATACTAAACTTTCATAAATATGGATACCGATGTGCAATGGTATACTAGTACCAAAGTGTAACTGTAAACTGGAAAGTTCGGTTCGTCGATTGTTTATATAACCTTAGCTAGCGTTTTAATAAAAAAACCGGAAGTAAACTCCCGGCTTTTATCAAAATTATGGTTGTTTTTTAAGAAGAATAATACATATCGAATTCAACTGGATGCGGGTGCATTTCAAATCTGGTGACCTCTTCCATCTTTAATTTGATATAAGCATCTATTTGATCTTTGGTCATCACATCACCTTGCAGCAGGAACTCATGATCGTCGGCCAAAGCTTGCATTGCTTCGCGTAAGCTGCTGCACACTGTGGGTATGTCTTTTAATTCTTCTGGTGGCAAATCGTACAGGTCTTTGTCCATGGCTTCACCCGGGTTGATTTTGTTGGCAATGCCGTCAAGTCCGGCCATCAGCAAAGCTGTGAAAGTCAAATAAGGATTACCGGCAGCATCAGGAAAACGCACTTCAAGCCGTTTACCGTTGGCCGATGGGGAATATGGGATACGAATTGATGCCGAGCGGTTTCTGGCCGAATAAGCCAGCAAAACCGGAGCCTCAAAGCCCGGTACCAACCGTTTGTAGGAATTGGTCGAAGCATTGGCAAAAGCGTTGATTGCTCTTGCGTGTTTGATAATGCCGCCAATATAGTACAGACAGCTTTGCGATAGATCCGCATACCGATTACCAGCAAACAATGGCTTGCCGTCTTTCCAAATAGATTGATGCACGTGCATGCCCGAACCATTCTCACCGACACATGGTTTTGGCATGAATGTCGCTGATTTACCGTAAGAGTCCGCCACGTTGTGCACAACGTATTTATAAAGTTGTAAATGGTCGGCCATCTCGACCAATGTCGAGTATTTCATACCCAATTCGTGCTGTGCTGGAGCTACTTCATGATGGTGTTTTTCCGGTGCTAAGCCTAATTTGGTCATGACGCTTAGCATCTCGGTGCGAATGTCCTGGCCAGAATCAACCGGAGGAACCGGAAAATAACCACCTCCAGAAGCAGGGCGGTGTCCCATATTGCCGTATTCGAATTTTGCATTGGTGTTTACAGGTAACTCTGAACTATCAACAAAATAACCAGTTTTCTCAACACTAGTTGACCAGCGAACATCGTCAAAAATGAAAAATTCGGCTTCCGGCCCAAAATAAACTGTATCGCCAACGCCGGAGGCTTGCATGTATTTTTCGGCGCGTTTGGCGGTGGATCTAGGATCTCTAGTGTAAGGAGCCAAGGTTCCAGGTTCTAAAATGTCGCAAAATATAGTCAATGTTGGGTCTTGGAAGAACGGGTCAATCTTGGCCGTGGAAACATCTGGCATCAAAACCATGTCTGAATCATTGATGGCTTTCCAACCGGCGATAGAGGATCCGTCAAACATCACGCCTTCCTCAAAGAACTCAGCGTCAATCATGCTTATGTCCATGGTCAAGTGCTGCATTTTCCCCCGTGTATCGGTGAATCGCAGATCAACATAGCTAATGTTTTCTTCTTTTAGTAGCTTTAGTATTGCATCAGACATTTGGTTATTCCATTGTTATATAATGATAAGTTCATGTTTAAAGTGCTTCTTCATTGCGTTCGCCAGTTCTGATGCGAATGATTTCGATCACTTCGCTGACAAAGATTTTACCGTCACCGATTTTGCCGGTTTTTGCTGCCGTCTCGATTGCGGCTAATACGTTTTCCAATTGCCCATCAGTGACCACTACTTCGACTTTCAACTTTGGCAGGAAATCAACCACATATTCTGCGCCCCTATAAAGTTCTGTATGACCTTTTTGCCGACCAAAGCCTTTGGCTTCGGTAACCGTTAGCCCTTGAACCCCGGCATCGTGCAGGGCTTCTTTTACGTCGTCCAGTTTGAATGGTTTAATAATTGCTTCAATTTTTTTCACGGGTTTCTTCCAAAAAAGATCGGGGGTGTTTGTAATTCACGGCAAACTGCGATGGAATTGCTTTATATAGAAGCTTTTTAGGCCATATTGGCCGATAAAACAAGTTTATGCCTAATTGTTAAGCAGCTTTACTTAAAAAATAGGCAGTTTTGTGTCAAAGCTATTGAAGATGATGCTCTCAAACACCGCATACCTTGTAAACTTAACAATTATGTTGAGGGATATGTTGGGGGGGAATGGCTCCTCGGGACGGGCTCGAACCGCCGACCCAGTGATTAACAGTCACTTGCTCTACCAACTGAGCTACCGAGGAATACCGTTTCTTAACTTCGCTTTTGCGCCAATTTGCATTGGCCAGCTTGTATTGGTGTGGGGGCTATAGCAAAGCCTGTGCGGATATAAAAGACTAAATATCACCATTAGGCAAAAAAATATGTAGGCAAAAAAAAGTCGGGAGTCAGATAACTGACTCCCGAAAGGCGTTGGGTGAATGGTAGGGTGTCTTCAGGGAAGACGTGATTAAGGTGCGCTTAAGGTGTTAATATTTAATGAATCCGCCACTGTGAACGGCATAAGTCATTTACCATGCTTTAGATTTGCTAAACAAGCATGGTTAATGAAATGCTATTTTGATCTTGTGATATAGCGTCTGTTTGTTTTTTGAACAGGTCTGGCATTCTCGTCAAAAACCGTTGCAAATGCTGCAATTTGCTGTGCAGATATTGTTGGTTTTTGTTTGAACACCACCCAACTTACTATTTGCGAACAGGGTGGGGTGGTTAACGAACCTTGATAGCGATAGTGCTGGCGATCGATTGGTAATAGCTGTTTGGGGTCAAGGATGAAATTAGCCGTGATCTCTCCAATAACAGCTGGAGCTGCTCCCCATATTTCGGTTAATTGATGATTCGCCTGACCCTCAGCAAACAAAACCGCCAGAACCGCTAACTTTCCATCATCCGCCTTGTGCACAAAGTGGGCTTCCATCGGGTATTGCTGATCATCGATAGTGTGTTCTGAGGTGTGGTGAAAATGGAACTGGACTAATTCGAATGATTTACCACCCAGAATCACGGTGTTTCCCGCAGGAGATTTTACTTCGATAGTGTGACCATTGTTGGAGATAGTCGGAATAAAAGGCGACCAATTTATGATAGGTGAACTTATATCAGCGGCAATAGTGTTGGCGATATTGATCGGAGATTGTTGATCACCAGCATCGCACTGGCTGTATTCTGCTCGTAACCCGCCCCAATAATCAGCGCCGCTTTCGCCAATGTATGACCATTGCTGGCTTTGGTGTTTGTTGTCACTTGCCGTAACTTGATGGTTATCTACAGCTTTATTGCTCATTGGCACTGTTTCACAGGACGCCATAGTTAATGCCAAAGCTGATAAGCCTGTCAAATATTGTAATTTTGCAAAATTCATGTTGGTTCTCTAAAATCCAAAAGCTAAGTGCAACTGTAATTATATGAGTATTGATAATTTGTAAGCGTTGACATATTTGCAGTCATAAACAACATTTCGTCAAAGGTGTTTTATAAAGTTTATCTGTTGGGGTCTGTAATGGAAAAATTAGATATTTTGAATAAGCTACCAGCGGCAGTTAGCTGGCAAGATGATACTTTAACCCTGCTGGATCAGACGCGCTTGCCGCTGGAAACAGTTTTCGAGCGCCAAGAAACTGCCGAACAAGTCTGGCAATCAATATTACAGTTAAAAGTTCGTGGCGCACCCGCTATCGGCGTGGCGGCAGCTTTCGGTCTTTGTGTGGCGATGCAACCATTTATTGGCGCATCTATAGATGATTTCATGGACGCTTTGCAGGATCAGGCAAATTATCTTAATTCATCACGGCCAACGGCGGTAAATCTTGGTTGGGCAATGCGGCGCATGAGTAATGTCGCCAAAAATGAAAACTTTAACGACAGTCATCAATTATATGCCAGATTAGTCACTGAGGCAAAAAGAATCCACGCCGAGGACATTGAATTGTGCGAAGGCATGGCGATGCATGGCGCGCCATTGATCAAGGCTGGCATGGGGGTGTTGACCCATTGTAATGCAGGATCGTTGGCCACCACCGGTTTGGGAACCGCCACTGCACCGATGTATCTTGCCCATGCCAATGGTGTTGAGTTTTCGGTGTTTGCTGATGAAACTAGGCCGTTATTACAAGGTGCGCGACTTACCGCGTGGGAATTGGCACAAGCCGGTATTGATGTGACGTTGATCACTGACAATATGGCTGGGCATATGATGGCCACTGGGAAAATTGATCTAGTTATAACTGGCACTGATCGGGTGGCGGCCAATGGTGATGTTGCCAATAAGATTGGCACATTAGGGGTGGCGATAATGGCTAAATATTACAATATCCCGTTTTATGTTGCTTGTCCGCAATCGACCTTTGATTTTGATACCGCTGATGGTTCTGGTATTCCCATAGAAGAACGCGAAGCAGATGAAGTCACCTGTTTTGCCTCGGCAAGAGTGGCCACCATCGACACCAAAACCCGTAATCCAGCTTTTGATATTACCCCTAATGCTTTGGTTACAGGATTTATTACTGATCAAGGGATCGTAAAAGCTCCGTTTAAGGAAAATTTGCGCCAGATTTTTTCAACCTGAGGCAAATAAGCTAAATTTTGTTTATCCCACCTCCCCCATAAAGGTGGAGGAAAACAAAACCCTTAGTGGGCAGAAAGAGTCCTGTTTGTCGGGGGTTGGTATTTGACCGCGTGCCGGCGATCGTTCGCCGCGCATTTTTTAGTGGTCGCATTTACCCGAAGCATCTTGTGAAAAAGTGTCTGCGGTTTTTCACTTAAAAGATGCGACAATTAGAAACTTCCGTAAAACCGGTACCCACTTTTACTAGGATTGCTCTACCGCAAGCTATAAACCAATGCGGCGCGGGTGATGGTGTCGGTATTGTTAACGCCGGCTGGAACGCTGGTGTGGTGATCAACTCTGAAGTTAAACCGTGCAGATAAATTACCTGAAACCTGTGCGGTAATGCCAATATCATTCCAGATATAGGTATCACTATCCGACCAGACCAGTTCGGAATTGTTGAACATGCTAACCGCATCATTGAATTTATAGGAAAAGTTGGAAGCAGATCTTGCGGCCAATTCGTTTTGCCGCATCGGGAAAATCAAATTAGTACCTCGTGATTTTTGCGAACGATAACCAGTACCAGCCTCTAATTCCCATTTTGCAGCTTCGGTGTTTATGGCTTTAAAGCCTAACCCGGCGCCAATGAATGATCCTTGTTTGAACGGGCCAAAATCATCAGAAAAATAATTAGCATTACCATAGACATAAAGTTGCTCATTCAACTGGCGATCCAGCTGATAACCAATTAACCAGCGCTTCTTGTTATTAGCACCGTTGGCTGTGCCAAAATCATAAGTGGTATTGAATTTACTTGTCCAAAGACCGGTTTGTTTTTCTAAAGCAATAGCCACACCGATGTCGGTTGAATTAGTATTGCCAGTAGTTTTTGATCCGGAAAGCGAGGCTTCACCGCTCCAGCCAACAACATAATCATTAGCGATGGCATTAGTCGTAAAAGCAATCGAGAACAGGGCGATGCTTACGCCAGCAAGTAATTTAGTTTTTATCATTTTCATCTCCAAGAGTAAAAAAACCGTAACTGTGATGATTTTGGTGAATGAATGATGAACAAGTGTTCGGCTGAATAGGTGATTTGGTTAAGTTTTCGATTTCAATGGATTTTTGCGTGCAGAAATAATAGTCAAGGTTGATTGAAGTTGAACCAATGAGGGCTGCCTGATGCCAATGAATATCTGCCAAACTGAAATCACGACTATTTCCGAACAGAAAATGCCGCAAAATCGCAATTCACATAAGGCTAAGATTTTTGCTGTTATAAGTAGTCAGTTTTGCCGCCTAAGGCATTGGCTGCTTGGCTTTTTATTGCTGGCTTTTGCTTTTGCGCAATTTAATGTTCCGATAGCATATGCCGATGATGCTGCAAAACAATCGGAACATAATTATACTATGGATCAAGGTGTTAAGGCCTATAGGCAAGGTGATTTCGAGCAAGCTTTGAATGTTTTTTTGCAACTTGCGGGAACTGGAAATACAGTGGCGCAGTTCAATCTTGGTGTTATGTACGAGAATGGTGAGGGAGTAGAGCGATCAGATGCAAAAGCTTTTGCATGGTATCAAAAGGCCGCTGATCAGGGCGATGATGATGCGCAGGTTAACATTGCTGTTTTGTACGCGAATGGCCGTGGAGTAGAGCAGTCATATGTAAAAGCCTACGCATGGTATCAAAAGGCCGCCGACCAGGGACATGATGTTGCGCAAAATAATCTCGGTGTTCTATATGAGAGCGGTCAAGGAGTGGAACTTTCGTATGCCCAAGCTGTGAATTGGTATCAAAAGTCAGCTGATCAGGGTTATGCCATTGCGCAAAATAATCTTGGTGTTCTATACGATAATGGCCAAGGGGTAGAGCAATCGTATGCAAAAGCCTACGCATGGTATCAAAAGTCCGCTGCTCAGGATTATACCAATGCTCAGTTCAACCTTGGTATTATGTACGAGAATGGCCGTGGAGTAGAGCCGTCGTATGCAAAAGCCTACGCATGGTATCAAAAGGCAGCTAATCAGGATTATGCCGATGCTCAGTTCAATCTTGGTGTTCTATATGACTATGGCCAAGGAGTAGAGCAATCAGATACAAAAGCTTTTGAATGGTATCAAAAGGCAGCTGATCAGGGGCATGATGTTGCGCAAAATAATCTTGGGGTTATGTACCGATCTGCTCAAGGAGTAGAGCAATCAAATGCGAAAGCTTTTGAATGGTATCAAAAGGCCGCTGATCAAAATTATGCTATTGCACAAAACAATCTTGCTGTTCTATATGAAAATGGCCAGGGAGTAGAGCAATCGTATGCCAAAGCTGCGAACTGGTATCAAAAGTCGGCGGATCAGGGACATGCTGATGCTCAGTTCAGCCTTGGTGTTATGTACGATAATGGTCAAGGTGTTGAGCAATCTGATGCAAAGGCTGTTGAGTGGCACCAAAAGGCAGCTGATCAGGGCGTTGCTGCTGCGCAAAACAATCTTGGTGTCTTATATGAAAATGGTCAGGGAGTAGAGCAATCGTACGCAAAATCTGCGAACTGGTATCAAAAGGCAGCTGATCAAGGTTATGCTATTTCGCAAAATAATCTTGCTGTTCTATATGGACATGGCCAAGGAGTAGAGCAATCAGATGTCGAAGCTGTAAAATGGTATCAAAAGGCCGCTGATCAGGATTATGCCGATGCACAACATAACCTTGGTGTTATGTATGCGAATGGTGAGGGAGTAGAGCAATCAGATGCTACAGCTGTTAAGTGGTATCAAAAAGCTGCTGCTCAAGGTTCTGCTGATGCGCAATATAATTTAGGTATTGCTTACACTAATGGGCAAGTGGTCGAGCAATCATACGCAAAAGCTTATGAATGGTATCAAAAGGCAGCTGATCAGGATTATGCTGCTGCCTACAATAATCTTGGTATCTTCTATTTGAATGGCCAAGGGGTTAGGCAATCAAATAGGAAAGCTTTTACCTTGATCGAAAAATCTGCTGAACTAGGGTTTTCCGAAGCGCAATTTAATCTTGGTCTCTTTTATATCAATAGAATTGGTGTAAGAAAATCCAAACAAAAGGCCATATACTGGTACAAAAAATCTGCCGCCCAAGGTGATGTTGATGCGGTTGAAAGCTTGAAAAAACTTGGTGTGAAGTTTGAGTGAACTAATTCCTCAAGGTCGCTTTGCGACACCTCATGATAAGGATGCGTAGTTTCAGCACTAACCTTCATCACACGATTTATTCGGGTGAGGGCAGTTTTTGCCCCATTAGTCTCGTAGTAATTAAAAGGCTGGATACCCAAAGTTCACGACACAAGTGCAACACTTTGCTATTGGAGTGTTGTGATGGGAAACATTTACAGCCAGCTCAGCTTGGATGAGCGCATAGAGATATTCAGGTTCCGGGAGAGGGAGTCCTGTTGGTGATGTTTTGATATTTCACCGTGAAACAAACAAATAAGAGTGTTTTCCTCCCCTGTTTTTTGCGGGGGAGGTGCCCCAAAGGGGCGGAGGGGGCTAAAGCAAAAGTTCGTAAAGGGCGATTCCACCATGCACCGTCATCAACTCAGTTAGATATTTTTATATTGGTCACGTATTTTGGCGTTTAGGATAACGATAAGTCTTCGCATGATTGCGGTTATGTCGACGATTGGTTTTTTGCCGTCTTCGATCATTTTATTGTAACTTTGTTTTAAGACGGGATGATTTCTGCTAGCACTAAGGGCTGCCATGAACAAGGTTCGTTTGACTTGGGTTCTTCCTCCACGGACATTACGATAGCCGGTGGCGTTTCCACTGTCACGTGGATGCGGCGCCAAGCCGGCCAATGATGCGATCTGTCTTCTGTTGATCGAACCAAGTTCCGGCATCAATGCCAACAAATGCGCCGCAGTAACACTACCAACACCAGGAACTGCAACCATGGTATCACGGCTCTTGCGCAGTTCTTTGCAGGCTTCGATAAGTTGGTTTATCTTGCCCTCAAGCTTCTTGATCTGACCAGACAGGTGTTTAAGCAAAGCAGATATCGAAGCTCTAGCAGGCTGATTATCAGGAGCCTGTAAGCGGTTGTTCTCTGCGGTGCGCATAGCAACTAGTTCATCACGGCGTAACACCAATGCCTGCAAGGTTTTACGTTGCTTTTGTAGTGGCACCCATAGGATCAGTTTTGCTTGGCGTTCTTGCGCATAATCAGCCAAAGCTTGGGCATCAAGTTTATCGGTTTTTGCCAGTGTGCCAAAGGATCTAATGAAGGCTTTAACCTTACGAGCATCGGCACGATGGATGGCAATCTTTGCGGTGATAAACGCTTGTAAGACCCTTGTTTCATAGCCACCCGTGGCTTCACAAATGGCCAATGTTTGTTCGCAAAAGTGGTTGGCTAGTTTTAACAATGCTGATTTTTCGTTACTAAAACTTCCACAACATTGGCCTTGGCTGTCATAAACGACAACGGTGTCTTTGCCCACATCAAGGCCAACAAACCTTGTGAAGATGTCTTTGTTATTATTCATAATCTGTTATCCTCATTCCTTTGATTGTCTGCGGGCGTGTTTAACAGCGGCCCATTCAACTCATCAGGCGATTGAAAAAAATGGTGGCCGTAACCTCGATGACGACGGGCGTAAAAACCCAATCCCGTGACGGTAGCAGCTACCAACCGGTTCCCTTATGCATAAGGGAACCGGCACCATCATTATACACACTTTCAACAGACAATCCCGTGCTCGACACGGGATCCAGTTTTCTTAATTRCRACTTTTAACACCCTCACCCCAGCCCTCTCCCGAGTCGGGAGAGGGAGTCCGATGCGTGATGTTTTTGGTACTTTAGTGCGAGACAAAACAACAAGTGCGAACGAGGGTCACGTGACCCTTACTGCTTACCCCTTAATTAGCACTCATTGGCAAAGACGGCTCTTAAACCAAGGGTTAATTAGCAAAGATTTAGCACTCATTGCCCCTTAGTAGCACTTGAACAACGAGGATAAGTTCCAAGAATACTCGCAACACGCACGCTTGTTATAATGGTCTTGCAACCGGCACATCTAAGCCGGCATGCGGCTCTTTGACATGGTGAATATACGGTAAATCCAACGAAACGTGGATTTTACTAAAAAGCACTTTAGCAGTGCGCAAAACGAATATTGTTTCGTGGCGAGATTTTTTAAGGTTTGTCCACTGAGGAAAGCTGTCAATTACCGGAGTTGGTTTTTATGCACCTCAAAACTGAACCTAAATCGCTTTAGGCGCTACTTTCTCGTAAGTCTGGTTCGCTTTTCGATGTTTGCTGTTGGTTTGAATAATTACCCCAATGTATTAGTTTTTGAACTAAGTCCTTAATGCTAAAGGGCTTGCTTAGCCAATCATTCATACCCGATTGACGAAAGCGGTGTTCTTCGTCCCTGATTAAATTTGCCGTAAGGGCAATTATTGGAATTGAATTACCGCTGTCACGCAAAACTTTGCTAGCGGTTATTCCGTCCATCTCCGGCATTTGAATATCCATGAAAATCAAGTCAAATTTTTCAGCATTTGCCGCTTCTACTACCAGTAATCCATTTTCAACTATGGTTACCGATTGACCTAGGTTTTCCAATATTGTGCGAATTAGTAATTGGTTAGCCGGGTTGTCTTCGGCGACTAGGACATTAAATTGGGTCAATTGATCTTTGGTGTCGTCGATTGAGGCGTTAGTTGTTGATTTTTCGGCCTCTTTTAGCGGTATTTC